>CAOKQK010000112.1 GCA_948470905.1 uncultured Lachnospiraceae bacterium | reverse complement strand
AGGTTATCTGTAATTCAGTATAAGTCTGTCTATTAGAAACTGAATCCGAATGCGGGTTCCTCTCCAACAGCGCCGAGGCGGAAAAGCTCTGCGATGAGGATTATCAGGAGCGGGTGGCATGGGCGATACATATGGGGATCATGCAGTATTTGAATGAAGCAGACTGATTATGACGGGCCAATGGACGAACCAACCGGAAATAAATATTCTGTTATCCGTTTTAAAAAGGACGGATAACAGAATAAAAGGTCATTGAACAGTCGCTTCTTTTTTATAATTAATACTTAAAGTGTAAAGGTGTAAAATTCCTTTTTACATTTACAAAAATATGCTATCATACTATTTTAAGACATCCATCTGTATCAGAAGGTCTTCTTCCTCTTAACAAGTAACAATATGTACGCTCTTTAGGGATTGCGATATATTTAGATTTGCAATCAGCCAATAGTCTTTCTTCTTTGATAAGCCTGTATTGCCAATTTTCCATATTCGTAGGCTTTTCAAAATTCTTTATAATTTCATCGTAGTTTTTAGAAATTAATTGAATAATTAATTTTTTAAAATAGGCTTTAAACTCATTTAATCCTATAAAATATTCAATTTCTCTATATGATGAAAATAATTTTCTCTTATCTGCTTCACCAGCATACCAATATGACCACCAATAATTATAATATTGGTATTTTCCATTTATCTCTATTGTCAGCATTACTCGTCTGAGTTTATCAAACTCCTTAAAATTGCTATCAAACTCCTTGTTAAAATATTTTTCAAAAACTTTTTGAATCGCTGCAAGTAGTCCAAAATCAATATCTTCTATACTATCTTTATAATTTGCACATTCTAAAGCAAATATTATTCTTCCTCTCAAAAGCTCATTGTCTTCCATTTTAAACAGCAATTCTTTTTGTTCGCTTCTACAAGAAATTATTTCCGCTTTCAATACTTCTTCTTTAACCTGCTCACGTGCAAATGCAGAAAAAAGCGACGCTGAACATAGATAATTATAGATGTTATCACATCCTTTTGCCAACTCGCTGACTAAATTAACAGCACCGTAAAATGTCTCTGGACTTCTTACAATATCATTACGTTTTCCGTCCACAGTAATATCCGCCCGTGACAAAATATTTCTTACAACCCTCATCCATTCCTCATACCGCTCTTGTATTATAGGCCTGTTTCTTAATAAATATTCTGTTTGAGCATAAAACAGAATCCTGTGCGTATAAGAAGTATTTGCACCAATTAAAATTTCATAAAGTAAATTATTTTCGGGAGTATGTCTCCACATATCAATCTTTAATAACGGCAAACAATCATTATTAATCAAGTCGCAATATAATTCATAGGCATCATAAATATAATGAAAAGTCTTTTCGTCAATATATTTCACAAGCTCCCGATCTGAATTACTCTCATTAAGTCTCTTTATGACTTCAATACGCTCCGGACCTTTTAACAACTGCCCTATTGATAACTTTGCCATGACAATTGTAGTTATAAAATTCATATGTGCGTTATCAACAGAGTTATCCTTTTTAAAATTGTGCCATAAAAAGTTTGTCCATACACTATCTATTTTGTATGAAAATTTATCTACTTCATAATACCCTTCCTCCCAATTTTCCTTTGCTGATTTATCTTGAATCTCTGCTTTAAAATTCTCAAAAGGAGTTAACACTCTTCCACGTGCATTCATTTTAATGTACAAATCGTCAGATAGTCCAAAATTTTCAAGAATTAATAAGTGAAAGATAACATTTTTCCTATTTACCAGCGCATCCCAGATGGAATCTATATCCTTAAAAATTTCGTGAATTACATCAATTGTTTTAAGCATGGCCCTAATTGTAGAATCATACTTCCATGAAATAAAAAACCATTTTGAATCAAGAATCTGCTCACTTATCAAAGTTGAATCGTCAATAAAAATAGGATTATTCAAAAGCGAATCACAAAAACGCCGAGAGGATAGTCTTGTCTCATAAGTAAACTTTTTCAGTAATTCTCGAATAGAGTTTTCCATATTAGTTTCCTTTGTAAAGCTATACCAATGAAGCAAAAACAGTGTAGTAAGGCGTTGCTGCCCATCTAACGGAAGAAATATATCCCTCTCAACATTTCCATATATAAAATCCAAATTAATGGTTTTATCGTTTATTATACTTTCCCTTAGTGTTTTAAGAAAGTTTCTACAGATTGCCAGATTTTTTGTCCTTCCCTGTGCATAATCTCTTTGAATAATTGGTATTTGTACTTTATAGGTTTGTAACAATTCATAAAATGAGTAAATATCATTGTTCATCACTTATTCACCTCTAAATATTTTTTTAAAACCCTTACTAAATCCTGCTCGTATTTTTCCCGATCCTCTTGTGTCCAAAATGAAACTTTCGGCGGATAATCACTAAAATATTTCAAAAAGACATTCTTTGTACATATAGGAACAAATCCCCCCGTCTTATCCCGCTCAATAATTGTTTTTCGTTTTAATGGAAATACAGCATTTTTATACCCTCTGTTAGTTTTTTGATCCAATAGAGCCAAATTTGTAATTCCATCCACGTCCTCAAGTTCATTCATATATTGGTTAAAATGAGTTGTAATCTTGTCAAATAAATTAGTAAATTCATCTTCTTTTTCAAATGTCCCATTAGCAAGCATTTCATCCAATTTAATAATCAGTTCCGGACCTTCATCCTTTTCTTTATCAATATAACATCTTACGTCCTTAAGCCAATCTTCCCGATTTGCTAAAGGAATGGAATTTGAATCTTTACGCGATGCTATATGTTCAATATCCCATTTATTCAATTTGAAATCATCAAATGGGAAATAAGAAGCATCATGCTCGTTTTGTAACATAGTTAAAATATTATATAGTAGCAAAATATCCTTTGTGTTTTTGTTTTCGTAATCCAAATCGAATAAGTTCAAATTTTTATAATGTTTTTTAATAACTTCGTCAATATAGGAAATGAACTCACTTTTTCTTAAAACAGAAGATTTATCATATAATTCTTTCACCTTTGCGCCTTTGATTGTCAAAATAAATCCTATTTTATGGTACAGTTCACGTTCGCTAAACCATTCATTAAAACGTTGGTAATATGCTTGAATTTCTTCCCAATACTTATTCATATCTGATTCCGTTTTGCCGACTAATTTAGCATAGAAAAAGCGAAATGTTGAATATGTATCTGTGTCTACAGAATCATTTATTAAATCAAAAATATACTCTATCCTATTATCCTCTTTTTGCTTATCGCTTAGAAAATACCATAATTTATCATTTTGAAGGGAAGTTTCAATATTATCCCACTCATTGGCAATTTCAATCTGGCGAAGTCTCATTCTATCTTCGTCCCCAAAACGAAAATTTGAACTGTTCAAAAATAGTGCCTTAATAAGTTCAGCATTTGTAAGACTTATTTTACCAATATTAAGCCGTGTAAATACAGTAATAGGATTGTCTTCCATTGTTTCGTACCAAATTACTTTTGTATGAAATTTTAATTTTGATCGATATTCGTTTTTATCGAAAGAATTTTCTTCTTCCTTTTTTTCAAACCAATTTTCAATAGCTTTATAAGCTTGATGTATATAAAAAAAATCTATGCACAAATTATTCTCATTTTCTGGATGTTCCAAAAAAATTTTAGAATCTGGTCTTGTTTCATAGTCAATGGAAAAAAGTTTATCACGCCGCTTTTCAACAAAATCCTGATTCAAATAATATAATACTAAATAAGCAGTTGTTAGCCTCTGTTGTCCATCAATTACCTCATACTCCTGATTGCTTCTATTTTTTACTACAATGGGCTGAAGACAGTACCAAGTCTTATCTTCTGTATCATTTATTTCTCTTGGAATAAATTCATAAATATCATTTAGTAAATCATTTACTTCTTGGTTTGTCCAACGATACCCACGTTGATACGCAGGTATATAAAACGCATACTGCTGCAATTCCGTAAGAGTTTTTAATTCTATACTATTCATTCTTCTGATTCCTCCCGTATTGTTTCGTTATTTCTTAAGTAACACAATATCCATTTGACTGCCTGTGCAAATTCACATAATCATCTCTATTCTCATCAGTTATAGCGCATATTATAAATTCACCCTCTATAGCAAAAGTTTCCTGTTTCATCATTCAAGCTACCCTCTTATCTGTAAATCATCAACATTCCAAGAAGCCAATTTATTTTAGTCCATATTCTTGTCTTCCGGCGCAAGATATTTTTGGTTTTTACTTTTAGGTTTATCAGGAATTGACATTTTCAGCTTTCCTTTATTCAATAAGGACTCCACATCAGGCTTTATGCTCTTTATCGTTCTATATCCCATAAGATTTGCATTCTCTTGTTTGCTTTTTTCTTCTTTGCATATACGGAGAATTTGTCTTTCTTTATCCGTCAAATTCTTATCTTGGGTATTCTTATTATATAAGCTTTTAAATGTTATTGTAATATCTTCTCTTTTCACCTTATATTCCGGAATATTATTTCCCGCTAAGATACAGCTATCTTTTTTTGGGATTCCACGTCCCCATGCCTCTATAAATCCTGCCCGAAAAAATGTATTGGCAATTAGCGGATTATATGGTCTGGACTTATGCGCTCCCAACAAATCATCAACCGTCCAGTCACCAGGAAATACGCAATCATTCGCAACCATTATCTGATTATCATAAACCCTGATTTGGATTGGAACCAGAGTTGCGTAATTCTTATGAGATATTGCATTTAAGACAGCTTCCCTTATCGCTTCTTTCGGATAAGGATAAGTTTCTACTCCGGTAATGTTTTGATAAGAAATGATGCCTTTCAGATATTTTGTATAAATTAAATCTACAACTCTGTCTGCCTGTGACAATAAAGAGCCATGCACTTCGTCCTGATACAAAATATCGGATTCCGTTTGAAAATAGGCAATCTTAACATAAGAGCCGGGAATCGGTAAAGGTCCGTCTGTCTGGAACAGAATCCTCAACCGGAAATGAATATTCTGTTATCCGCTCGAAAGATAGCGGATAACAGAATGCAAAAAAGCCGCGGGAGCCGACTTATTTTTTCTCAATGATGCCTGTGAAGGGATTCTGTATCATCTGCAATGCAAAATAGGCTGAAGTCACTTTGTCAGGTCTAAGTTTTGCCTTAATGCCCTCTGCTGTTTTTACGGGATCCATAACACCCCGTCCGCAGTCTCGGAAGGCTATCGGCACCATGTTTTTCTCCTCGTCGGCAAACAGTTCTCCTGTGTCCGGATCACGCAGGCGCTTCTGATAGCCGCTGTCTTTTTTCTCCATGCCAAAATGCATTCCCTCAGGGGGCTGGCGTATTTCCAGGTAATTGCATTCACCGGCATAAATGCCCAAAAGGATATCGGGTCCAAGGGCTTCCAGCCGCAGACAGGGAAGCGGTTCCGCGTCGCCTTTTTTCTCATAGGCGGCAAATTCCAAGCCGCGGAATCCCCGGACCAGATCCGAGCGCAGCAGGAAGCCCGTGTTCTTCTGGCCTGCTTCTTCGGAATCCGCTTTTGTCAGGCATCTGTGCATATGCTCTTTTTGAAGCGCGTCACTTTTTCTCAGCAGGGCGGGACGTATGCGGCAGCGCCCCTCATATATCCTGCTTATAAGCTGCTTTATCAATACGGTATCCTGTTCATAATCCTCCTGAAAATTTCTCCCAAGGCTCATGGCTCCGTCCAGCAAGGCATAAAGCCAGTTGAAATCCACACGAAAAAAGCGGATGCTGTCCTCCGGGAGCATTTTCTCATCTGGCGCCAGATAGCAGAAAGGCACCGAATACAACAGGCTGAGCTCGGCGAGAAAATCTGTGATTTCTTTCGGAATTTCCGCATCTTCCTGCAGGAATCCATAGTATCCGCCTTCCCGCAGCAGGGCGTTTTTGGTCTGGCAGAAAGAGCGTGTATCTGTCCGTTCTTCCCTGGGGACGCCGCGCACGGTTCCTGTCTTGCCTGTCCGCTGTTTTTCCAGCAGTTCCATAAGGAGTCCGGACACAAAATGATCCAGGCTTTGTGACGTGTTTTCATTCTTTCCGCCCTGCTTCCAGGCAACACCGTAGACTTCCCCCAGAACGGTCTTTCTGTAGTTTGCTTCCTCTGCCTTTTGTTTGTTGCTTTTCCGAAAGCGCAGGAGTTCTGCGGCAAAAGCTTCGTTTTGGAGAGCCAGCATCCGTCCCAGGTTGGCGGCGGCGCTCAGGCTTGCGTCAAACATGCCGATTTCGGGCTGATAGATCAGACGGGCGTCGGCAAATATTTCATATTTCGGTTCCGGGCAGGGAGCATCCCAGGGAAGAAACGGCCCATGGTAAAAGGAAACTGTGCGTCCGCCGTCCCGGAGCATATGATTGTGGGCAGTGAAGCCGCGCTGCAGCAGGGGAAGCGTGGCAACTGCCCCGTCTGTGGGCATTCTGAAAGCGTCCGCTGTCAAGGCGTGGAAGTATTTGGCAAAATTATAATCTTCCTTTTTGGAGTAAAAGGAATAGGAAGCCAGCACGGGTATCCTTACTTTTTTCCAGGTGCTGCCGGAAGCGATTTCCCGGCGCAGCTCCTTATTTGTGAGGAAAGTGCCAAAGTCCTCCAGAGAGACCAGGCAGACCATATTGCGGAGCCCCTCCTCTTTTGTGTTGGAGCAGGGAAGACGGTTACAGGTCACTACAGAGAGCCATTCTTCCTGAAAGTGATCCTCCGTGGCTTTGTTGTCCCTGTTTACACAGCGTACATGGGTAAGGAGAGGCAGATCATGGATGTCAGGACAGACCGCACAGAACAGGTCTGCCGCCACATCCAGAGTCAGGCAGCTCTGACCTTTTCCATAGCCCTCCTTCTCTGTCACAGGACAATAGATCTCTTTTCCCGGCTGAAAGGCATCTGCCACATCCCGGCTGTCCAGCCGGGCATTCTCGTCCTCCGAAAAGAGCAGCAGTGCCAGCCACGGGATACCTTCTGGCTGCATTTTCCTTTCCCAGGGCAGTGTTTTCCGGCGCAGGACCATGTGGGGCAGTACCGTCTCAAAACGGCCAAAAGAGCCTTTGGGAGGGTAAACAGAATAGATGTCATCTTCCTCTATATTCAGTCCCCTGGCCTCACAGGTAAAGACAAAATGTTCCTCCTGCAGGACTGCCTCATTCAGCTTCCCGTCACCGGAGAGCTTCTGTACCGCGCTGAGCGTGATGTTGCCCGGCTTCACGGGCGGAAGACAGCTCTCCGCCAGCTGTATCCTTCCCTTATCAACCTCGCTTCTGTTATTTCTCATGTGTCTGCTCCTATGACTTTTAAAATCGGTTCCGCGCTGAGCTGCCTGTCCAGCCCTTTTTCCCAGTTTGTGAGGAGGAGCTCGTCTTCCTTCCACACACCGAAGATCTGCTCCAGCTCCGCCAGCATTTCCTTTCTGACGCCGCCTCTCACGGCGATGCTTTTTTCCACCTGTTCGAGCACATGATCCGCGGGATAGGTCTTGCCTTCCACAGGGGTCGGCACAGGATAAGAATAATAGTGGGGCCCCAGTTTTTCGTTGGCACACAGTACTTCCATGTCGTAAGAGCCTGTCTTGGGCAGGATGCCCCGGGGAACGGCGTCTTTGCTGGTCAGGCGTATGCCGCAGGGCACATCGGGGAGAAGATTTTCCGTGTCTTCCCTGCCGGGTGTGCGATCGTTCCACAGTGCCTTGGGCGCGCTGGTGTAAATGGGGCAGGCAGAAAGATTCTCCACCGGCTGTCCGTTCTGGTCTGTGAGCTTTATGGTGAGTCCGCTGTGAAGCGCAGTGATCCCCATGGGAACGATCCCCAGAGTTCCCGGGTACTTTGCAATCGCAGTGTTCTCATAACAGACCTCGCTGCTCATTACCTGAGAAGTGATCTCTAATTCCAAGGCCTCTGCATTCATCACATATACGCCTGTCTTTTCACCGGAGATCAGCATGCCTTCCGCAGGCTGTATGCTGATGACCTTATGGGCGGTGCTGTCTCTGGTTTCTTCCACAGCGGCGTTTCCTGTCTTTTCGGGAAGGAATGTGTCTGCGAACTCCTTCCATTTCAGAGAATTCCCCTGGGGCTTGCCTTTCCCGAAATGAATGGTGAAGGAGATGATAAACCAGCTGATATGTACCTCTCCTCCAAAGGGCGGTCCCCAGAGCTTCAGATCCGCGCCCAGCTCCACCTTAAACGTTCTGTAAAAAGGAAAGAAATCCCAACGGTAACTGGCGCCGAGACTGATCCCCACACTGATTTCATAGCAGAACGGCGCCCATTGCATGAAGAACTCCGCCCATGCCTTAAACCATGCCTTTATTCTGCCGTTTTCGTAGAGTATGCAGAGATTTCCCCCCAGCATTACACAGGAAGGTGTCAGTGCAAAATAGGCGTCTGCAGTCAGAGACAGGTGATCATCCATTTTCCAGTTGATGCCGAGCCTGTCCACCTTGGGATAATGGGCCACGGAATATCCATTACGGTATCCTCCCAGAGTTATGACAAAATCTCCCGCATGTTCTGATTTCCCGAACCAGATATAGCAGGCAAAGCCTCCGTTCACCCTGCAGTTTTTGTCCAGTATATAACTGCCGGAGAGCAGCGCGCCCTCTATGCTGATGATGCCGTCATCAGGCGCAAAGACTGCCTTAAGGGCAAGCCGGATCAGCACCAGGGGATTTTGCGCGCCGGAAGGCAGGGCAAGCTCTGACACTCCCAGGATGGAAATCCGGAACTTTCTGCCAAACTCCACATTGCACAAAAGAAAGCTTTCCAGGATGCCAAAGGAGCGAAAACGTATTCCCGCGGAAAAAAAGTACTGTTCCCTGCAGGGTTGTACCGCCTGGTTCATATGGGTGAGAACTTCGGAGGGCGTCATGCCCTTTTTTAGATCGCCCTTGCCCATGGCGGCGGCAACGAAGGGAAATTTCTCCACCTCCTCCACCTTCTCCGGCAGAGTGATGCTTCTGTTGTAGCCGAAGCCTCCCGCAAGCCCTGTGATGAAAAAGACAGGCGGTCCGCCCAGATTCGCAGACAGCAGGAAGAAAGCAAAAAGAGAAGGATCTCCCTCTGCAAACTGTCCATAGGAACAGAGCGCCGTCACGCCCAGTTCCCGGAAGCGAACGGACACTTCCCCGGTATAGAGTGTCATGCTGCCGCTCTTGTCCAATACCAGCCCGCCGCTGATATAGAGGGGAGCTTTGGACAGGCTGACGGCTGCCCCCTGGAGCCCGAAGCCTGGTTTCTTTCCCGCAGAAAGAGGAATGTCCAGGTGCAGACCGATAAATTCCAGCAGAAGAACGGACAGGCGTATCCCGGCGTCCACATAAAGTGTTACTGCCTGATTCCCCATTGCAAAGCCCACTCTGGAAAGCCGGAAAACCCCGAAATCCTTGTTGACATCCAGATATTTAGGCTGATTCCCTGCCGGCTCAGCCAGTACGGTATCTTTCCCGGGGGCCGGTTCCGGCAGGGTCAGAAGCGTTTCCTTTCCCTGCAGTTTCCAGATCAGACTGACACTGGGGGCAAATTCTTCCCTGCCCTCGGCGGTCCGGCTAAGCTGTAACGAAAATTCCCGCAGCCCCACGTAGTCATCCGCGCCAAAACCGCTTCCAAAGACAGGCAGGCGGCTCATCAGGAACCTGGCCTTCATTTCCAGGATAAACTTCCAGATATCCCCCGACTCCCTGGGTATGTAAGCCGCGGTCAGCGATCCGTACCCTTCCGCCGCCAGGGAGAAGGTAAAGGCATGGCTTTTAAAATCATACTGCGCCATAATGGCGGACAGCAGGATGCCCAGCCCGTCAAGCTGTTCCGGCACGGAGAAGCCCAGCGGTGTGCCCTGCAGGGCAGCCGACAGCCCGGACAGCCCCATTGTCGCTGCCCTCGGCCGCTGCCAGGAGAACGTAAGCTCGTTTTTTTCCTTTCCATATCGATATTGCAGGCGAAAGGGCACGCCCGCAATATCAATGTCGGCTAAGATCATTAATTGGTTCATTCCAGCTCCTTGAGACACTCATCCACACTTAAAAGATCCATGCGCTCCAGCACTTTTTTCCTTTCTGTGTTCCAGATACCGATGGTGAGCCCTGACACATTAAAGAAGGATTGCCCTGCAGGGAACAGTACAGAGGTATCAAAGTTTATGGAAAGGGCATATTCCGCAGACTGTCCCTTGGTCAGATAGAGGAATGCCTGTTTGAGACAGACCTTGATGGATTTCCAGTCGATCTCTGACAACTGGACATTGCTGCCTTCCTTTTTACTGGCATCCGCCACATCCGAAGCGGCGGTCTGGATGTCTTCACTGTTAAGTGTGCCGCTGCCCGGTGCTGCGCCGTTTAACAGATTGTTGATCTCATCTACCATTTCTGCTATGGTCATTCCGCCGCTGGGCTCATGGTCGGTGGGCATGACCAGAAATGTGTTTGCCCCATCCTTTCTCTGGAACAGGGCGTAAAGATTGGTGCCAACCAGAGTAAAACCTATGCCGGCCTGCATGCTGAGCGCTCCGTTTGCCGTTATGGACGGTTCAGCCGCCACGCTGTCTTTTGTCAGTTCCACGATTTGTTCACTCATTTTTTGTCCTCCTATTTTGAGTTCCGCCTCTGCACTGCAACGCCCCCCTTGTCTGGAAGAAAATTTCAT
>CAOKQK010000111.1 GCA_948470905.1 uncultured Lachnospiraceae bacterium | reverse complement strand
GTTCTTAGCAGATGCAATTTCCTTCCAGATTAGGGGGGGCGTAGAAGTGCAGAGGCGGCACTGGAATATCTAAACAGCCTCGTAACGGATACGCCCCAGGAAGGAAATTTCAGCTGCGTTCTTAGCAGATGCAATTTCCTTCCAGATTAGGGGGGGCGTAGAAGTGCAGAGGGCGGAAAAGTTCCCGCAAGCGGGAACTGGAATGGAGGCAACATTATGTGTACAGCAGCAACTTATGAAACAAAGGATTTTTATTTCGGCCGCACGCTGGACTATGAGTTTTCCTATGGAGATGAGGTGACAATCACTCCCCGCAATTTCGGCTTTAACTTCCGCCGGGAGGGTTCCATGCACAACCATTACGCCCTCATCGGCATGGCCCATGTGGAAGACAATTATCCTTTGTATTATGATGCGGTGAACGAAAAAGGACTGGGCATGGCAGGCCTGAATTTTGTGGGAAACGCCTATTACCCGGAAGAAAGGAAAGATAAACAGAATATCTCGCCCTTTGAATTCATTCCCTGGATTCTCGGGCAGTGCGCCACCATAGGGGAGGCAAAAGAAAAACTGGCAAATATTAATCTGGTAGACATCCCCTTCAGCAAGACGCTTCCTCAGGCACAGCTCCACTGGATCATTGCCGGCCACGGACAGGCGATCACAGTGGAATCCACTGAGAGCGGGCTGCATGTCTATGACAATCTCACGGGAGTGCTGACAAACAATCCCCCCTTTGACGAGCAGATGTTCAGCCTGAATAATTACATGTATCTGTCTACCAGAGAACCTGAGAACCGTTTCTGCAATAAGCTGCCGCTGCAGACCTACAGCCGCGGTATGGGGGCCCTTGGACTTCCGGGGGACCTGTCCTCCCAGTCCCGTTTCGTCAGGGCGGCATTTGTAAAGATGAACTCTGTCTCCGGGACCTCGGAGGAGGAAAGCGTCAGCCAGTTTTTCCACATTCTCGGTTCCGTAAACCAGCCAAAAGGCTGCTGCATCCTGGAGAACGGGAAATACGAGGTAACTCTCTACACCTCCTGCTGCAATACGGACAAGGGCATCTATTACTATACCACCTATGAGAACCACCAGATCTCCGGAATCAACATGTACCATGAGCAGTTAGATACCATAGAGCTGATCAGGTATCCTCTTCTTCGCAAAGAACAGTTTCACATGCAAAACTGAAAAACTGTCCGGAACCCAAAAACTGTGCAGCCCCATACAAGGCAGCTGCACAGGTTATGACAGACAATTTCCTGATGTCAGACAGCTCCGGGAGCTGCCTGGGAAGGCACTTCTGAGCCTGCCGATGCTTCATGATGGCTGCCTTGGGAAAGCACTCCTGAGCCTGCCAGGCTTCAGGGCAACAGGCTTCGGTACAATGCTGCCTGGTCTTCAATGCACTGCGCAATGGTGCTGGAGCCTGCCGTCACACAGATATATTCTCTGCCGTCACTGTCCACTCCCAGGCTGGCCGCACATCTTCCGGACTGGTCCACATAACCTGTCTTCCCGCACAGCACCTCTCCATGGGTATCCTGGTCCTCAATCCTGCGCAGGAACCAGTTGGACAGTGAAATCCCCTCTGGATGTTCCTGTGTCTGAGACGTCCTGTAAGTGTGCGCCGAAAGGATCTCCCTGCAAAAGGCGTTGTCCGACGCCGCTTTCAGGATCATCGCCATATCGTAAGCTGTGCTGTAGTGGTTTTCATCATAAAGCCCCACACAGTTGGTAAAATGTGTGGTTTCCCACAGCCCAAGCTCCTCCAGCTTCTCGTTCATCATTTCCACAAACGCCTCGTGGGAGCCTGCCACATAAACTGCAAGAGCCACTGCCGCATCCGCGCCTGAGGGCAGGACCGTTCCATAAAACAAATCCTTTACCGGCACCTGTTCATCCCGCAGAAATCCCACCACACTGCATTCGTTCACATAGCAATAATCCGTGATTTCTATGGTCACAGGTACTTTATCATCAAGCTGCTCCGCCTGTATATGCTCCGCCGCCACCAGCACCGTCAGTATCTTTGTCATGGAAGCCGGATTCATCCTCTCTCTTGCATCCCTCTGCGCCAGGATCGATCCTTCCTCCAGGTCGATGAAGATGCCGTACTTACTGACGATTTCCTCACCAAAGCCCTGTGTGACATCAGTACTGTATGCCTCATAGACCAACGGTACAAGTTCCACTGCATCCACAGTAGCCTGTACCTGCCTGAGCGCCTGTGCCAGGCTGACACAGGCGCTTTTCCCCCAAAATTCCCCTCTCTCTCCTACACTCTGCTCTTTGCGCTGCTGAGCCTGCTGCCCATCAGAATTGTTATCCTTCCTGCCTTTTATCGCGCTGCCCACGCCAAAGATGCACACCGCCAAAACCGCCAGCGCTGCTGCCGGGATCACTCTTTTGTATAATATCTGCCACCTGCGTTTTCTCCGCTTCATCTCACGCAGGCGCCTCCGCCTGCGGATCCGGCGTACTTCTTCTGTCTCCATTCAACTCCTGTCTGCACGTCCTGTGCTCATAAACTTTTTCTCAAACCATGGTATCCTTTTCCCGCCCATACCTGTCCTCCGCAAATGTGGCTGCAACAACACGAGCCGCCCCCTGCAGCAAGCACCGGGGCATGTTATCCTGGCAGGATTCGTCAAACCCCTTCAGCCTTTGGCTCATTGCCCGGGAAAGTCGCATCCAGCACCCGGTATTCCTCCTCGGTAATCGGGATAATACCGCCATGCCGCTTCACGGTGGTCCCCATATCAAACTCCCCATCCTTCAGTATCCTGAATTCTCCCGACTCCAGATTGTCCGTGACAAGAGGCAGATAGCCCTTATGTGCGGCAAACCTGTCTACGATCAGGCACCACTCGTCGCGGTCGTTAAAACGAAAGATTTCCGGTCCCTCCACGCCAAACAGTCCGCCCAGGCTTTCGGAACTTATCTCCTGAAAATCCTCCGGGTGCAGCGTTCTGCTGAAATCGATGCAGATATTCTTGGTTGTCTCGTCCTTGGTATAACGGAAGTATCCTGCCTCCGTGGGTATGATGGTGCTGTCAATCACATGATTCTCCTTTTCCAGAAAAAGAAAAGGCTCCGAAAAGCTCCTAAAGTCTTTGGTGTATGCGGCATAGATTCTCTGCTTTCCCTCCACCATGGATGCCCAGAAAACCAGGATTGCGTCCTTCTCCTCATCATAGACTGCCTCCGGCGCCCAGACACAGCCTGCGCCGTCTATGCCCACCGTATGCGCCACAGGCCCTCTCCACTCTGTCAGATCCTCCGACTCCCACACCAATATATCACGGCTGCCGGAAAATTGCGCCACCTGCCATCCTTTCCCTGACTCAATCCTCAGATCCGTAGCGATCAGGTAATACTTTGCATTGCCGTCCCTGCCCTCCCAGGGAGAGCGGATGAGAAAAGGATCCCTGGCTCCCTTCTCCCCAATCTCACTGCGCAGGACCACCCTGCCGCCGTTTAATTCCTTCCAATGCAGACCGTCCCGGCTGATAGAAAAATAAATCTGCTCCCCGTCCTTCTGTTCCCCGATAAAATGCACAAAAAGATATCCTGTATATGACATTGTTTTTCTCCTTATTTATAATCTTGCTGCCCGGCCAGGCATAAGTTTCTCCCATATCTATATCCCATATCCGCCTTTGCAGGCTCTCATTTCAAAACTCAAAAGTCTACTTCCAAACCTGCCCCTGTGTTTCCATGCCAACCAGTACATCGTTGCGTTAATCTTGAAGTAATCAGTGCTTGATGCTTGCGTCAGCGCAAGGCGGCGGAAGGAGGCGATGCGGTGGCATCGTCGACTGACAACAACGCAGCGATGGCGTGAGCGGCGAGTGCTGATTACTCAAGAATTAATGCAACGATGTACTAGCTTCTGGGGGATGATAACACGGAATTCACTCCCTGCCCCGGGCTCGCTTGTGACATCAATGCTTCCCTTCATCATCTCCACAAGCCGCCCCATCAATACCAGGCTGACCCCTACTCCTCCGTAACGGCTGTCTGCCTCCCCATCCTTTCTGCCGAAGTCGCTCAAAATCCCAGCCACCGTCTCCCTTGTCATACCGACTCCCGTATCCCTGACACTAATACACAGGTTTACGCCAAAAGGCTCCTCCTGCGCAAAAATCCGGAGAACGACCGAACCTTTTTGAGTATATTTTATAGCATTGCTCATCAGGCACATGATGATCCTGTGGATTTTCCCGCTGTCCCCTACCATAGTGCAGGGAATATCCCCTTGACAGTCCAGAGTGATTTCCAGCCTTTTGTCTGCATTCTGTGCGTTCACGGCATCCGTAATGTCCCTGATCAGAGACGCAAAGCTGTAAGCTTCCTCTTCCAATACGAGCCTGCCGCCCTGGATTTTCATATAATCGGACGCATCTTTGACAAGCTCCTGCATGCTATGACCGGAAGCCAGGATCTTTTCCACCGCTTCCCTCACCTCTCCTGACACCTGGCTGTTCAAAATCAGCTCCCCCCTGCCACAGACCTCTCTTAACGGATTTCTGAATCTGCGGAAAACACCCGACACAAACTGGTCCCTGCTGCGCTCCGATTCCTGCAGCAATTCCACCTTCTCCGACATCTGCCTCTTTCTCTCAATATTCCTCCGTATCATTGCCTCTTCCAGATACAGCATCACCCCAAGACAGAATAACTGATAAAACAGTCTCAAACAATCGTCACCCGAACTGAGATCATAAGATTTTCCAACAAACAGATGGTACAGAAACATCAGCGCGGCGTCCGCCGCCCACAGACCCAGCAGCAGCCTGCTGTTGAACATGCCTATCATCACAAGCAGGACCGCGAACAAGGGCACCAGGATATCCATGAATGTGACCATGACTCCAAAGAATGCCATCGTCACAAGGCTGGACACTGTCATGATCACCGCACGGCTCGCGCTGTCACCCTTTTGGAATTCGTAAATTCCCCAGCAGAATATGATTTCAGGAATTGTACCCAAAAACATCGGAAAAGCCATCGCCGCAGACACTCCGGCAATCAAAAAGGCCATTGCCAAGACAGTATATACGATCATAAACTTCCTTTCCGGTTCGCTTCTGTTCACCCTTTTACTCATTATGTCCCTCCCTGCACAGACGATCCGCAGGAATGCGGCAGCTGTCCGGAACCGGCGGCCCGGTTCCCCATCCCATAAAATTATATCAGCTTAAAGAATAATCCGCAAGCACAACCAGCATTTAAACACAATGCAGAAACACAAGGCACACTTGCCGTTCCGGCCCAGCCACTGCTTAAGCAGCTAGTACTGCGTTGCGCATATAACAGTGAATATCAGCGCTGAATATTTGTGCCAGGGCAAGGCGGAAGAAGGAAGCGATGTGGCTCCATCGCTGACTGATGACAACGCAGCACTGGTGCAAATAGGCGGTGCTGAATTCACTGTTAATTGCGCAACACAGTACTAGGCTGAACGTAAAAATCTCACCACATCTATTGCCGCAGCCCCAGTCAAAATAATCCCGCGGCTTCTTCCTGACTGTCATAAAAATACAACTTTTGAATTGCACGACAATTTCAAATATGGTACAATATTGATACCACAAATCACGGCATCCATTGCTGCCCCCATATGCGCCAGCGTACATGGGCACGGCATGACGATAGAACAAAAAAGGCTCCATTGCAGGAGCAGAAAGCAGGTAAATTATGCACAAAAACGTAATTGTAGGTCAATCCGGCGGCCCTACCGCCGTCATCAACTCCAGCCTGGTAGGCGTTTTCAAGACGGCAAAGGACAGAGGCGCCGGCAAAGTGTATGGCATGCTCCATGGTATCCAGGGGCTCCTGGAAGATAAATATGTAGATTTATCTGAACACATCAAGACTGATCTGGACATCGATCTGCTGAAGCGAACCCCCTCCTCCTTCCTGGGTTCCTGCCGCTATAAGCTGCCGGAGATCAAGGAAGCACCGGAAGTCTATGAAAAGATTTTCACCCTTCTTGAAAAACTGGACATAGAAGCCTTCTTCTACATCGGCGGGAATGATTCCATGGACACTATCAAAAAGCTCTCCGACTATGCGATTGTCAATGGAAGCGATATCAAATTCATGGGGGTTCCCAAGACCATCGACAACGACCTTGCCTGCACAGACCACACCCCCGGGTTTGGGAGCGCTGCCAAGTACATAGCCGCCACCTGTAAGGAAGTCATCCGGGACAGCCTGGTATATGGCACCTCCTCCGTGACCATTCTTGAGATCATGGGGCGCAACGCAGGATGGCTCACCGCTGCAGCCGCTCTGTCCAAGGGCGAAGACTGCCCGGGTGTGGATATGCTGTTCCTGCCGGAGCTTCCCCTGGACCCCGGAAAATTCACCGAGAAAGTACGGCTACTGCTGGAAAAGAAAAAAAGCATTGTCATAGCCGTATCTGAAGGCACGAAGCTGGAGGACGGACGCTACGTGTTTGAACTGGGTTCACACTCCGACGCTGTAGATGCCTTTGGCCACATGCGTCTGAACGGGACAGCAAGGTATCTTGCGAACATGCTGACCGATGAACTGGGCGTCAAGACCCGCGCCATAGAGCTGAGTACGCTGCAGCGCTGCGCCTCCCACATGACCTCACGGGTGGATATCACTGAGGCATTCCAGGTGGGCGGCGCAGCTGTAAAGGCTGCTTTTGAGGGCGAGACCGGCAAGGTTATCGTCCTGGAGAGAGTCTCGGAGGATCCTTATATCTGCACCATCGATTCCCAGGATGTACACAAAATTGCAAATGTGGAGAAAAAGGTTCCCCTGGAGTGGATCACCAACGATGGTACCTATGTATCTGATGAGCTGATCCATTATATCCGCCCGCTGATCCAGGCTGAACTGTCTCCGGTAATGGTGGACGGCCTGCCCAGACATCTGCGCTTAGAGGAATTTCAGGAATGACGCCCTGCGCCTTCAATGTATGCTGTAATAGATTGCAATGGCAAGGTTCAGATAGCCTGCAAACGCGACCCATACAAGATAGGGAACCATCAGGATTCCGGCAGCTTTGTTCAGCTGCCGGAATTGCTTCATGGTGAGATAAATAAACAGCCATAAGATCAGCAGCCATGCAAAGGCAAAAAAATACGCTTTCAGGTTAAAGAAGATAATGGACCAGCCAAAGTTCAAAAAGAGCTGGATCACATATAATGTAAGCGCCAGTTTTCTGTCTTCCCCCTTGGACTCAAACACCAGATACGCCGCAATCCCCATAAGTACATACAATATGGTCCAGACAACAGGAAACAGCCATCCAGGCGGCGAAAGCGGCGGATGATACATATCCATGTACACACGCATCCCACCCATTGTCAGCATGGCGCTTGTAATTCCCACACTCAGACTGATTCCGATGCTGATCAGCAGATTCTTCCACTTATTTTCTCCCATAACTTTATGTTCTACCCATATTAAATTTTATTGTTACAGTATATGTAAAAAAACACATCCACAGAATTTATCTTTTATAATTCCTAATCAAAAACCCCGCTGCAAGCAACGGGGTTTTTGACCTTTGCGGCATTGGCCAGGGTCCCAGAGAAGTACACTTTAAGGAAGTTTACTTCCTTGGACTTGTGGCTCATTGACCGCGGGAATAAATCTGCAGATGTGTTTTATTTACTTTTTCTTACTGCTTTATAGCCCGCTTAAAAGCGGTTGCCTGTGCCGCCCTGGCAGCGGCTCTGCAACAGCCTGTGCCTTACTGCTTCTCCGCCAGCTCTGCGCGGAGCTTCTCGGTCAGTGCCGGAATGATCTTATTCAGGTCGCCCACGATGCCATAGTCAGCCACGTCAAAGATAGGCGCTGTCTCATCTTTATTGATGGCGACGATAAGATCGGACTCCTCCATGCCTGCAAGGTGCTGGATTGCCCCGGAGATGCCGATCGCAAAGTACACATTGGGGCGCACGGTCTTGCCGGTCTGTCCCACCTGCAGATCCTTGGGCTTCCAGCCTGCGTCCACCACAGCGCGGGAGCAGCTCACGGTAGCGCCCAGAACCTCCGCAAGATCATCCAGCATCTTAAAGTTCTCCGCATTGCCCATGCCGCGGCCGCCGGATACCAGGATCTTCGCATCCATAATATCCACAGTGTCAGATACCGCCTTGACAACCTCCAGGATCTCCACATACTTATTGTCGGGAGTAAATCCGGGGTTGAACTCCTCCACATTCGCCTTGACGCCTGCTTTCTTTTCCTTTTTCTGCATAACGCCGGGACGGACGGTAGCCATCTGGGGACGGAAGTCAGGGCAGGCAATGGTTGCAATCGTGTTGCCGCCGAAAGCGGGACGAGTCATCAGCAGCTGGTTGTGCTTCTGCTCTATGCCCGGCTTGGGCTCCATGGGGAAATCCCCGATTTCCAGCTGGGTGCAGTCTGCTGTCAGACCGGTATGGACTCTCGCGGAAACCCGGGGACCCAGGTCGCGGCCGATTGCGGTCGCACCTACCAGGAAAATATCCGGCTTGTATTTGTTAATCACAGAAGCCAGGGCATGGGCATAGGGCTCCGTCCTGTACTCCTTCAATTCCGGATCATCCACAACAATAACCTTGTCAGCGCCGTACTCCGCCAGCTCGTCAGCAAGATTTTTCACATTGCTGCCCACCAGCACAGCCGTCACCTCTGTGCCAAGAGCTTCCGCCAGGTCCCTGCCTTTGCCGATCAGCTCGAAAGCAATGCTGTTTAAGACATTGTCCACCTGCTGGGCAAAGACATATACACCTTTATATTCTTCTAATGATGCGCTCATCTTCTTCTACCTCCTGTCCGAAATAACGGACTCTATCCAAAATTTATTACACTACATGTCTCTCTTTCAGCTTGCCTACAATGTAATCCACAGCCTCTCCAGGATCCAGTGTCACCTTCTCGCCGACACCTTTCCTGACCTTGTCGGATGCCTTTGCGATCTGGGTAGGTGAACCCGCTCCACCCAGGTCAGAATCCTTCACATCCTTAAGGTCAGCCCTGCCCCATGTGGTGATCTCCGCCTTGCACGCGTCAAAGATTCCGCCGGGCGTCATGTATCTGGGCTCGTTCAGCTCAGACAGCGCCGTGATCAGACAGGGCATCTTAGCCTTTAACACATGATATCTGTCATCAAACTGACGCTCCACGATCACGCTGTCTCCCTCGATCTTCAGATTCTGTGCATAGGAGATGACAGGAATATTCAAATGCTCGGAAATCTGAGGGCCAACCTGCGCGGTATCCCCGTCGATTGCCTGACGCCCGGTAATGATCAGATCATACTCCAGATTCCGCAGCGCGCCCGCCAGAGTCTGTGAGGTAGCCCATGTATCTGCGCCGCCCAAAACTCTGTCTGTCACCAGGATACCCTTGTCGGCGCCCATAGCCAGCGCCTCGAGCAGGATATCTTCCGCCCTGGGGAGTCCCATTGTCACAACTGTCACCTCTGCGCCGTACTGATCCTTCAATCTCAGCGCCGCTTCCAGCCCGGCCTTATCATCCGGATTCATTATTGCCATCATTGCAGCTCTGTCCAGCGTACCGTCGGGCTTGAACTTAACGCCGCCCTTGGTATCGGGAACCTGCTTTACACAAACAACAACCTTCATGGTATTTTCACTCCTTATTTTTTATTCTGACACATGCTCAGGAATTGCTCCTGACCACACTTTTACAGCATATCTTTCCTCACGACAGCATCCCGGCAGGCAAACGGAAAACCTGCCGCTCCGGCAGACCGAAGCAGGCTTTTTCAGTCACCATAAATCTCGCAAAGCCTTTCGATCCCGCCGCATCCGCAGGCTGGCACGCAGTCCTGCCTCCTACTTTAACAGCTCCGCAGAGATAACCATACGCTGAACCTCGCTGGTACCCTCATAGATCTCGGTGATCTTTGCGTCACGCATCATGCGCTCCACGTCATACTCTCTGGTGTAGCCATAGCCGCCGTGCAGCTGGACAGCCTTGGTAGTCACTTCCATTGCCACCTCCGCGGCATAGAGCTTCGCCATGGCAGCCTCCTCGGAATAAGAGATCTTGGGATTGGATGCATACTCAACCTTCTTCATGGCAGCCCTGTAAACAAGAAGCTGTGCAGCTTTTATCTTGGTAGCCATGTCCGCAAGCTGGAACTTTGTATTCTGCTGGCTGGCGATAGACGTGCCGAACTGCTTTCTCTCCTTGGTATATGCCACTGTCCTCTCCAGCGCTCCCTCCGCAATGCCCAGCGCCTGCGCAGCGATACCGATACGTCCGCCGTCCAGGGTATGCATGGCGATCTTAAAGCCCTGGCCCTGCTTGCCAAGTATGTTTTCCCTGGGAATGCGGCAGTCCGTAAAGATCAGCTCGTAAGTAGAAGAACCGCGGATACCCATCTTCTTCTCCTTAGTTCCGAAGCTAAAACCGGGAGTGCCTTTCTCCACGATAAACGCCGAGATTTCCTTAATTGTCCTGTTTCCCTTGGGAATCAGGCCCGTAACGGCAAAAATAACATATACGTCAGCCTCTTTGCCGTTGGTAATAAAGATCTTGGAACCGTTGATGACCCACTCATCGCCGTCCAGCACCGCCTTGGTCTGCTGCCCCTGGGCATCGGTGCCCGCGCCGGGCTCAGTGAGCCCGAATGCACCCAGCTTCTCACCCTTTGCAAGGGGAACCAGATATTTCTGCTTCT
>CAOKQK010000110.1 GCA_948470905.1 uncultured Lachnospiraceae bacterium | reverse complement strand
GTTCATCCAACCGGTGAATCTTGGCTGGCAATCTCAAGATTCCGAGAGCCTATGTCATATAGTAATATCGGGATCCGCAGGTGCTGTCCCTGTGGCTTCTAATCATTATGATTATATCATATGGAGGGCGAGGAGGTCTATCGTTTCTCATCCAGGTACAGCTGAATCCGGTTCTTTGCAACGGCGCGCACCTGTTCGATGCTTTTTGTGCCTTCAAAATAATCCTGTGCCTCCTCCAGAATTATGTCTACCAGGGGCTGGACGCGGACGGGCAGGACTCTTACATCCTCCATAAGGAGCGTTTCCAGCTCTGCCGCTGCCTCCCGGGTCACCGGAGGACCGGCCGTGCTTGGCAAGCTGCTCTTTTCTTCTATTTCCGCTTCTGTCACCGCGGCAAATGCTGCCCTGTGTACCGGCAGGTCCAGTGTTTCCTGCGCCTCCTGACTCAGCAGCCAGCTCACAAACTCCCATACCCCTTCTTTATTGGGGGAATTGGCGTTTATGACCAGGGTATCGGGGGTGGTGCCTTTCCCGTGGAAGCCGTCGTCAAATGGGCTGCCCAGGAACATCTGTGTGCTGCTCATCTGGCTGCGACGATAGACGAAAGAGTAAAAAGAACTGCATTTTATTTTTTCGGATATGGGGATGTAGCTCTTTTTGCCGTTGTCCTCCAGGTTTTTTGCCGCCTGCAGCAGCTTGGCGAACAGGTCCGCATCAAGGTCGCAGGCGCCGCTTTTCCAGTCTACCATTCCCCACAGGTTCTCCGAGCCCTCCAGGAAGCTCCGCAGAAGGTCAGCTGCGGCGGCATTGTCCTGATAGACCGCCTTGTCCCCCAGGGTCAGCAGCGTGTCCAGGTAGCTGTGGATGTCCATGCGGTCTGTATCTCCAAACAGGCTGCTGTCTACCATCTGCGTGATGATCTGTGCCTCCACAGTGATCTCATACAGCTTTTTCCCATCCCTGCAGCTGTCGAATGCCATCGGGAAGTAATCCTCCTGTTTTATGCCGGAACGCTTCATATAGGGCGACAGCTCCTCCAGGGAGCCCTTTTCGATCAGGCTGTACAGGGAATCGCCGAGGATCATCCGCCCATACAGGATGTCCGGTCCCTTACCCGTGCCCAGCTCCACCAGGGTCCGGGTGATATGGTCGTCTTCGGACAGCCCGTCGTCACAATCCTCTATCAGCACATAGTACTTATCGCTGCTGCTGTTGAATTCCGCGGTCTTTTGTTTCAGCCACGTATTATAATTGAGCCATATCCCGCGCAGGGTAAGGAATGTCTTGGCCCGGCTCACCTCTTTCCTCTGGATGGCTTCCAGCCAGACGGTGCCGGGCGGGACCTTTTGGGATGTGGCCAGGGGGAGGGCGAGCCGCCGTCCCCACAGGAGCTCAATGTCTCCGCTTTCCCTTAGCTGAAAGCCGCTGATAATCCCTGCCATCATAGCGGATCCGTCTCTTTCCAGGCTGTAGGAGCTCCCGCTGAAGGACATCTGCATGGAGATAGTCCCTTCCTCCGGATCTATTCTGGATACCCCGCGCGAATCCAGCAGGTACGGGACTGTCCCGTCTGTCCCCAGCCAGACATTATATTCTGTGGGATCTGTGAGCCTGATCTCGGAGACTGCCCCGGTTGTTGTATCCAGATACTCCAGGATATCGTTATGGTCAAGGCTGCCGCTCCCGGCAAGGCTTCCTTTCGCAGCATCCCTGTAAAACAGTACGATCCTGCCGTCCGCCAGACTGCACATCTGCAGATTGACGGCTTTCCTTTCTACGGTAAAAAGCTTATTGCCTTCATTGTCATATTTTGTGATAACGGCGCTATTTGATCCCAGAGTTCCGCCGTTGATATAGTAGTAACAGCCGTCCTCGCCCAGAAAGCCCGATCCGCGGCGGGCATCAGAGGGAAGCCCTTCGGCGATCAGCCTGGCTTCCCCGTTCTGAGGATACAGATAAATGTCGCAGGTCTTTTTGCCATCGGCGCTTTTTTCAAGGGCCGACAGCATGACCGGCTCCCCCTGGTAGAACTGGACGCCTGTGAGATTGCCTTTCAGGTCATCCTTTTCCACGGTGATGATCTGTTCCGCCTCCGTAAAGATATCATAAATCCCGCTGCCGCCGGCATCCTCCGGCAGCGTCTCAACCTGCCCGGACGTGCGGCTCTGATCGTCCCCGCCGCAGCCGGACAGCGCCCCCAGGGACAGGAGGGCTGACAGAGTGAGGCTTAATATTTTCGTAAACCGTGATCTCGCCTGTTTTACAGGTCTTTTTTCCGCGTCTGACATATTTTGTCCTCCCTGAAACACTGGAGGCAGGCTCCTGCCTGAAGCCTGCCTCCGGCACTGTCAATCCTCTAAAACATCGGGAAGCTTACGGCTGATCGCCTTCTTCGCCGCAGAGACCACAGCACCATCTGCCGTTCTCGCTGATGCTGGAAAAAATGTGATCTTCAATCTCGTAGGTGAGGTCCGTTACTTTATATTTACACCACTCGTTTGCGCACTCATAAGTCAATTCATAGTATGTGCGGTGAAAGTCGCCGGACGCCTGTTCATAATGGTCAATTTCCTTGGAAACAAGTACAAGTGTGCTGTGGCTGCATCCATATACGGATGCTTCCTGTGCTGTCATTGCCTGGGCATTTACCCCAAATACAGAGACTCCCAATGCTGCCGCCGCTGCCAGTGCTAAAAGTTTTCTTTTCATTACTTATTACCTCCTTTTATTGTTTAGAACCACAAAGCGCTTTGTAATTTCTATATCTATGATTATAGACACGATTGTAGTAAAATGCAACTATCAAAACTGTCATGGTAAGCCGGTTCTGTCTTGACAGGTTTGACAGGCGAGAAGGCGGAGCACAATAAGAGGAGGGCTGTCGTTTCTCATCCAGGTGCCGATTTTCCAGTCCGCCATTCTCCACAGGTTCTTCGAGCCCTCCAGGAAGCTCAATCTCGCCTGTTTTGCAGGGCATTTCCCCACCAATGTTTTCTTTGTGCTTCTTGACCATAGCAATTGTGCCAAGGTGTTCCTGCTTCTTGAGTGTAAGCATTATTTTCGGCGTGGAAAACCAGCTGTAAAACAGAAGCTTGTGGGTATCTATTCAGCCAGATACAGGGTTATTTTGCTCTGTATGATCTTCACCACGTCCTTAACAGATTTATCTCCCTGAAAGAACGGTTCGCATTCTTCAAACAAAATATTGAGCAAAGTATAGTCATTATTAAAAGCCGGCCTGTAAGAATTGTCAATGATGTGAAGCACTCGCTGCCTGGCATCCTCTGGAAGGTGCTCGTATTCTTCTAAGCTCTCATTGGTATATGTGTTTCTGCGATAGAGAGCCGGCCTGCCTGGATCTGTTACATAATCCACATTAGCCTGCAGGCCCCGCTCAAGGGAATCTTTTCTTGCCGGGAATCCTGAGCCTATCAATATCTCTTGACCATCAAGATCTCTTGGCGGATTCGGCTGCTGATACTCCTCGGAAAGCAGATACTCAAAAAAAGCCCATACTCCCTCTTTATTTCCGGAATTCGCATTCATGCCATATATCTGGAAATTAAAATCCATCGTATATTTCAGGCTCCCGTCAGCGGTCGGATCTCCAGCAATTTCATAGTCATTTCCAAAGGCTTCCACAATGTCACGATAGCTGGACAGCCCGGGATCCATTTTTATCGACACACGCCTTGACAGATATGTTTTCCCGCGTATCAGTTCCGCTATGGTAGCATTTTCATCCACTGCCTCATAGTTACGGTCGCTTAACGCTTTTAAATTTTCCAGCAGGGAGATAAATTCATCACTGTCAAAGCTGCAGGTTCTGTTTTCAAAATCGATGAATGCCGCCATATATTCCCGCAGCTCTGACAAGATCTGTGCGGAAGGATTCTTAATTAACCTGTTCAGCATACTGTCCGGATATTTTTTGCCTAATGCTATATAATCTTTTCCGCTCCATGCGCCGTCGTTTGTATGGCCTTTTTCTACAAGAATACCATAACAGATAAAGCTTGGGATCAGGAAATATAGTTTATCATCCACGCTGCCCGCGCGCCAGACAGCCTCTACGATATCCTCCTTGCTGATTGTATTGCTGCGTTCAAAGTATGGAGTTAGATCCTCCAAAATACCCTGCCTGGCAAGGAGGTCCGCGCTGACGCCCTGATATAAGCTGTACAGATCAGCTCCCTGCTTCCTGGCAATGTCGATAAGGAATTGGTCATAATTGTTGTATATTTCAATTTTGACAAAGTATTTATCCTGCGCCTGATTGAAAGCGTTCACAGCCTTATACATTGGCGAAATGGCCTCTACCTTGCCAAATGTGCCCAGGGTAACGATCTCTTTTCCTTCTGGAACGACCTGTTCGGGCATGGGGGCATGGTAGTATTCTTCCACACTGGCTGGTGTGGGAGCTGGGGTTGACGGAGGCTTCTGAGTTGCCGGGGGCTGCGCAGTTGTCTTTGTACCGCCGCCCACTATCTCGGTGTTATTGATTTCCGTATCATGGTGAGGAGTGTTGGCGGCACAGCCGGAAAAGCTAAGGCAGCAGATCAAGATGAATGCAATTGTTATTTTTAAAAAGTTTTTCTTTTCCACCATTCTTTCCTCCACATGAAACTTTTTCAGGGAAACGCCTGTTAGAGCGTTTCCCTCACCAAATCGATGCCATAGTACATTACATCAGTCAATATCGGGCCGGGTTATCTTACGGCATCTCAAACCATCATGCATTGTCCGTATTGACAATTGCATTATATGCCAGTACAGCTTTTAAACAATGCAGCCTTTGGTTTTCTTCTCCTTTTTCTTTTGTTTAGAACCACAAAGCGCTTTGTAATTTCTATATCTATGATTATAGACGCGTTTGTAGTAAAATGCAACTATCAGAACTGTCATGCCAAGCCGGTCCTGTCTTGACAGGTTTGACAGGCGCGGAGGCGGATACAATTATATTAGGCTGGGGGGAGATGCAACGTTAAAAAGTATTTGACCATGACTATATGACCGCATTCTTTTGACTACAGATCACCTTGACTATAGATGGCACATGCAGTATAATTATATAGTAATCATAGTCCGCAAAAGAAAGAGGCCACAGAGATGGAAGGATATTTCTATGCAATGCTGAAAGAACAGATGCAGCAACAGAATGTTTCGGCGGAAAAACTCAGCGAAGGCATCTGTTCCCCCAGCCTGGTCAGCAGGTTTAAGCGGGGAGAGCGCACGCCTGATAAAATGATGCATGACAGGCTCATAGGTCGTCTGGGCATTTCAGATGAATGGAATAAGAATTTTTTGTTTTATGATGATTATATCAAATGGAGGGAGAGGAAGGCTATCCTGGACAGTATTGGTCGCAGGGAAATCGGTAAAGCGAGGAAGCTGCTGGTGGAATATGCCAAGTCTGAAGACTTTGCCAACTCCATAGAACAGCAGTTCTGCCATGCTATGGAAGCCCAGCTGATGATGTATGAAAATGCAGACAGGGAGGAACTGGCGGATAAGCTGGAGGCTGTAGTGAAATTGACGGTTCCCCACATCGATGAAAAAGCAGTGACAGATTTACAACTGTCTGTCCAGGAATTAAACCTGATACTGGAGTATGAGAAATATAAGCATCCGTATCAGTTGATGGAGCGCTGTGATGAAATCCTCCACTACATAGGTCGTTCGGCTTTTGACAATGAGACGAGGGCAAAAATTTATCCCAAGGTGGTCTGGTATCAGTGTGAAATGTTGAGTAAAGAACTGGATATGGATTGTCAGAGGATCATAAAATATTCAAATCAGGGGATACAGTATCTGCGTGCTGCACATAAAACTTATTATTTATGGGAGCTGCTTTCCATCAGGGAAGATGTGTTTAAGGCGTGGGCGGAGCGGCTTTTGTCAGACGGGGAGGCGAAAAGGGCGGATGCATTATGCCGGATGCGCCGGGAGAACCGTGACTGGAAGGAGGCGATAGGCATAGTGTATGAAAGATGCGGGGCTGCACCGCAAATGGAGAATTTCTGCTACCTGTATGGGCAGCAGGAGATTTACTGTATCAATGAAATGATCCGGTGCCGCCGCAAGATGCTGGGGATGACCAGAAAGCAGCTGGGGGAGGGAATCTGTGACGAACAGACAATCATGAGGCTGGAAAACCAGGGGTCGAAGATGCGGATGTCTCTGGTTAAGAAGCTCTTTGAAAAAATGAACCTGTCGGGGCAGCGCAGTGGGTAGAGATTGTCATCGGCAGCAGGAAGACTTTGAATGGGACGTATACAATAAGGAACAGTCTTCTCCATGCCGTATTTCATCACATAGTCCGGCAGGATAGCTGGTGGCCTTTGGTGTATGGCTTCTGGATGATAAGATATATCTGAAAGGCAACAAAAAAGAATCGTCAGGGCGGAAACGGCTGGCGATTCTTTTCTTGTTGGAAAGCCTTTGGTTCAGCGTTCCCTGGCATGATTCCTGCGGGCTTACGGTCTGAGGCCCATGCCGCCCTCCAGGGTAATGGTCTCGCCGTTCATATATTTGAAGTCAGGAGAAGCCAGCTGTACGCAGACTCTGCCAATCTCCAGCTCCACATCGCCGTAGTGTCCGGCAGGCGGCATTTTTACATTTGCCTTAAAAGCGTCAGGGTATGCTTTCTCAAAGTTCTCAAGCTGTGCCGTCCATGCCAGAGGGCAGACTACATTTACATTGATGCCGTCCTTGCCCCACTCTGTCGCGGCTACCCTGGAGAGACCGCGGATGCCTTCCTTTGCGGCCGCATAGGCACACTGCCCGAAGTTGCCGAAGAGCCCTGCGCCGGAGGCAAAGTTGATCACGCTGCCCTGGGTCTCCTTTAAATGAGGATAGCATGCCTTCATATAATAGAAGGTGGCATAAAGCCCGGAATACACAGCCAGGTCAAACTGTTCGGGGGTGTGGTCTGCCAGAGTCACTCCGGAGGCGGAAGCCTGTGCGTTGTTTATGAGTACGTCTATCCGTCCGAAGGTATCCATGGCCTGCTTTGCCACATCCATGGCGATGGCTTCATTGTCTGCACCGGCGCTGATATCTGCGGGAAGCGCCAGCACCTGGATTTTATAAAGTTCCTCCAGTTCTTTTTTAGCGTCTTCCAGCTTGCCTGCATTTCGTCCGGTTATCACCAGATTTGCGCCTTCTTTTGCGTAAGCGGTTGCGATTCCGTAGCCGATGGAGCCGCATTTACCGTTGCTGAGTACGGCGCGCCCTCCACCCGTGATGATAGCAGTCTTTCCTGTTAAAAAACCCATAATAATTCTCCTTTCACATGGCAGCTCCTCTATAGGAAGCTGTTTGACAATTCCTTTTTTGGATAAAGTGGTTGATCCCTGTAGGCACTGAGCTATATGCCCAATGAAGTAAACTTCCTGAAAGTCTGCTTCTCTGAGGTTTTGGCAAATACCGCCAGGGTCAGCAGCCTTGCTGCAAGGATGCTTCGCTGTTTGCAGCGGGGTTGCTGGCTAAAAGATATTTTTATTGTACCACAAATCCCGGCGTGTGAAAACATTGATTTTTTCAGCCGGAACAGGGTATCTGATGCACAGCCCCGCATGCTGCTGACGCAGCATGCGGGGCGCGGAGCGGACAGGGAGAAAATTTTCCCTGCCTGATTTTGGCTTTTTTGTCATTTTCCGTAGAAAATCTGTGCGATAGGCGAGTCAGGGGAGAGGATTACGGTCTTATTGCCGCCCTGCATGGAAATCTTTAACGCGTCCAGGCTCCTGACGAAGGAGTAGAAGTCCTGCTTGGATTCGCTGTTGTATGCCTCGGACAAGATCCGCATATATTCCGCCTCTCCTTCGGCAATCAAAATTTCAGCGTCCTTTTCCGCCTCGGAGAGCATGACGGTCACTTCCTTGTCGGTGGTGTTGCGGATGATCTGTGCCTCGGAATTACCTTCTGCGGTGTAGGTGGCTGCGATGTTGCCGCGCTCGGAGATCATGCGCTCAAACACGGCTGTCTTGTTATCGTTGGGCAGGTCGAGCTTCTTGGTCTCGTAGGAGAGAAGCTCAATACCGTACTGTTCCAGGGAGTCGCCAATGTTGGTAATGATCAGCTCGGACAGTGTGCCGTTCCTGCCGGAGATGACATCATCCTGAGAGATACTGCTGATTACGGTCTTTGTGGAGTTGTACACAATGGGGTCCAGGCGGCTCTCTGCGTTGGTGATGGAGAAGTTCAGGGTCTGGGCAAACTTCACCGGATCCACAATGTGCCAGAGGATATAGCTGTCGCAGATCATGGTCTTCTTGTCGCTGGTGATGACGTCTGAAGGCGACAAGTCATATAAAAGGGTCTGCCGGGGCAGGGTATCCACGCTCTGTATGAAGGGAATCTTAAAGCTGATGCCCGCCTCTGAGACTACGTGGTCGATCTTTCCGAACTGGCGGATCAGGCTGTATTCATTTTCCTGTGTGATGACAATGCTGGATGCGCCCAGGATAAGCAGCACGAATACTGCGATGATCAGGGCTATTTTCTTAAATGATTTCATGTTCAATACCTCCTCGCTTTTCCAATACCGTCTTTTTACTTCTGAGCCCCTTTGTCTGGAGGATAATTCCATCTGTTAAATGCTGAGCCGGAATTTTCTTCAGGGGGCGTCTTACGTTCCTGGGCGCTGATTATTCCCGCTGCCAGGGCGGCCGTTTCAGGAATCTTGATTATTACCATTACCGTTTCCGGAAGCGCTGTTGCTGCCGATGCCTCCAGTGCTGCTGTTGTTCCCGGTGCTGTTGGTGCCGGAAGTGCCATTGGCGCCGGAACTGTCATTGCCTCCTGTGAAGGAATCCAGGGGATATACGGTCTGGACACTTCCGCTGGGGCTCTCGATCAAAATCTTAAGCCCCGGGAGGACTTCTTCCATTGCTTCGTAGAACATACGCTGTCTGGTGACGGCAGGGTTCTTGATATATTCCTCGTACATGGCATTAAAGCGCGCTACCTGGGCGGTTGCCTCGTTGATGCGCTCCGTTTTCTTTGCCTCGGCGTCCTTTATGATGGCGTCCGCCTGTGCCTGTGCCAGAGGGAGCTGTTGGTTGCGGTACTTGTTCGCGTTGTTCAGCAGGGTTTCTTTACCCTGTTTTGCGGTTTCAACTGCCTTGAACGCCTCCATGACCTCCACGGTGGGCGGCTCGGAATCCTGGATCGTGATATTTACCAGCTGGATGCCGATATCCTGGTCCGCCAGGCGGTTCAGGATCATTTCCTTGATCGCTGCCTGAATCTCGTTCTTGCCGGTGGTCAGTACGTCGTCCACCGTATAGCTGCTGATGACGCTGCGGATACAGCTCTGGCTGATGTTGCCCAGGATGGCGAGGGGATTTGTAGAGGCATACAGTGCCTTCACCGGGTCGCTGTAGCGGTATTCTACATAGAAGTCCACGTCAATAAAGTTGAAATCCGAGGTGATCATCAGGGACTCATCCTGATTGGCAGATGAGTTTGCCAGATTGTAGCCGATGGCAAAGCCCTGGATGGTGGTATTTACCTTTCTCACCTGCTGGATAAAGGGGATTTTGAAGTGCAGCCCTGGTTCTGTCACCGCCTGTGCCTTGCCGAAGGTGATCAGGACTGCCTGCTCCTGTTCCTTGATCTCATAGGTGGCGTTGAACACACAGACCAGAGCCACCAGGACAATGACTGCCAAAGCCGTTATCCTGCCGCCGGATTTCGGTTTTTTTGACTGCCCGCCGTCCATGGTTTCAAAACCGTTTCTCTTGTTTCGGAAAGAATCGCCATTCATAATGCATCCTCCTTAAATATATAACTGTTTGTGGTTTCATGTACTAGAATCATAATACAATAAACACACGAAAAAAGCAACAAAAAAGAAATTGCAATTCTTGCCTGATAGATTTAGAGATAGCATGATATAATCTAAATGTACACATTCCCTTGTTTTTCGACAAATTACGTTTAGAGCTATATTGTCGGTAGAGGCAAAAAGCCCCGTTTTATCCAACTCTACCGCTGGTAGGTGTTCATTTTTATGCCGGATCTATATAATTTATCACAAGCAGGAGGGCTGAATAATGAATCAAGTTAAGATTGGAGCATTTATTTCCCAACGCCGGAAAGCAAAAGGCTGGACGCAAAGCCAGTTGGCAGAAAAACTGGAAATAACGGATAAGGCTATTTCCAAATGGGAAACCGGACGGTCTATGCCGGATTTATCTTTGTTTATGCCTTTATGTACTCTTTTAGATGTTACCTTGAACGAACTATTTGCAGGTGAGTGCATTCCAGAAGAAAAATGGAAAGAAAAGGCAGATGAGGTACTTATGGACGTAATTACAAATTGGCTGGGGGACGATAAATGGGAATCAAAGAAACGTGATAAAGAACTACAAAATGTTTTGGAGGTTGAAAATGTTTCCAAGCTCTATGAAAATGTTCCCACAGAACACGAAACAGAAAAAAATTCTGTATTGGCTGTAAATGATGTAAGTTTTCAGATACCGCGCGGCAGCTTTGTTGGAATTATGGGGGCTTCCGGTTCTGGAAAAACGACTTTGCTTAATTTAATAGCCACAATAGACAAGCCAACCAATGGGCGGATACGGATAAGCGGGCAAAACATAGCAGATCTACCGGACGAGGCTGCCGCAGAATTTCGCCGCAGACATTTAGGCTTTGTTTTTCAAGAATACAATCTTCTTGAAACTTTGACTATCTATGAAAATATTGCGCTTGCTTTGACAATTAAAGAG
>CAOKQK010000109.1 GCA_948470905.1 uncultured Lachnospiraceae bacterium | reverse complement strand
AAGCGATGTGGCTCCATCGCTGACTGATGACAACGCAGCACTGGTGCAAATAGGCAGTGCTGAATTCACTGTTAATTGCGCAACACAGTACTAGTTTGCGTGAAGCGGCAGAAGGCTGGCAGGTGTAGCGGGAAGACATGCACGGTCTTGGGCGGAGGTAAGGGATGCAGATGGGGGCGGACATATATCTTCTTGACATCAGGGCTTTTTGGGAGGATGAGAAGCGGGGCAGGCTGTTAGAAGATGCTTTCTCAAAGCTGGACCAGGAGCGCAGGGAAAAGGCACGGCGCATCGGGCGGGAGAGAGGGCAGGCAGAGAGCCTGGGAGCGGGACTTTTGCTGCAGCTGGCGGTGCGGGAGGCGGAGGCGGCGCGTGCCGGGGGCAGGGGAGTTGCTCAGACGGAGGAGGCTGCCGAGGGCGGGGGAACTGCGCAGGTGGAGGAGACTGCCCCCGGCGTTGAAGCTCTGGGGTCTGCAGGCGGTGCCGTGACACGGCTTACGGTTCCAGAGCTTTTGGGGCTTCTGGATGTTCCGCTGCCTTTTGCATATTTGTACGGGGAAAACGGGAAACCGTATTTTAAGAATTACCCTTATTATTTTAATTTGTCCCATTCGGGGGATTATGTGGTCTGTGCGTTTTCTGACAGGGAGGTCGGCGCGGATATCCAAATACACCGGGCTGCCAATATGGAGAAGCTTGCGGGGCGGTATTTTTCCCCGGCGGAAGCGGATGCATTAGGACAGGCAGAGGACAGGGAGGCGTTTTTCTTCCGGCTCTGGGCGAGGAAGGAAGCTTATGGGAAGCTGACGGGCAGGGGGATCGCGGACGCTCTTGAAAAGGATTTGTGGAGCGGGGATACGGAAATTGCAGAGAGGCTCTGTTGGATGGAATATGAGGGGCTTTCGGGGTACAGTATGGCGGTCTGCCAGTTTTTTTCGGGAAACCCTGGAAAGTGCTACATCAAAAAGAGAACTGCAGATGGAATGGAAATAAAAGAATGGTTTAAATATCACAACTTAAAAAAAGAATCATAAAGGAATCAAATTATATGAAACGATTGATGAAATATCTGAGCGATTACAAAAAGGAGTCTGTCCTGGCGCCGCTTTTTAAGCTGCTGGAGGCTTTTTTTGAATTACTTGTTCCCCTTGTGGTGGCAAATATCATTGACAGGGGCATTCCTGATGAGGATATGGGATATATCGGCAAGATGGGCCTGTGCCTGCTGGTTCTTGCTGTGGTAGGTCTGGTCAGCTCCATCACGGCGCAGTTTTTTGCGGCAAAGGCGGCGGTGGGCTTTTCCACAAAGCTGCGCCAGGCGCTGTTCGACCATATCCAGGGGTTGAATTTTACCAATATTGACAAGGTGGGAACCTCCACAATGATTACCCGCATGACCAGCGATATCAATCAGGTGCAGTCGGGGGTGAACATGGTGCTGAGGCTTTTCCTGCGCTCGCCGATCATTGTGTTCGGCGCTATGATCATGGCGTTTCTCATTGATGTGAAATGCGCCCTGATCTTTGTGGTGGCAATCCCCCTGCTGGCGGTTGTGGTGTTCGGCATTATGATGTGGACGATGCCCCTGTATAAGAAGGTGCAGGCGGGGCTGGACAAGGTGCTTGGCATCACCAGGGAAAATCTGACCGGGGTGCGTGTGATACGTGCCTTTCACAAGGAAGCCGAGGAGGAAGAAAAGTTCAGGGCTGCCACGGGAGCCCTTGCGGACAGCCAGATCTTTGTGGGCAAGATCAGCGCCGTCATGAACCCGGTGACATATGTGATCGTAAACGGGGCGATCATTGCCCTGATCTATACCGGCGCCCTGCAGGTGGACGTGGGAAACTTAAGCAAGGGCGAGGTGGTGGCCGTGATCAGCTACATGTCTCAGATCCTGGTGGAGCTGGTCAAGCTTGCCAACCTGATCATTACCATCACCAAGGCGCTTGCCTGTGCGGACCGTGTGGCAGGGGTGTTTGAGATTCAGAACGAGGATGCCTGGGCGGCGTCTGCGGCCGCTCCGGGGGCAGGAAAGCCATCAGAGGCATCAGGGGCTCTTTTGGAGGCGGGAAAGCAGGCTGGAGTGCGGAACGCTGCGTCGAAGGGCGTGTCGGTTCCTTTCCTGCAGTTTGCTCATGTGTCGCTGACTTATGCCGGTGCGGGGGCGGAGACCCTGCACGACATGAACTTTACAGTGAACAGGGGGGAGACTGTAGGTGTCATCGGGGGGACCGGCTCCGGAAAATCCTCCCTTGTAAATCTGATACCGGGATTTTATCCGGTGACAGAGGGGGCGGTATTGCTGGAAGGGCAGGATATCCGGGATATGTCGGAGGAAGCCCTGAGGAACCGCATCGGCGTGGTGCCCCAGAAGGCGGTGCTCTTTAAGGGGACGATCCGCAGCAATCTCCAGTGGGGAAAGCCTGACGCCACGGAAGAAGAAATGTGGCAGGCGGTGGAGACGGCTCAGGCGAGAGAGGTCGTGGAGGGGAAGGACGGCGGTCTGGATGCGAAGGTTGCCCAGAACGGCAAGAATTTCTCCGGCGGGCAGAGGCAGCGTCTTACCATAGCCAGGGCGCTGGTGCGCAGGCCTGAGATCCTTATCCTGGACGACAGCGCTTCAGCGCTGGACTATGCCACGGATGCGAAGCTGAGGGAAGCGCTTAAGAGCGCCGCTGGCGGCACAACTACCTTTATCGTATCCCAGAGGGCTTCCTCCATCCGTCACGCAGACAAGATCATTGTGCTGGACGACGGCGAGATCGCCGGAATTGGAACCCATGACGAGCTGTTAAAGGATTGCGGCGTATATCAGGAAATTTATTATTCCCAGTACTCCGACGAGAGGCCCAAGGCAGAAAAAGCACAGAAAGGAGGGCGTTGAGATGGCGGATAAGCAGAACGATCAAAAAAAGAAAGACCAGGAGCAAAATACGCAGAATCAGAATGATCAAAAATCAGGTCAGATGACGGCGCTGAAGCAGGTGCTTGCCTATATTCGGAAATATTGGTTTCTGGTGGGACTGTCCCTGATTCTGGCGGCTGTCACGGTGGCGCTGACGCTCTATGTGCCGATCCTTACGGGGGATGCGGTGGATCTGCTCCTGGGAAGGGGAAAAGTGGATTTTGACGGGATCTTCGGCATCATGATCAAGATTGCCGTCGCCGTGGCGGTGACAGCTGCGGCGCAGTGGGTGATGAACACCTGCAACAACTATATTACCTGTCATGTGGTAAAGGATATCCGGGAGGCGGCATTCCACAAGCTGGAGCAGCTGCCCTTAAGGTATCTGGACAATAAGGCTTACGGGGATATTGTCAGCCGGGTGGTAGCGGATGTGGATACCTTTGCGGACGGGCTGCTCATGGGCTTTACCCAGCTTTTCACAGGGGTTCTGACCATCGGCGGGACCTTGATCTTCATGTTGGTCACAAATGTGCCTATCGCACTGGTGGTCATCTGCATCACACCGGTGTCCTTCCTGGTGGCAAGGTTTATCGCCACGAAGACCTATTCCATGTTTAAGCTCCAGTCGGAGACCAGGGGAGAGCAGACCGCCCTCATAGAGGAGATGATAGGGAACCAGAAGGTGGTAAAGACTTTTTCCAGAGAGAAAGCTGTCAGAGAGCAGTTTGCCCAGATTAACGGCAGATTGGAGGATTGTTCCCTGAAAGCGATCTTTTTCTCCTCCATAACCAACCCTGCGACCCGTTTCGTCAACAGCCTTGTATATGCGGGGGTTGGCATCTTCGGGGCATTTGTGGCGATCAGGGGAGGCATCAGCGTGGGAAAACTGACCTGCTTCTTAAGCTATGCCAATCAGTATACCAAGCCTTTTAACGAGATATCCGGCGTGGTGACGGAGCTGCAGAACGCCCTTGCCTGTGCGGCGCGGATTTTTGAGCTCATCGACGAGAAGCCCCAGGTGCCGGATTCCGACACGGCTTATGTGTTGGAGAAGGCTCAGGGCAATGTAAAGCTGGAAAATGTAAATTTCAGCTATGTGCCGGATAAGGAGCTGATCCGGAACTTTAATCTGGAGGTAAAGCCGGGGCAGCGTGTAGCCATCGTGGGGCCTACGGGCTGCGGCAAGACTACGGTCATCAACCTTTTGATGCGTTTTTATGATGTGGACAGCGGGAGCATCCGGGTGGACGGCACGGATATCCGGGATATGACCAGAGGGAGCCTGCGGACCAATTACGGTATGGTGCTGCAGGAGACGTGGCTGCGTGCCGGGACGATCCGGGACAATATCCGTATGGGAAAGCCGGATGCATCCGACCAGGAGGTTGTGGAGGCGGCAAAGGCAGCTCATGCCCACAGCTTTATCAGGCGTCTGTCCGCGGGCTATGACACGGTGATCACAGAGGACGGGGGCAGCCTCTCCCAGGGACAGAAGCAGCTGCTGTGCATTGCCAGGGTGATGCTCTGTCTGCCGCCCATGCTGATTTTGGATGAGGCTACCTCCTCCATTGACACCCGCACCGAATTAAAGATTCAGAACGCTTTTGCCAGAATGATGGAGGGCAGGACCAGCTTTATTGTGGCACACAGGCTGTCCACCATTCAGGAGGCGGATATTATCCTAGTCATGAAGGACGGCAATATCATCGAGCAGGGCAGCCATGAGACGCTTCTGGCGAAGGGCGGATTCTATGCGAACCTCTACAACAGCCAGTTCGCGGGGTAGGGCTGCGGAGATCTGCGCCGGTGTTGGAAGGGTTAAGGCTTAAGAGCCTGTTTTGAGCTGACACACGGAAGGTAAAGGCAGAGACACCTTGTGGAGGAGAATTAAGTATGGAAAAATGGGATGCTTATGACGCGGATTTTAAGAAGATAGATGGTAAAATACTGATCAGAGGCGAAGAAAAAGATATTTCTGACGGAGTATATCATTTAGTGTGTAATATCTTAGTGAAACACATTGACGGGTGCTATCTGCTGATGAAACGGGATTATAGAAAACACTATGGGGGAATGTGGGAAGCGACAGCAGGAGGGAGTGCGTTGATGGGAGAAACTCCATTGCAATGCGCTGGCAGAGAGCTGAAAGAAGAAACAGGTATTGAAGCCGTGACATTCACAGAAGTTGCAAGGGAATTTAATGACAAAACGCATTCCGTATATGTGGACTTTTTATGTATTACAAATTGTGAGAAAGAAGATATAACTTTGCAGGAAGGAGAAACCATAGAATATAAATGGGTTAGTCGAGAAGAATTGATCGCTATGGACAATATATTGATGAACAGAAAAATAGCTGAACATTTGACGAAGACGTTTTGACACAGTAATATCCGCTGCGGCTGGGCGCGATATGCTTTTGTTTGAGCGGAGTCTGTAATTTGCAGGTCAGCTGGATGGTCAGTGGCTGTGACAAGAATATGCTTTTTGATCCCATAGAATGTATTACACTGGGCAGTGTCAGAAATGCTGAAAAATGGTTTTCTGACGCTGCCTGGTTTTTTATTCCCGCGGGGTATTTGATTTCGATTTCTATCTATAGTAAGCATCTCGTCCCAGAGTGGGTCTGGAAGTGTCTGGAATGCTATGCAGAACAGGAAAGTAAATGTTCGGTGAATTTGTCTGGACTGTCACAAAGGAATTGGGAAAGGGCAGGTAAACGAATGTCTTGCAATCAGGCATTTCCTTTGAAATAATAATAACCTTGCAGGAAGAAAAGCAGCTGTGTAGAAAGCAGGGGATTTCCGGCAGGGCTGTCAGGAGGAGTATGAAATGTTTGACAATCATGGTATGTATGACGAGGATATCATGGAGAGCGCGGAGCAGGTGGAAGCGGGAGAGCTGCTCCTGTCGCTGGAGGATCCGTGCAGACAACAGCAGCATATTCTGCGGGATGTCATGAAACGCCGCAAAAATGTTGTGAAGCACCGGGCGACATTGTAATGTCTATAACAAAAAAGCCGATAAACTTATAAAAGGGTTTGTTGGTTTTTTTGTTGTGCGCCCGGCGGGCGCATGTGCATGGGGTTGTACAGACCTTTTATGGCGCAGCTGTGTCGCTCGGTCCGGGCGGCGGGCAGGGGGGATGGATCTTCCCTGCCGGATTCATAAAATATAGTTTGGAAAGGATATGGGCAGACATATGAAAGTGGAGAAGAACATAACTGTTTTTGCGGGAGCATCAGAGCAGGCGCGCAGATCGGAGCAGCCGGAGAAGGCCCAGGGCGGGGAGAAGGAAAAGAAAAACGGCACAATCTATGCCGGGGATTTTCGGGGGGATATGTCTATCCGGGACCGCATACAGCAAAAAAAGGAACAGGCGCAGAAGCAGGCGATGAAGGTGGTACAGGACACATGGGGCAGGGACCGCAAGATTGATGACGATCTGAACCAGAGAAGGGAACATATCCGGGAGCTGAATCAGTCCAGCAGGGAGTCCCAGGAGAGGATTGACGAGCTGAAAGCCCAGCAGGAGAATTTAAAGCAGGCATACGGCGTTGCCGAGGACAGCCCAGAGCAACAGGAGCTGGATCTTCTGCGCAGGAGGGACGCCGCTGCCAGGAGTGGAGAAGGGCTTTCGGAGGAAGAACTTCAGAAGTGCAACGAGATAGAGCAGAGAGGCTTGACCGATTATCAGAAAGAACAGTTGAACCTGGATGAACACATCAGGGTCCAGCAGGATGTGCTTGACGAGAATGAGCAGCAGGTTTATATGGAAACTGCCGTCATCCGCGGCACCAAACTGGAGCGACTGAAATACCATCATATGGCTGACGCCCGGAAAGAGGCGGAGGAGATCAAACAGGCTGCGGGCGATGAAATCCTGGGCATGCTGATGGAAGACGCCAAGGAGCATGTGGACGAGGAGCAGGAAGAAAAAGAAGAAAAGGCGGAAGAAATTAAAGAAAAGAAGGAAGAACAGGAAAAGCTGATCGAGAAGCGCCAGGAGGACAGGAAGGAACTGGAGGAGCTTGCGGAGGATGTGCCTGTGGACGAGATGCTGGATCTTGCAAAGACCCAGGAGGAGGTCCAGCAGGAGGTTGAGAATATCATGAACAAGATGTCCCTGGTAGCAGAGGACATCAAAGGGGCTGTGGTGGATACCAGCGTGTGATGGTAGTGCCAAGGATAAGGAACTGCGAGGCTGCTGCACTGGCAAGGTGCAGCAGCCTTTGTCTGTCCGTGTGCCGGGCAGGGAGAAAAGCTTCCAGCCCGATTGTATATTGGCAGCAGTGGTCTGTTATAATTTTATAAATCATTAATAAATGATTCTAAAAATAGGAATGACAATTGGGAGATTTTGTAGTAAGATAATGAAGGATTTATTCCCGCGGCCAATAAGCCATAAATACACTGGGATCTTGGCAAATGCCGTGAAGGTGGCAATACAGCAGGAATGCAATGTAGTTACAATAGATAAACATACGAAAAACATAAGAAATGGACTGTGGATTCAGTGCATTTGAGGGACGATTCCGATGGAACCTCTTTTCTCATGGTTGAGAACGGTTATATTGTATACGATCATTTGCATACAGAATTGTCTCGGAAGGGAGACGGAACTGAAATCAGGAGGTAAGATAAGATGGAGAAAAAGAAGCCTTTTATGGGATTCTTAAGGTACGTTGCGGCGGTAGGCCTGATGGGCTTTGCCTTTTTGTGCGGAGGCACGCAGGCAAACGCAGCGACTATGAAAGATATGTTTGATGAGCGCTATTATGCGGACAAGTATCCCGATTTAAAAGAGGAGTTCGGCTATGAAAGGGAGGCGCTGTGGCAGCATTTCGTTCAATGTGGTCTGAGCGAGGGCCGGAGCATGAACGGCTTTATCGACCTTGTAAAGTACAGGGATACATATCCTGACCTGAACGAAGAATTCGGGGATGATTGGGACGCATATCTCAATCATTATCTGACCTGTGGCTCAAAGGAGGGAAGGCGTGCCGGAGGCGGGTTCGATGCGCTGGATTATGAGGATCTGCAGATAGTATATGTAGGGAACAGCAGCAATGATCGGGCGGAAGCTTTGGAAGGCAGCCAGCTGTCAGGAAGTGTTGGACTGCAGGTGCTTCCTGAGGACAGTTATGGGGCGCAGTGGGGATTGGACCATGTGGATAAGCCTATACTGCGCAGCCGTGAAGAGTCATTGCGCAGGCTCAGCGAGCTGGGTCAGGAAAATGAGCTTATGGCTGAAATCTGCAGGAACAGCGATCGATATTCCGAATCCATGCTTATGGCTGTGGCAAATAACCCGGAGATGGCGGGCTTTGTGAGCGGCTATACAGGCAACAGCACCCAGGCGTCCGCCGGGTTCTCGGAGGAGGAGCTTGCCCTGGAATTCCCGCTTTTCCTGCAGTGGGACCCCAGGTGGGGGTATGTGCAGTACGGAGACAGCTGTATCGGGCTTGCGGGATGTGGTCCTACCTGCCTGTCCATGGCGCTTTATTATTTGACGGGGGATGAGAGCATCACGCCGGACAGTGTTGCCGCCTACAGTGTTGCCAACGGTCATTATGTGCCGGGAGCGGGAACCGCGTGGAAGCTTCTCACGGAGCTGCCGTCCCAGTATGGCGTGAAGGTAAGCGAGCCGGGACGGTCGGAGCAGTCGCTTAAGTATGCTCTGGATCAGGGTAAAATAGTGATCTGTTCCATGAGAGAGGGGGAATTTACCGCAAGAGGCCATTTTATAGTGATCTACGGCTATGACGAGGAGGGATTCATGATAAATGATCCCAATTGTGTGGCAAGGAGCATGAAGCGTTGGGCATATGGGGAGTTTGCATCTCAGATCAAGCATGTCTGGACCCTGGGAAAGTAGGTGCATTCGTAACAGTTGCGGCGGGGCTTTTGATTGACAAAAATTGCGCGGGTGCGTATAATGTGGAAAGCTGAAATATGGCAGCAGCCATAAATTGGCAAATAAGACAAATTGGAAGGACGGGTAAAAATGAGCAGGAAAAACAGGGCAGGATTTTTTGGGCGTCTTGCCGCGGCAGGGCTGGCAGGTGTCGTGCTTTGGTGTGGCGGCACGCAGGCCAGCGTAGATGCGGCTACATTGAAGGATGTGTTTGACGAACATTATTATGCGGATACCTACAAGGACCTGAAGGATGTGTATGGCTATGACAGGGAGGCACTCTGGAACCATTATATCCGGAATGGTCTGGCGGAAGGCAGGAGCATGAGCAGCCTGATCAACGTGGCAAAGTACAGGCAGCAGTATGCGGATCTGAATGCCGTATTTGGGGATGACTGGGATGCATACATAAACCATTACCTGGCTCTGGGGGCAAAGGAAGGGAGAGACAGCGGGACAGGAAATGTGTTTGATGCCCTGGACTATGCTGCCAGATACGCAGATCTGCGTGCGGCTTACGGAGAAGATGTGCTTGCGCTGTGGAAGCATTATCAGACTGCAGGGCAGCAGGAAGGCAGAGAGGCTCGCCCGGAGGAAGTGATAGGGGCGCAGGCAGATGCGGGGAGTGCAGCAGAGGAAGAAAGCTGGGAACCGCAGGAACCGGAAGAAACATCAAAGCCGGAAGAAACACAAAAGCCCGAGGAAACACCGAAGCCGGAGGAAACACCGAAGCCGGAGGAAACACCGAAACCGGAGGAGACGCCGAAACCAGAGGAAACGTCAAAGCCAGAGGAAACACCGAAGCCAGAGGAGACGTCAAAGCCGGAGGAAACACCGAAGCCAGAGGAGACGTCAAAGCCGGAGGAAACGTCAAAGCCGGAGGAGACGCCGAAACCAGAGGAGACATCAAAGCCGGAGGAAACACCGAAACCGGAGGAGACGTCAAAGCCCCAGGAAGCAACGGGAATCCAAGTGGCTTATCGTACACAGGAAGAAATCCGTGAGCGGATGAAAAACGACGGAATCAGCAAGTCGGATGCCGTTACCTTTGCGGAGGATCCGGTAACAACAGCTCCGTATGGAACGGGCAGGCTGTCCCAGGAGACCTTGGACAGTGCGCTGAAGATGCTGAACCAGATCCGATATATTGCAGGTCTGTCCGATAACGTGACATTGAAGGATGAGTATATTCAGCTTACACAGGCAGCAAGCCTGGTCAATTATGTCAATGGAGTGATGACGCATTATCCGGAAAAACCCGCGGACATGGACGATTCTTTGTATGAACTGGGGAAAGAGGGAGCGGGAAGCTCAAATATTGCTGCGGGAAGCTCAGCTTCATTCAAATTGAATTTCATGATCACCGATGCGTGGATGGCGGATGATGACGAATATAATATTGACCGTGTGGGGCATAGAAGGTGGGTTTTGAATCCCAGTATGGGAGCCACAGGCTTTGGCCTGGTAAATGGAGATAAAGGGACTCAGTGTGCCATGTATGCCTTTGACAGGAGCGGCACGGGTGAAGAATATGGCGTAGTGTGGCCGGCGCAGAACACACCGCTGGAGTATTTCAACAAGGACTATCCCTGGTCTGTTTCCATGGGATATACGGTGGATCAGGATGCGGTAAAGGTTACGCTGACAAGGGCTTCTGACGGGAAGGTCTGGACTTTCTCCAGTGAAAGTGCAGATGGAGCATTCTATGTGGATAACGGAGGTTATGGGCAGGTAGGATGTATCATTTTCCGTCCCCAGGAGGTCAGCTACAGTGCAGGCGATTCCTTCCAGGTGACGATAGAGGGGCTGAAGGAGCCGGTGTCCTATACGGTAAATTTCTTTGAGTAAGCCACGGCAGTACGGGCGCTTTTTGGACATGAGCCAGGGTGACAGGTATTTCAGCCGTTAAACGTTAAAAATTAAATTAAGACAGGGTGTGTCACAATGAAGGTTAAATACCTCATTGTGTCACACCCTTTCTAGT
>CAOKQK010000108.1 GCA_948470905.1 uncultured Lachnospiraceae bacterium | reverse complement strand
CCCGGTAAAAAAGTTCTATTCTGGCCCTTTTAATCATTCCAGTTTTTCTATACACTGTCTCTACGTAAGGCAATGGAACCGACCGATCCAATGTATAAAAAGGCTGGATGCCTGCCCATAATAATGGATCAGTCCAAAGGACAATGGGTTCACTGGATCAAGGCTCGAAACAGATATGCCTTTGGAAGAAAAACCCAGCTGAGTTCTTTGTTGATGGAACTTCCTTCCAGGCCAGAGGCATAGAAGTGAGGAGCACGGAACAAGTTCCCGCAGGCGGGAACAGAGATATGAGGAGGGATTGACATGAAAAAAACAGAAAATGAGAATGAAAAAAAAGCTCCAACCGCACAAGCTCAAAAGTCATGCAAGACACAGCGCGGCGCCGCAAAAAAGAGTTATGGGCTTCTGATCACGGGAGCCGTCCTGCTGATCGCTGGCATCATCTTCGCGGTGTACGCTTACAACACCAGCTACCAGGAGTCTGTTGCCGCCGGTACAGCTTTAAAAGACGTGAAGGCGCAGATCAGCGCAGTGAAGGAGGGAACCGCCGCCGGGAACCTAGAGGAACTGAATGAGCAGGCATCCCTGCTCTCCAGGGAAAAGCTGGGCCTGGAGCGCCCTTATTCTTATGGACTGACCCTTGTGTTCCTGGCAATCCTTTTGACGGCAAAGGGCATCTATAATGCTGTCATAGGGACCTGGCAGGAAAAGGCCGATATCAAGAAGCTTGCACAGGCGGGTCTGCTTGCCGCACTTTGCTACATCGGTTTCAGCGTGTTCAAGATTGATATTCCCGTGGGACCCGAGAAGACTGCTTTTCACTTCGGAAACGTGTTCTGTGTGCTTGCGGCGCTGCTGCTCGGGGGCTATTGGGGCGGGCTTGCGGGAGCTGTTGGCATGACCATCGGGGATCTCACCACCTCCTACGTCACCAGCGCCCCCAAGACCTTTTTGCTGAAGCTCTGCATCGGACTGATCGTGGGCCTGATAGCCCATAACATTTTCAAGCTCAGCAGGGATCACTCTCCCAAATATGTAACAGGCGTTACTATACTTGCCTGTGTCTGCGGCATGGGCTTCAATATTGTCGCTGACCCTCTGGTGGGGTATTTCTACAAGACCTACCTGCTGGGCGTGCCCCAGGATATCGCTTCCACACTGGCGAAAATGGCTACTGTGACTACCGCGGTAAATGCCGTTGTGGCAGTGATCGCTTCCTCTGTTTTCTATCTGGCGCTGCGCCCGGCCCTCAGGAAAGCAGACCTTTTCGTAACTGTCTCGCCGGCAGCTGGTGAAAAATAAAAACTGTTCCCAAGCCAATACCCCGGTGACAGGCAGCAAGCCCCCTCCTGCAGAGCGGCAGGATACATACGATTCCCTGAATCCCGTTGGTATGCGCCCTCGCGGCAGGAGCCAGGTTCTTGCCGCAAGGACGCATTTCCCGCATCACGGGGTTTCTGTCACCTGCTGAGTCACTCCGCCTTCAACGGCATGTGCTGTGCTGCCATCTTCCGCAAAGGTAACGGTGACATTTCCCATGGCGCACTTGATGTCAACCGTAGTCCAGGCACAGTTATCCAGCGTCATTTCTTTTGCAAGACCGGAATAGCTGCGATCCCCGATGTCGATATTGCCCATGGCACACTCCAGGTTGTAGTTGTAGTCCTGCTCTCCATCTGCCAGCTCCAGGTTCACATTTCCCATGGAACACTCAATGAATACCTCCCCCATGATAACACCGGCAGCTTCAAAATTGCCCATGCCTACCTCTGCCGAGAGCATTCCCCAGACTTCCATGTTTTTCAGCTCCACCTCGCCGGCTCCGATCTCCAGCGTAACTACCTCGCTTTGGATATTGTCGATCAGGATCTGTCCGGCTCCCACCTGGAGGAAAATACCCCCTTCCGCCCGCAGATCAGAGAACTCCAACACTCCGGCACCCATTTCCATGTCCACAGTCCCGAACCAGAAATACTCCGGCACATAGAGGGTTATCTTGCAGCTGCCCATTCTGTTCCAGGTTTTGGCACCGTTGGATGCCTTAATGTAAAGGGTATCGTCTTCCACATAGCCCTGGAATTTATATGCCTTTTCCACTTCCACATAAAAGCTGTCATCACCGGAGGGCAGGGTTTCCAGAACACAGCCTCCCACTTCGATGTCAAGATCCCTTATTCCCGTGCCAAGACGGTATTTCGCCACGTCTCCCTTATAAGTTTTGTGGTCATTCCCGAATATGGAATGTTCATTGATATCGTACAGTATTCCCGTGTCTATACTGTCTACGATCTCTACGTTTTCTATTGCTTCGCCAATCACGACGCCCCAGTCTTTCGCGCCGTCAAAATCGACTGTCACCCTGCCGCCTGTCACCTTCCTCACCACCTCGGAGATTGCCGCACTGCCCCTGGCGGTCCCTCCCGCAACGGCAAGAAGAAGTCCCAGCAGACACAGCACTGCTGCCGTTATCGCGCAGCCTTTCATGAATTTTTTCATAATGATAACCTTGCCTTTCCGTAACCTGCAGCCAGCGCCGCAGGCACAATCAAACTTCCCGTCATGCCGCTTAAACGGCACAGCCTCCTTATACTCCTCCGCATTCCTTTCCGCGCACGGATCTAACTTCCTGACTTCCAGATTCCCCTTCGGGCTTCTGCTGCGCCTTGTCTATATGATCCATATCCTCCACAGCTGGAAATAACCCATGAACGCCAGTATCAAAGAGAGTATAACCAATACCATAATGTTCAGGATACCATGTCTTATGGCAGCTTTCTCTTTTTGAAACCTGATCACACCGGATATCCCGTACACCAGGAGGGACGCCATGAATATCATCAGCAGCAGAATACCGTAAAAACACCATCTATAGCTGTCATATGCCCCAAAAGACTGCGCCTGCAGCGCTGCCCAGCCGACTAAGCCTGCCGCAAGCACCACGGACAAGCATGAGACAACCTGCCATTTCCTCAGCCTGATGCCCGTTTTTGTATACGAGGCCTTGTGCCCCTGGGCGGGAAATCCACCGGTCCCGGATTTTCTTACCACACCTACAATACCACAAATAAGCTTCGCCGTCAAAATAACCGCCGCTGCCAGCACCGCTGCGGGAGCGCCAAGGAACAATGCGATCTCCAGAATCATGACTGCCCCGGACACCCTGATATAATCCGTGTAGGTGAACTGAACCAAGGTCCCGCCCGGCGTATCCTCCGCATAATGCCAGGGGTGGCTGTCATCGTCTGCAAAATCACCCGTAAAACCTGCACCATATAGCTTGAAGGGACCTGCCAGGATCGTCCGGGCTACCCTGTATGCCCCTGGAGGCTCCGGTTCTTCGTCAAAATACCGTGTCCCGTCCAGCGGACCGAATATCAGATCCATCATGCGCTCGTTGAATACTTCTTCATTCTGCTGGTTGGTCATGACCACCGCACCCAGCCCTGACAGAGGCTCTATGAGAATATAACTGCTGCACCCGGCCGTATTACCGCCGTGCCCTACGATCAGGGAGGAACGAAGCTCCGTCCACAGCCCATGGCAGTTCCTTGCCACATCCGTCCCGGTGTACAGGGAAGTAGGCTCGTAAAATTCCGACCAGGTATCCGCCGACAGCAGTTTCCCGTCCCTGCCTGCCAGCGCTGCTGCCCACAGCCTCATGTCCCCCAGGGTGGATGTACACATCCCTGCAGGATAGAGGGATATGTAATAAAAGCATTCGGGAATCAAAGCTCCGTCCGCCGTATAACACTGCAGCTCTCTGCGCCTCTCTGACACCCATGAATTGTCGCCCAGGTCGGCCGCCAGGGCAGAATGCTCCATGCCCAGGGGCGCAAAGATATTTTCATGCACATATTCACAGAAATCCTGCCCGCTGACACACTCCACAATATACCCCGCAAGCGCCACTCCCCAGTTGGAATAAGCCGTAATGGTCCCAGGCTCATAGACCTGGACCGGCTCACGCCGCTTTAACTGCTCCCCCAAAGGGCGGATTGCTTTCTTATCTTTTTCTTTTATGAATAAATCTACCAACAGATCCTGATACCCGGCTGTGTGGTTCATCAGGTTCAGCATGGTAACAGGCGTGTCATAGGACTTATTTGTATTGGTGAGGAAGCCCTCAGGCAGATATTCCCGCACATCTTTTGCCAAGTCAATCTTTCCCAGCTCCACCTGCTGCATGACGCTGACCCAGACCAGAGTTTTCGTCGCTGAGCCCCACTCAAAAACGGATTCCTCATCTACGGCAAGCCCCGCCTCTTTATCAGTATAACCAAAATACCCTTCATACAGGACACTGTCTTTCTCAAAGACAGACACCGCCATGCCCGCCAGGGTATCCCTGTGTTCCTCCACAAAATCCTCTATTGCCCTGCCTATCCCTGCGGGCTCCATGCCGGAGGGCAGAGCAGCCTTCTCTGTGGATTCCGCAGCAAGGGCGGAAGTGCTGCAGGATACCGTCAGGGTAACAACTGCCGCTAATGCGGCAAATACTCTTTTCAATTCCAAAGCTTATACCTCCCCACCTACTACAGCACATACACTGATGAATATTTGAAAATATGCTTTCACATTTACTCCTTCCCGTCTGATCCTCACTTCTTTCTGCGCCACCCTAAAAGGTAAGCGATCCCCCGGATTATGGCAGGAGTGACAATGCCTGCCATCGCCACAGTCAGCATCAAAAACAGGATGCCAATGCCCGCACAGAGCAGCCCGCCGCCTATAAGCGCGATACCGCAGACCGGATCCGTGAACATACACATGATGCCCACCACTGCCAATACCAGAAATACAAGAAACAGTGCCAGGGTCACAAGGCCAAAGGCAAGGATCAGGCAGATCCACGACGCCAGCACACCGATCAGCGTCCCCACAACACCGATTATTACAGGGCTGGCAAACACCAGGCCCACCACAAGCAGCACTACCGCCCACCCGGGCCATCCTGATTTGGAGGCTTTTGCAGATTTTACTGTTTTTAAAGCCACCTCGCCGCTGCCGGCATATGCATAACCACTGCCGCCGTTGATCCCGCCGCCAACACCATACCCGCTGCCAAATCCGGCACTGAAATTGCCCGCGCCGGATCCCATGGCGCTGCCGAAACCGGAGACATTGCCCATGCCGGATCCGCTGTTTGTTCCGGTTCCCTGGCTGCTGCCCAGCCCGGCTCCGCTGTTTGTTCCAGTTCCCTGGAAGCTGCCCGTCCCGACCCCGTTGTTGGTTTCAGTCCCCTGGCTGCTGTCCGTCTTGGCTGCGCTGCCTGCTCCGGTTCCCTGGCTGCTGCCCGCCCCGGCTCCGCTGTTTGTTCCGGTCCCCTGGAAGCTGTCCGTCCCGGCTCCGCTGTTGGTTTCAGTCCCCTGGCTGCTGTCCGTCTTGGCTGCGCTATCATTCTGAAGGGTGCCGTAATCTGCTGACGGCTCCTGGGACGGCGCGGGATCTGCCTGGGGCTGGGCTTCCGGCTCCCCATACTCTATCAGCTTGCGGTCAGAAGCCACAGCCTTCTTCACCGGCGTCTCACCGTAACCACTCTCCAACAGGTCCCGCTTGATATTCTCCGCCACTCTCGCAGGATTGCCCAATGCCTCTATGACATCCTGTTCATTCTCATCCCCTGCGTCATCAAAATAATCATTATAATATTGTAACGCTTCCTGGCGTTCTGCATCGGGTATGCTCTGCAGCAGGCATTCCAGCTGCCTTATAAATTCTGCTCTGTTCATGCTTTCTCTCATTCTAACTCCCATCTGCCCAAAGGGGGCTAATCTCAATGCCGCTCTGCGGCGATTCAAATCAGGATAAAGAACATCTGTTTCTGATCATTCTTCAAACCGTTCTTCTCTACACTTTACCTTCAAAAAGCCCTGTGATTTTCTCTGCATACTGCCGCCACTCGCTTTCATAAAGCTGCAGCTGCGCCCAGCCCCTGCCTGTGACTTTGTAGTAGCGCCTGTTTCTTCCGGCACACTCCATGTCATAGACCTCAAGACATTCATCCTTTTGCAGCCTGCGCAGAACCGGATAAAGCGTAGATTCAGATAACTCTATCACCTGCCTGACCTCCTGAGTGATCTTATATCCGTAAGTTCCCTCAGGCTTCTTGGACACCACCGCAAGCACGATCGCATCAAGCAGCGCCGCCCCTGTATTAAATATCATCCAACCACTCCTTCTCCTTAAAAATTAATGTGCCATCCATATCTGGCAGCTAACCGTCTGTATCCTCCCTGTTACCTGTTCCTGTCATAATATTATATGGCATATAGTATTGCTTGTTACACATACTATACGCCATATAATATTGGATGTCAATATAATATTTTATAATTTCACAGCAAACCCAAAAACTTAATCACTGCCCACAGTAACCGGAATATCCAACTGCCGGATATGGAGATTTTGTCAAAAATCCGCAAATACCTCCATCTGTTTTTTCAGTTCTTCTACAATCTCACGGTTTGTATCCATACGCCCCTTGATATCCGTCATATCCCCCACCAGGCTTTTCGTACTGTCTGCAACTCCGGTAATTCCTGCCGCGCCGGCGTCGATGGCTTTTGTGATACTCTCCATGGAATCAGCAATATCGATCATGGAATTTTGAAGACGGACTGTTCTATTATTAAATGCATCAATCATGTCTTTCACATAATCTGCATCTTCCTTGTACTTTCTGCCGGAGCCGACAAATTCCCTGAATGCTTTTAAAATAGTCTCACTCAGGTAATCTGCCATGTCCTGGGAATGCTTTGACAGGTTATGTACCGCACTCGTTACGGTCTGGTTGACCTCCTGAATACGTCCTGCCGTTTCACTGCAGGAATTTGCCAAAGACCGAATCTCTGTGGCAACAACAGCAAAACCTTTTCCGGCTTCACCTGCGCGCATAGCTTCTATAGATGCGTTTAGGGCAATCAAATTGGTCATTGACGCAATTTCCACAATGGCTTTTGTCAGTTTGTTTACCTGATCTACGCTCTTACTGTTTTCAATCGCCTCTTCAAGCACCTCCAGGATATCGGCGGCTTTCTTTTGAATGATTTCTGTGTTTGTCTGTGCCGCCGCCTCCATGTTATTGGCACGTATCTTCATCTCCGTGGAATAATCCGTGATGGCACTGCATTCTTCCGCCATAACGCGGACCTCGTCTTTGATATCTGCCGCGCTGTTGTTTATAATTGCAGCGTTATTTGCCACCTTCTGAATAGTCATGGAGAGAGAACCCGCAAGATCTGAAAGCCCTCTGACACTCTCGCCCGATGTGCAAGTGCGCTTCCGCACTTCACCGGTCACACTGTCAAGCTTTTTTGAACTTTCCTGAAGTATATCCACTGTACCCTTGATAGGCGTTATCACATACTTTTTGATAATGCGGATAGCTGCCGGCACCAATATCAGGCATGCTGTAATAGATGCGGCAGCAATGACCAATGAGATGATATAGACAAAAGAAAGCTTCTGCCTTGCACTGACAGTCCTTGCGCTTATTGTCGCATATAACTCATCGGTGTTATTTTCTATGGCTAAGCCAAAGCGCGCCACATCGCCGTTGGCATAGGCATAAGCATCCTCCGTCTTACTGTCCGCACTGGCACATACAAGATAGACCAACGCATGCTTAAAAGAATCATAGTCCTGCAGAAGCTGCGTATAGATTGCTTCTTCATCTTCCGTGACATAGGCCTGATATTCTTCCAAATATGATTCCAATACCTTTTCTTCTTCCTTAATCTGTGCCACGACGGTAATCATGACATTGTAGTCTGTTGCAACGATATGGGACAACGCCATTTTGTGGATATTGGTGGTGGTGCGGCGGATGTTCTGCAGTATTTCTGATCCTACCATGTAGTTATCTACGATTTTTGATGCATTGGAATTTACATTATTAATGTTGAACCCTGACAGGATATTTGAAATCAACGCCACAACTCCCAGCAGAACAATGGGAAGTATCAGGCGCTGTTGTATGGTGAGTTTTTTCTTCATCTTATACTACTAATTCCTTTCGGCAATATATCTATCGGGCAGAAACCCCTTCTGCCATCTCGTCCAGCTGCTCCTGTAAGCTCTGCCCGGAAGGGTTCCCTGCAGCCATGTTTTCCGCGAACTTTGAAACAGGATCCCAGAACTTACCTCCTACCCGCTGAAGCTGTGAAAATTCAGACTGTTCTATCAGAGCGGCAATCTCCTGTGACTCCTGGATTTCTGCCGAGCCCGCCACAACAATGTTCGATGGCCCCTGACCGCGCATTTCAAAACGAAGCCTCTGGTTTTCTTCATTCGTGATCCATTCTGCCAGCCTGGCGGCCCATTCCGGATACTGGGAATACGCATTTACTCCAATCAGCTTGCAGCCGGAAAAGGAAGCCATCTGTACCTGGCGGCCATTACAATTATAAGTGGGCAGCTTGACGGCTCCTGCATTCTCTCCCCACGCCTCCTTTATGGCTACGGAATTCCATACGCCGCTGACTCCCGCAATCACCGACCCGTCCCTTACGCCTTCCATAAACTCCTCATCCGTGTGGCTGGCAAAGCCGGGATTTTGTGCGATCCGCAGCATTGCCTCAGCCACGTCAATCCCCCGGACATCCCCATCTGCCTGATTCCATGTACAGTAATTAGTGATCCCGTCATCATTAAGCCCTACCTTAAGCCCCGTGTTTCCAAAGAAAGAATATACATACCATGCCGAGGACCAGTCCATGGTAAACAGTTTGTCACTTGCGGCTGCGGCTTCTAAGATGCCGTCGAGGGTTTCCACCTGTTCCTCTGTTACATATTGTTTATTATAATATAAGAAATATCCATTATCCGCAGTCAGCGGATATGCATAAAGCCGGCCATTTATTGTAGCTGCCTCCACGGTACTGGCAAGGTTTCTTCTCCCGATTTCTTCCCCATTCCCAATAGGATCCAGAGCTCCGGCAGCTGCCAGGGCATTGAGCTGATCGTCCGCAAAAGTGAATACATCCGCGCCGTCCTCCAGGCCGCCGATCAGTACGTCTTTACATCGGGTTTCTCCCTGCACCTCGAAGGTGATCCGAAAATCTGCCTGCCCCTGATAGTTCATCTGGAAACTTTGAAGGATCTGGTTCATCAATTCCGTATCTTCCTCAGCCGCCCAGACAACCAGCTCAACTCTTGGGATTTCCGTTTCCTCCAGGTCTGTTTCTTCCCTCACACCGCAGCCTGTGAGCGCTGCGATGCATAAAATGCCCATAAGCAATCCAAATCTTCTCTTTTTCATAATATCTATGTATCCTTTATGCTCCCGTTCTTTCAGCAATAATTGTTCCATTGACAACAGTTATTAACAATATGAATGCCTGTTCCTGGATGTGCTGCACAGAATCCACTTCTGTGCAGCACATCCACTGCGGCACTTTCACAGCCACAAAAACGTCCCGGCAAAGAAGCCGTCTATATAAAGACATGCCGACGGCTCATACGCGCTCCATCTTCCAGAAGTAAGCGCTGTAGCCGGGCAGCAGGCTGCCTCCTCCAAAGTCATGCACTTCCCCGCTGATCAGGTCCACTGCCGTACCGCAGCCCGCGTCAAAATGTGCATGAAATTCCCCGCTGTCTGCATTGATCGCCACAAGCACCCTCTCATGCTCCGATTTGCGCTCAAAAATGCACTGCTTATTTGTCAAAAGCACCGAGCGGAAGGTGCCGTAATTTAACGCCTCCGACTGTTTCTTAGCCTCACAGAGCTTCTGGATAAAATCCGTCAGTTCGTTCCACTGGGGCTGTTCAAAGCTGGGACGCAGTGCCGGATCTCCCTGGGATTTCTCCGCCTTTTCTCCCCATTCACTGCCGTAATAAACACACGGGATTCCCGGCATGCCAAAGGCAATGGCATAGATAAGGGGCAGATGCTTCTTATTGGAAAGAACGCTTGCCACCCTCGTCACATCATGGTTATCCACAAAAGACAACAGGTGCTTTCCCTTGTACAGCGTCCAGTTCTCCGGTCCAAACTGCCGCATCAGCGAATGGTTCACCTCAAACATGTTCATGCTGTTAAAGCTGCTGTACAACCCCTTGTAGCACTCGTAGTTGGTGGCAGAGTGCAGCATGGAATCATTTACCATGCGATTGTAGTCTCCATGCAGCATCTCTCCCAGAAGATAAAAATCTTCCTTCAAATGGTCGGTAAAGCTTCTCAGACGGCGCACAAATCCTTCATCAAGGCAGTACGCCACATCCAGACGCAGGCCATCGATGCCAAATTCATCCACCCAGAACTTCACGCTGTCCAACAAATGCCTGACCACATCCTCGTTATGCAGGTTCAGCTTCACCAGGTCATAGTTCCCCTCCCAGCCTTCGTACCAAAGGCCATCGTTGTAATTGGAATTGCCGTCAAAGGCAATCCTGTTGAACCAGCTCACATAGGGTGAGGACTGCCTGTTCTTAAGCACATCCTGAAATGCCCAGAATCCCCTGCCCACATGGTTGAACACTCCGTCCAGCACCACCCTGATCCCATTCTCATGAAGCCCAGCACACACCTTTTTGAAATCCTCGTTGGTACCCAGGCGCACGTCCACCTTGCGGTAATCCCGCGTATTGTAACCGTGGGTGTCCGACTCGAAGATCGGCGAGAAATAAACCGCGTTGACCCCCAGTTTCCTCATGTGCGGTATCCAGTCCAATACCTTTAGAATCCGATGCTCCTGAATCCCGTCATTCTCAAAAGGAGCCCCGCAGAAGCCCAGGGGATAAATCTGATAAAACACACTTTCATAAGCCCACATCTTTTTTCCCTCCATAAATTAAAATTACTTTTTTTACCGCTATAATGATCCAGCCTTCTGCTGAGCCATTACAATGATGCACTCAAAACAAGCCTTCAACTCCGCAAATCCCGCAGCCGGCAATCCCTCTGCAGGCTGATGGAGCATCAATTTTACAGCGCAGCAGAGTAAAACGCGATTCTGGCTTCGCTGTCCCTGTATAACAACAATCCTATTATAACACCAATTTCATAGTATAGGGAAATTTTCTTAAATAAAATACCCCGCA
>CAOKQK010000107.1 GCA_948470905.1 uncultured Lachnospiraceae bacterium | reverse complement strand
TTGGGACATTTTTATTTGTGGTCTACTGAGACATTATCATAAATGGCTTATAAAATTTTGGAAAAATTTAAAAAAACTGTTGACGTATCAGACTTTTATGTTATAATCATAAATGTGTGTATGTGCGAAAGCTATACATAATAATAACCCAATCAGTCGTGTTATGTCACTTGAGGGACTGAAGGGAGGTCGGGTGGATATGTCAAACGTAATTGTGAAGGAGAACGAAACATTAGACAGCGCTTTGCGCCGTTTTAAGAGAAGCTGTGCCAAGGCTGGCATTCAGCAGGAGATTCGTAAACGTGAGCATTACGAGAAGCCAAGCGTAAGACGCAAGAAAAAGTCTGAAGCGGCTAGAAAACGCAAATATAATTAAAAAGGCAAACCCTCGGTTTTATACCGGGGGTTTTGTAATATATTTCACTGCTTTGCCATATCTTTATTAGTAGTAGGGAACGATCCATCAATAACGTGTGCATTTGACTTGCCTGAATCTGCACAGGTTATTTTCGGACAGTTCCAAAGATATAGGGAGAGTGGCTTAGTATGTTTGGTAAAAAGTCTTTGATGGCGCTGCTCCTTGCAGCAGCGCTGTGGTTTACCGCGGTATTGCCTGCGGATGCAAATGTCACCATCTCCTCCCCGTCGGTGATCCTGATAGAAAGCTCCACGGGGCAGGTGATCTATGAGCTGAATTCCACAGAGAGGAGAAGCCCTGCGAGCATCACGAAGATCATGACGCTGCTGCTTACCTTCGAGGCGCTGGATGCGGGCAAGATAAGCCTGGAGGACGAGGTAGTGACCAGTGAGCACGCCAGTTCCATGGGCGGATCACAGGTATACCTGGCAGCAGGGGAGGTGCAGACGCTTGACACCATGATCAAGTGCATCGCAGTTTCTTCAGGTAATGATGCCAGCGTGGCGGTTGCGGAGCACATCGCAGGCAGCGAGGAGGCATTTGTGGAGCTGATGAATGAGAGGGCGGCGGAGCTGGGAATGGCGGACACCCGCTTTGAGGACTGCTGCGGGCTGACGGATTCGGACGGTCATTACACTTCTGCGAAAGATGTGGCGATCATGTCCAGGGAGCTTACCACGAAGCATCCGGATATTTTTAATTATACTACCATCTGGATGGAGGATATCATTCATGAGACCAGGCAGGGATCGGTAAGGTTTACTCTGAACAGTACCAACAAGCTTTTGAAGCAGTATCAATGGACCACAGGTCTGAAGACGGGTTCCACCGACAAGGCCAAATATTGTTTTTCGGCTACGGCATCCAAGGACGGGATAGATCTGATAGCGGTCGTTATGGGTGCGCCGGATTATAAGGCGCGCTTTCAGGATGCCCAGACCCTGCTGGCCTATGGGTTTGGGGTGTGTGATATTTATGTGGATGCAAATGAAGATGAGCTGCCGCAGGTTGCGGTGGAGGGCGGCGTTTCTGAGCGGGTCGCTGTGGAGTATCAGGGGGAGTTCCGGTATCTGGATGTGAAGGGAAGCGACCTGTCTTTGGTGGAAAAGGTGCTGGAGCTGCCGGAGAAGGTGCAGGCGCCCATAGAGGAGGGCAGTGAGGCCGGAAGGGCAAAATATTTTCTGAATGGCGAAGAAATTGGCAGCGTGCCCATCGTGTTTGCGGAAAGTATGGAGAAGGCGGTCTATCTGGATTACCTGCGGAAGATATTTTCGCTTTTCCTGCTGAAATGTGAGGCGTGAGGACATGGTACATATGGCAGAGCGCTGAGGCGTGCTGCGGTGAGAATGTGATACATATGGCGGTACGCTGGGCGTGTCGCGAAAAGAACGGGGATTTACATGTTAGAAGCGATGGTAACATTTATCGGGATTTTGGCGGTGGTGCTGCTGTGGGTAATCCTTTACGACAGCAACCGCTTTGTGATAAGGAAGTATGCGGCCACGGACAGGCGGATCAGGAAACCCTGCCGGGCGGTGGTGATAGCGGATTTACATAACAAGCGATATGGAAAAAACAACGAAAGGCTGCTTGCGGCTATCAGGGGGCAGCAGCCGGATTTTGTTTTGATAACGGGTGATATTATAACTGCAAAGCCGGGGCGCGGGCTGGAACCCGCGCTACAGTTTCTGGGGGAGCTTGCCAGGGAATATCCCGTTTATTACGGGAATGGCAATCATGAACAAAGGCTGAAATTATATCCGAAGGTTTACGGGGATATGGCGGGGCAGTATGCAGAAGCACTGAAAAAGCTGGGGATAGAGCCTCTGGTAAACGCCCATGTGGAGCTTGGGGAGTATGGGATCACAGTGTATGGGGCTGAGATAGACAAATATTATTACAGGCGCTTTCAGGTAATGGATATGGTCCCGTCGTATCTGCCTGGCCTTCTGGGACAGGCTCCCGGAGACAGGTATACCATACTTCTGGCCCATAACCCGGATTATTTTCCTCAGTATGCGGCATGGGGAGCTGACCTGGCCCTGTCCGGGCATGTCCATGGCGGTGTTGCCAGGGTTCCTCTCTGGGGGAAGGGTGTGATCGCCCCTACGTTGAGATTTTTTCCGAAATATGACGGCGGGGTCTATAAGGAGGATGCAGCCGTCATGGTGCTCAGCCGCGGGCTGGGCACCCATACCATCCCTGTCCGGGTGTTTAATCCGGGCGAGCTGTGGGTGGTGGAGCTGGGGCCGGAAAAATAACACAGGGCATGGAAGGTGAAGATCAGGGATCAAATAATCCTCGGGAATGCAGACCGGATAAACAGGGCGGCTGCGGGGGAGAAAAGCGGACGAAAATATGTTCTTGCTTGAAATAAACAAAGAAAAAGGTTAAAATAATAATCCGAGCCCTCAAAAATGTATGCGGCGCCTTAAGACGGGCAGGAGAGTGCAGAAATGGCAATACCGGTAAAACTGGAAGCGTTTGAAGGACCCTTGGATCTTCTGCTTCATTTGATAGACAAGAATAAGGTTGATATTTATGATATTCCCATCGTGGAGATTACGGAGCAGTATCTGGATTATATCAAACAGATGGAAAACCGTGATATGAACGTTATGAGTGAGTTCCTTGTGATGGCAGCCACGCTGATCGACATTAAATGCAGGATGCTCCTGCCCAAGGAGGTCAACGAGGAAGGGGAGGAGGAAGACCCCAGGGCGGAGCTGGTGCAGAAGCTGCTGGAGTACAAAATGTACAAGTATATGTCCTTTGAGCTGAGAGACCGCCAGGTGGATGCGGCCAGGAACCTTTACAGGGAGCAGAAGCTTCCGCCGGAGGTGGCCTCCTACAGACAGCCTGTGGATTACGAGGAGCTTATGGGGGACATGAACCTGTACAAGCTCCATGAGATTTTCAAATTTGTCATAAAAAAACAGGAGGACAAGATCGATCCTATCAGAAGCCGGTACGGCAATATCGAGAAAGAGGAGATCGATATGGATGTAAAGCTGCTTTATGTGGAGGCATATGCAAAGGAGCACAGGATATTCAGTTTCCGGAAGCTTCTGGAAAAGCAGACAAGCAAGATGGAGATCATCGTCACCTTCCTGATCATCCTGGAGATGATGAAAATGGGAAAAATCGTCATCAGCCAGGAGAATATTTTTGACGACATCATGATCACCTCCAACGTGAGTCAGGGTGTAGGTTAAGGAGTTGCCGGATGGATAAGCAAAAGGCGGAAGCGGTGCTGGAGGCGGTGCTGTTTACCATGGGGGAATCCGTGGAGATCAGCAGGCTTGCCGATGTGATAGAAGAAAATGTGAAAACGACAAAGGAGATCCTGAAAAGGATGCAGGAGCGCTATGAGCGGGAGGATCGGGGCATTGAGCTGGCACAGTTCGACAATGCGGTACAGTTGTGTACCAAGGCGGAGATGTATGAATATCTGATCAAGATCGCCAGGGCGCCGAGGAAAATGACTCTGACGGACACGGTGTTGGAGACTCTTTCCATTATTGCTTACAAGCAGCCCATCACCAGGGTGGAGGTGGAGCGGATCAGGGGGGTGAGCTGCGACCACGCCATCAACAAGCTTCTGGAGTATGACCTGGTTACGGAGCTGGGGCGCCTGGATGCGCCGGGCAGGCCCCTTTTGTTCGGGACCACGGAGCAGTTCTTAAGGTGCTTTGGGGTGGGGAGCCTGGAGGAGCTGCCGGAGCTGACACCGGTACAGGTGGAGGAGTTTAAGCAGCAGGCGGAGGCGGAGGTGCAGCTTCAGCTTGACGTTTGACAGATGGCTGGGAATGGTTCGGGAAGGAACCATGGGAAATCCTGGAAAAACTCTTGGTGGATCCTTATGAACGGATTTTGGACAGTTTGAAAGAATTGCGTATTTTTTTGATTAAGCCTCATATATTATTAAAAATCCATGTGTTTTACAGGGTGGAAAGCTGCGGATGAAAAAAAATATAGGGGGCTTTTTTTGTGCGGTTTTGACGATGGTGTGTTTCATAGCCTGTGCGGCGCTGCCTGCGAGGGCGGAGACAGGGGCGGAGGATATCTCCCTGTATGCCACGGCGGCTGTGCTGATGGATGCGGATTCAGGAAGGGTGCTCTACGGCAAGAATGCCGACACTCCTCTTGCCATGGCAAGCACTACCAAGATCATGACCTGCATCACCATATTGGAAAACGTTTCTCTGGATGACGTCCTGACAGTGTCGGCATATGCGGCGAGCATGCCGAAGGTGAAGCTGTACATACAAAAAGGGGAGCAGTACCTGGTGAAGGATCTGCTGTACTCGCTGATGCTGGAATCCCACAATGACTCTGCCATGGCGCTTGCAGAGTATGTGGGAAAGCGTTATCTGCCGCAGGAGCTTCAAGATAAGGACACGGCGGAGTTCACCACGGATGAGAGCAGGCAGGCGATGGCGGCGTTTGCGGAGCTGATGAACGAAAAGGCGGCTCAGCTTGGCTGTGAGAACACCTGGTTCATCACCCCCAACGGGTTGGACGAAACCCAGGAGCTTGTCCTGGAGGACGGGAGCACCGTCCAGAAGGAACACTGCACCACGGCTGCGGAGTTGGCGAGGATCATGTCCTACTGCCTCAAGGGCAGCCCCTGCACGGAGGACTTCCTGCGCATCACACGCACCGGGAGCTACAGCTTCTATGCAAATGGACGGAATTATTCCTGCAATAACCACAATTTGTTCCTGAGCATGATGGACGGCGCCCTGACGGGGAAAACAGGTTATACGAACAAGGCGGGCTACTGCTATGTAGGCGCGCTGGAGCGGGACGGACGCACTTTTGTGGTGGCGCTGCTTGCCTGCGGGTGGCCGAACAACAAGAACTACAAATGGAGCGACACAAAGGAGCTGATGCAGTACGGCATAGACAATTATTTTTACAGGAGCTTCCTGGAGGAGGGCGTTGCCTTTGAGCCGGGCCGCCTGCAGGCAATCCCTGTCCTGGGAGGCCAGACGGAAGTTTTGGGAGGGACCGCTTATGCGGATCTGACCGTTCTGGGCGACGATGATGAGGATGAGGAGGGCGGAGGGCTGACAGACAGAAAAAAAGATGCCGAGGGCCTTCTGATGCGCAGGGATGAGGAGATCAGGGTAGAGTACAGTGTCAAAAGCACGCTCACCGCGCCGGTGAAGGCAGGCACGGAGATAGGCATGGTGGAGTACAGCGTGGGGGATGTGGTGTACCGCAGGGAAAGAATAATCACAAGGGAAGCGGTGGATGCCATTGACCTTGAGTGGTGTGCCAGGCAGATTTTGAAAAGGTTTCTGCTGGTTGTAAAATAATTATAAATAAATATGAAAAAAAATGCAATTCGTTCTAGGCGAATTGCATTTTTTATGATATACTAGTATGGATGAAAATAGGGGCATTTATGCGGACATGTATGCAGGCAGGTATTTTATGCCTCTTTTGGAAATTATAAGGTTATAAAATCATAATGGAGGATTGAAAGCATGAGTACTACTTCAAAAGCGAGTCAAAGAATCACAGCTTTACTCGATGACAACAGTTTCGTTGAAATCGGCGGGCTTGTAACTGCAAGAGCTACGGATTTCAATATGAAACCCAGCGAAACTCCCTCTGACGGCTGCATCACCGGCTATGGAGTGATAGGCGGCAAGCCTGTATATGTCTACAGCCAGGATGCATCCGTGATGAACGGCAGTGTGGGCGAGATGCATGCAAGGAAGATTGTGGGTCTGTATGATCTGGCGATGAAGACGGGGTCCCCTGTCATAGGCCTGGTGGATTCTGCGGGCTTAAGGCTGCAGGAGGCGACGGATGCCCTGAATGCATTTGGCATGATCTACATGAAGCAGACCCTTGCGAGCGGGGTGATCCCTCAGATTACGGCTGTCATGGGAAGCTGCGGCGGAGGGCTGGCGCTGTTCCCTGCATTGACGGATTTTACCTTTATGGAGGAGAAGAATGCAAAGCTGTTTGTCAATGCGCCCAATGCGCTGGACGGCAATGTGATCACGAAGTGTGATTCCTCATCTGCAGCGTTCCAGTCGGAAGAAAGCGGCATTGTGGACGTGACAGCCGACGAGGCGGGCGTCCTTGCCAAGATCAGGGAGCTGGTGGCGTTCCTCCCGGCAAACAACGGCGAGGGCAGCGACATTACAGAGTGTGCGGATGACCTCAACCGCGTCAATCCGGAGATTGAAAACTGTGCGGGAGATACCTCCATTGCGCTTTCCATACTGGCAGACAACAACGATTTCTTTGAAGTTAAGGCAAACTATGCAAAGGATATGGTAGTGGGCTTCATGAAGCTGGACGGCGTGACGGTAGGTGCGGTGGCAAACCGCAGCGAGATCTGCGACGAGAATGGCAAGGCAGCGGAGAAGCTGGATGCTGTTCTGTCCGTACAGGGCTGTGAGAAGGCGGCGGACTTTGTAAGCTTCTGTGATGCCTTCGATATCCCTGTCCTCACGCTTACAAATGTAAAGGGTTATAAGGCTGATCTGTGCTCCGAAAAGGGCATTGCCAGGGCGGCGGCAAAGCTCACCTATGCTTTTGCCAACGCGACTGTTCCCAAGATAAATGTAGTTGTGGGCAAGGCATTCGGGACGGCAGGGATCGCCATGAACTCCAAGGCGGTGGGTGCGGATATCACCATCGCATGGGAGAATGCCCAGATCGGCACCATGGAGGGCAAATTGGCGGCAAAGATCATGTACGAGGGCCAGGGCGCTGACGTGATAGGTGAGAAGGCAGCCGAGTACGAGGCGCTGCAGCTTTCGGCGGCAGGCGCTGCAAGGAGAGGATATGTAGACCAGATCATACAGCCTGCAGATACCAGAAAGTATTGTATCGGCGCCTTTGAGATGCTCTTTACCAAGAGCGAGGACCGTCCCGCAAAAAAGCATGGTACCGTATAGAAAGGGTGGTTATATGAAGAAGAAATTATTAGCCTTGATAAGTATGGCTGTCTGCTGTCTTGGGCTGACCGCCTGCGGAAACGGCGAGGATCTGGGTGAGGCTATGGCAAAGGCGGGGATGAATACCCTGATCGGCATGGGCACGGTGTTCATTGTACTTATCCTGATCTGCCTGATCATCTATTGCTTCAATGTGATTCCCAAGATCCAGGGAGCGTTTGCAAAGAATAAGACCGCAGGACAGGCTGTAAAGGAAGAAATCCCGGTGGCGGTGCAGGCGGAGGAGCCTGCGGCAGTGGATGAGCCTGACGACCTGGAGCTGGTGGCAGTCATTGCGGCGGCGATCGCGGCAAGCGAAGGCGCAGTTACCACGGACGGATTCGTGGTGCGCTCCATTATACGGCGTCCCTGAGGTGGAAATGTTTTCTGAGAGGATAAGGTATTTCATAAGGCGATAGTATATGTCATGAGCTGACCGGTTATCTGAGAGAAAAGGGTTTTGCTTCCATGGGAATCAGAGATCCCGCAGCAGGCTGAATAAGGGAGCTGGGGTATTAGACTCCTGCGGCATTTGCCAGGGCTTCAGAGAAGTAAGCTTTTCGGGAAGCAAACCTCCCCGGGCTTGCTGTCCGCGGGAATAAATAAAAGATTTTATTGTAAAAAACAGCATGTTATTAAATATGAAAATATTATGGAGGATTATAAAATGAAAAATTATACAATTACCGTAAATGGAAACGTGTATGATGTCACCGTGGAGGAAGGCACGTCCACAGGCGCTCCCGTGGCGGCAAAGGCTCCGGCGGCGCCGAAGGCGGCTCCCAAGGCAGCACCTGCGGCAGCGGCAGCTCCCAAGGCGGGCGGCGCGGGAAGCGTTAAGATCGAAGCGGGCGCAGCCGGCAAAGTGTTTAAGCTTGAAAAGAAGGTGGGAGACGCAGTGAAGAAGGGTGATGCTGTGGTTGTCATCGAGGCCATGAAGATGGAGATCCCTGTTGTGGCGCCTCAGGACGGTACTGTGGCAAGCATTGATGTGGCTGTGGGCGATGCTGTGGAGGCAGGCGCGGTTCTGGCGACGCTGAATTAAGGAATTGTCCGAATATAACTTATGCAAATGACGAAGAACCATCTGTACAGGCAGGGCGGAAAAAAGCAGGCGCTGACCGATGGCGCTGTGCGCCAGTGGCACGGATCGAAGCGGAGCGGAGGCCAACGCAGACTGTGTGGATTCAGGCAAGTCAAATGTACAGGTTATTGTATGGAAAGTTCCTAAGGCATCAGTCCGGTCAATGCGGGATTCTGCAAGGCATTGGCAGAGCTGTAAAACAATACTTTGACAACAGGAGGTCAACAAATGGAATACGTAGTTACTACGCTTGACAACCTGCTTCATCAGACAGCTTTCTTTAACCTCACATGGGGGAACTATCTGATGATGGCAGTTGCGTGCTTTTTCCTTTATCTGGCTATCCGGCATGACTTTGAGCCTCTGCTCTTGATTCCGATAGCCTTTGGCATGCTGCTGGTGAATATTTATCCTGATATCATGGCTGCGCCCCAGGGCGACCATGCCGGCGGTCTGCTGCATTACTTTTATATTTTGGACGAATGGGCGATCCTTCCTTCTCTGATCTTTATGGGGGTGGGCGCCATGACCGACTTCGGGCCTCTGATCGCCAATCCCAGGAGCTTTCTTTTGGGCGCGGCGGCTCAGTTCGGCATCTTTGCCGCGTACTTCGGCGCGATCCTGCTTGGCTTCAAGGATGAGGCGGCGGCAGCGATCTCCATCATCGGAGGCGCGGACGGCCCTACCTCCCTTTTCCTTGCAAGCAAGCTGGGGCAGACGGCTATCATGGGTCCCATTGCTGTGGCGGCGTATTCCTATATGTCGCTGGTGCCTATTATCCAGCCGCCCGTTATGAAGCTTTTGACCACCGAGAAGGAGCGCAAGATCAAGATGGGGCAGCTTCGTCCCGTATCCAAGCTGGAGAAGATCCTGTTCCCCATCGTCGTTACCATTGTGGTGTGCCTGATCCTTCCCACCACGGCGCCTCTGGTAGGCATGCTGATGCTGGGCAATCTGTTCAGGGAGTGCGGTGTCACCAGGCAGCTGGCTGAGACGGCGTCCAACGCAATGATGTATATCGTGGTCATTCTGCTGGGGACCTCCGTAGGGGCAACCACCAGCGCGGAGGCGTTCCTGAACTGGGATACCCTGAAAATCGTCGGTCTGGGTCTGGCGGCGTTCATATTCGGTACCGCGGCAGGCGTCCTGTTCGGCAAGCTCATGTGTGTCATGACCCACGGCAAGGTGAACCCGCTGATCGGTTCGGCGGGCGTGTCCGCAGTGCCCATGGCGGCCCGTGTGTCCCAGAAGGTGGGCGCTGAGTCAGACCCCACGAACTTCCTGCTCATGCATGCCATGGGACCTAATGTGGCGGGCGTTATCGGAACGGCAGTGGCGGCTGGGACCTTTATGGCTATCTTTGGAGTGTTCTAAGCTAAGATAACTGCTATCGTGAGATTGTAAGCCGGACGCCCCGGGCAGACGGGGAGCATACGCCTGTGGGGAGATTCGGCGGTTTCTCCGGCGGGCGGTGCAGATGGGGGCGGCTGATGCCGCTTCCCGCAGATCAGTGTGCCTTGCGGCACACGTCGTATATAAAATATATTATGGAGGAAATTCGCAATGCCAGATAATGATAATAAAAAGAAACCGATCAAGATTACGGAAACGATCCTGCGCGATGCGCATCAGTCTCTGATCGCGACCAGAATGCCCACCGATTTCATGCTTCCCATCCTGGAAAAAATGGATAAGGTCGGCTATCACTCCGTAGAGTGCTGGGGCGGCGCAACCTTTGACGCATCCCTTCGTTTCCTGAAGGAAGATCCCTGGGACAGACTCCGCAAGCTTCGTGACGGCTTCAAAAATACCAAGCTGCAGATGCTGTTCCGCGGACAGAACATCCTGGGCTACAGACCTTATGCCGACGATGTGGTGGACGCTTTCGTGCAGAAATCCATTGCAAACGGTATTGATATCATCCGTATTTTTGACTGCCTGAATTATCTTCCCAACCTTCAGGAGGCGGTGAACGCCACCAACAGGATGAAGAAGCAGGAGGGCAGGGGGCATGCGCAGGTAGCGCTGTCCTATACCCTGGGTGATGCCTACACCCTGGAATACTGGGCGGATACGGCAAAGAAGATCGAGGAGATGGGGGCTGACTCCATCTGTATCAAGGACATGGCTGGTCTGCTGGTCCCTTATAAGGCAAGCGAGCTGATCAAGGCCATGAAGGAGAACACCAAGCTGCCCATCCAGCTGCACACCCACTATACCTCCGGCGTGGCAAGCATGACTTACTTAAAGGCGGTAGAGGCAGGCGTGGATGTGATCGACACGGCAATGAGCCCTCTTGCAATGGGAACCTCACAGCCTGCCACCGAGGTCATGGTAGAGACCTTCCGCGGCACGCCCTATGATACCGGGTTTGACCAGAATCTTCTGGCGGAGATCGCGGATTACTTCCGTCCTTACAGGGATGAGTGCTTAAAGAGCGGCCTGCTCAATCCCAAGGTCATGGGCGTCGATATCAAGACCTTGCTGTACCAGGTACCCGGCGGCATGCTCTCCAACATGGTGAGCCAGCTGAAGGAGCAGAATGCCGAGGACAGGTACTACGATGTGCTGAAGGAGATCCCTCAGGTCCGCAAGGATCTGGGCGAGCCGCCTCTGGTGACGCCTTCCTCCCAGATCGTGGGCACTCAGGCAGTGTTCAACGTGCTGATGGGCGAGAGATACAAGATGGCTACCAAGGAG
>CAOKQK010000106.1 GCA_948470905.1 uncultured Lachnospiraceae bacterium | reverse complement strand
GGTAAATCAATACCTGCAAGCGCTTTTTCTGATTTTCAACTGTCAAACTCCCGGGAAAAATAAGTTGACAATCTAAGCCGGCCTCTGTATAATATATTCATATTTCATGGAGCAATCCAAAACCCCGCTGCAAGTAACGGGGGACCAGGTTCGCAATGCTGCAGAGCGCAATGCGTCCAAGGGACGCTATGGCATTGGACCCTGGCGGCATTCATCAAGGTTCCAGAGAAGTAAACTTCTCGGACTTGTGACTCATTGCCCGCGGAAATAATGTCATATGACAGATGCAGCCATTTTAAATGCAGAATATTTTAATGCAATGAAGAGAAAGAGTACCGTTGACCAACTTTTCACAGAGAGCAGCCGGAGGGTGAGAGGCGCGAAAAGCTTAACGGGAATACATCTCGGAGCAGCAGGTCCAAATGCAGGCAATGCAGAGTAGGCTTTGACGGCAGACCCCGATATCGGTCAAAAGTATTGGTTGATACTTCGTGAGCTGCAGGATGCGAGTCCTGTGGGAAAAAAGGTGGTAACACGGACTTTTAAGTCCCGTCCTTTCTATCGGACAGATAGGGGGCGGGATTTTTTCGTGGATTAACGGTAATCTGTCGGGGGGTAACAGTAATCTTTCGGGGGATAACAGCAGGCTGTGGGCAATCAATGAAATAATGGAAAAGGAGAAGAAAAAAATGACGGTATTTGACGAGTTAAAGGCAAGAGGTCTTCTGGCACAGCTCACCGACGAGGAGGAGATCAAGGAGCTGGTCAACGCAGGGAAAGCAGTGTTTTACATTGGCTTCGACCCTACGGCGGACAGTCTCCATGTGGGACATTTTATGGCGCTGTGCCTGATGAAAAGGCTGCAGATGGCGGGCAATAAGCCCATCGCCCTGCTGGGCGGCGGCACTGCCATGATCGGCGATCCTTCCGGAAGGACGGATCTGCGCACCATGATGACAAAGGAGACTATCGACCATAACTGTGAGTGCTTTAAAAAGCAGATGAGCCGGTTTATTGAGTTTGAGGATGCAGGGGAAAGTACTTCGTCTGTGGAGGCAGGAACTTTGAATTTGGCACTGACATCCAGGGAAAATGGCGGGAATTCCAAGGCGATCATGGTGAATAATGCGGACTGGCTCAGGGATCTGAACTACATTGAGTTTATCAGGGATATTGGTGCGCATTTCTCCGTGAACCGCATGCTGACGGCGGAGTGCTATAAGCAGCGTATGGAGAAGGGGTTGAGCTTTTTGGAGTTTAACTACATGATCATGCAGAGCTATGATTTTCTGTGCCTATATCAGAAATATGGCTGTAACATGCAGTTTGGCGGCGATGACCAGTGGAGTAATATGCTTGGCGGCACAGAGCTGATCCGCAGGAAGCTGGGTAAGGATGCCTATGCCATGACCATCACCCTGCTCTTGAATTCCGAGGGGAAGAAGATGGGCAAGACCCAGAAGGGCGCCGTGTGGCTGGATCCCAACAAGACATCTCCCTATGAGTTTTATCAGTATTGGAGAAACGTGGCGGATGCCGATGTGCTGAAGTGCCTGCGGATGCTGACTTTTCTGCCCATAGAGCAGATAGAAGCAATGGATCAGTGGGAGGGCAGCCAGCTGAACCAGGCGAAAGAGATTCTTGCCTTCGAGCTTACCAAGCTGGTGCATGGAGAGGAGGAGGCGGTCAAGGCGCAGGAGAGCGCCAGGGCGCTTTTTGCAGGCGGCGGGGACTCCGACAATATGCCCACCTGTGAACTGGAGGAAGGAGATTTCCTGAACGGGACCATAGATATCCTGGGTGTGCTGGTGAAGGCAGGCCTGAACGCATCCCGCTCCGAGGCGAGGCGCGCGGTGGAACAGGGCGGCGTCACCGTGGGCAATGAGAAGGTGAGTGATATCAAGACTGCCTACACGCCGGAGCAGCTGTCCGGGGAGGGCATCGTGGTACGGCGCGGCAAGAAGAATTATAAGAGGATTGTGTTGAAAAAATAAGGATTGCCGACATAAGGTAAATGCGGGGCGGGGGGCTGCCCTGCATTTTGCATCTGGAAGAAATTTCAAAAGCTGTCATGTTGAGGGTATACGCGGCATATATATTAAGCAGGCTAATAGCAGGAGGCTTGATATATGGAATATGCAGCGAATACCTATGATCTTTACCGCGATATACAGAAACGGACCAACGGAGAGATATACATAGGCGTACTGGGACCGGTGCGCACAGGTAAGTCCACTTTCATTAAGAGATTCATGGAGGAGATGGTGCTGCCTTACATGGAAGATGAGCATGCAAAGGTGCGTGCCCAGGATGAACTGCCCCAGAGCGCAGGCGGCAAGACTATTACCACCACGGAACCGAAGTTCATCCCCAACGAGGCGGCGCAGGTGATGCTGAACGGGGATATCCCGGTATCAGTGCGGCTGATCGACTGTGTGGGCTATATGGTGGACGGTGCGGCGGGGCATATGGAGGAGGATGTGGAACGCATGGTGAAGACGCCGTGGTTCGACTATGAGATTCCTTTTACCCAGGCGGCGGAGATCGGCACTGACAAGGTGATGAACGACCACTCTACCATAGGGCTGGTCATCACTACGGACGGCAGCTTCGGGGAAATCCCCCGGAGCAGTTACCTGGAGGCGGAGGAGAAGACGATACTTGCCTTAAAGAAGCTGAAGAAACCGTTCCTGGTGTTGGTGAACAGCCAGAAGCCTTATTCTGAGGATGCAAAAAAAGCGGCAGCGGAGATAAACGACAAATTCCAGGTGTCCGCTGTGACGGTAAACTGTGAGCAGCTGAAGAAAGAGGACATCAACATGCTGTTGGAGAATGTCCTGTATGAGTTTCCCATCTCCGCTTTGGAGTTTTATATGCCCAAGTGGGTGGAGATGCTTCCCATGGATAACCGTCTGAAGCAGGATATGGTGGAGAAGGTCAGGACGTTGATGAGGGAGTACAGCACCATCCGTGATGTGTTGGAGAAGCCCGTGGCTCTGGAGAGCGAGTACATAAAGAGGTGCAAGACGGACACGGTAAGCCTTGCCGACGGAATCATCCGTATCACTGTCGATGTGGAGGAGGCTTATTATTACGAAATGCTGACGGAGATGGTGGGGGAGAGCATTACGGATGAATACCAGCTGATCAGCAAATTAAGGGATTTTGCCGCCATGAAGCACGAGTATATGAAGGTGCTGGATGCCGTGAACATGGTCCGTATCAAGGGATATGGGGTAGTGACTCCTGACAAGGAGGAGATTGTCCTGGAGAAACCGGAGCTAATCAAACACGGCAACAAGTTCGGTGTAAAGATCAGGGCGTCCAGCCCGTCCATCCACATGATACGTGCCAACATTGAGACGGAGATCGCGCCTATCGTGGGAACGGAAGAACAGGCGGAGGACCTGATACGCTTTATCAACCAGGCGGATGTGGAGAGCGGGATCTGGAACACCAATATCTTCGGTAAAACAGTGGAACAGCTGGTGAATGACGGAATTACTGCAAAAGTGGCAGTAATAGGAGAAGAAAGCCAGTTAAAACTGCAGGATACCATGCAGAAAATCGTCAATGACAGCAATGGCGGGATGGTCTGCATTATCATCTAAATATCAGGTGGTATTTATGGCGCTATGGGATTTGCGTCATAGTAGGGAAAGGCGTAGCCATATATGGTCCAAAGCAGCATTCCCACGATGAAAAGACAAAGCAGGACGCAGAATACCGTACAGAAAATGGAAGAAAAGCGAGCCGCTTTTTTTGCCGCAGACGGGCGAGCGTCGGGAGTCTCTTTTCCGGCCGTGCGTGTGATACGGCGTTCATATACACAGCAAGCCAGCCCCCAGGCCTTCTGCAGCCCATAGACAAGATAGAAGCAGAAAGGGATCAGCGCAGGAAGCACATAACGTCCCTGGGGCTGGTAGTCTGTGGAGTAAGAATAAACAATGCTCAAGATCAGGGGCATCGCCATACAGAACACCATGTTTGCATGATAAAAAATCCTTAAGCCCCTTCTTTTGGGAAGGATTGGGGGATTGATGCCGGTCTTGGAGCGTGGTATGAAAATGCAGCACATAAGCCCAAGGGCGAACAATGCCTTGTAAAAACGATAAACCCAGATGGACGTGGGAATCGCCATGGCGCCGAACATGCTGATAAAGCTCAGCAGGGTCAGGTTGCAGAAATCCGATCCTGTAAGCATATCCATCAGGGAATAGCCCTGGCTCTGCCAGGTCACGCGGGTGTCAGGGTGAAGCTGTGGCAGCGCGTAGAGGGCGGCATATTCGTTTCTGGTGCGCAGTCCCAGGAAATCCCCGTCGTAGAGGATGGCGCTGCGGATGAACCACCAGCTGATGCCAAGGAGGACAAGGGCGGAGATAAAGCAGCCCTTCCTGAAAAAGCTCCTTGTGTCAAAGGCAATGCAGGGCCTGTCCGAGGTGTTTTGTCCACAGCCTGCAAAAAAGGCGGTAAACAGGAAGATGCAGCTTAAGATATAGCCGTAGGCATTGTAGTAGGACAGGGCGCAGAGGATGATGCCTGCAGAGAGGATGACGCAGGAACGGGGTGAGAACCTGTCCCTGAATCCATAGGTCAGCCCCAGGAGCATGACTGCGATGGAAAGCATACAGCACGAGTCCGTGTTTACATAGGTATGGACAAAGAGGCTCTGGGGCAGGAATGTGGTCAGGAACGCAAAAAGCCAGCCAAAGCGCCTGTCAGAGAACCACTGTCTGGAAAGAAGCAGCACGATCCACGCCATGACCAGTCCGAGTATCAGATCCACGGCGCGGGCGCTGTAGAGGAGCGCTGTGCCGGAATCGGTGAAAAGCCCTGTGAGCCTCATACAGAAGCCCTGCAGCATATAGGGCAGGATTGGCTGGAAACCATAGGAAAAGCCATAGCCATAGATGCGGATCTCTTCCTCAAAGCCGCTTGGCAGGGAGCCGTGTTCTGCAATGTACTGAGGGATTAAATAACGGTTGTATTCGTCAGGAGGGCTTCCAAAAGGCTGCTTGACCAGCATCGAAATACCCACTGCGAGGTACAGCCCGAAGTATAGCAGATAGAGAATGCCTGTTATTTTATTTTTTCTGCAAGATTCTGTTTTCATGATGGATTCCTTTATTTTGTTTCACTTCCGCGTGCAATGAGCCTGTGGCATCATATTTTCATGCAGGGATGAAATCTGATGCCGGACAAGCTGACGTGTGGACTATAACAATTATATTATCATATTTTCAGATATAAAACAAATGAATTGCATTTTAACGTAATTTTTTGTATAATTATAGTAAAGCACCGTAGATGGGTTTTTGCGAATGGCTGGTACAGCATTGCTTTAATTTCAGTATTTAGGCAACGCTGTACTGGAATATGAAATACACGCCTGAGGACAGAGGAGGACAGGTATGAGCGGAAAGACAGATGTTTATGACAAGCTGCAGCACTGTTATGAGTGTGTGAGGAAAAAGACGGATTTTGTGCCCAGGGTCGCCATTGTCCTGGGTTCCGGGCTTGGGGATTATGCGGAGGGCATCCGCGTGGAGGGGGAGCTTGCTTACAGTGAGATTGACGGGTTCCCCGTATCCACGGTTCCGGGACATGCGGGGAAATTTATCTTTGGTTACGTGGAGGAGGTCCCGGTGGTCTGCATGAAAGGCAGGGTACATTTTTACGAGGGATATCCTATAAGCGATGTAGTGCTTCCCACAAGGCTGATGAAGCTCATGGGGGCAGAAGTCCTTTTTCTGACCAATGCGGCAGGCGGGGTGAACACCTCGTTCCATGCGGGAGACCTGATGCTGATAAAGGATCATATTTCCGTGTTTGCACCCAATCCGCTGATCGGTCCCAACATAGATGAGCTGGGGACGCGGTTCCCGGATATGAGCCAGGTGTATGACCGCAGACTGCAGCAGGCAATCATCAGTGCGGCAGCGGAGAACGGCATTTTCCTTCAGGAGGGCGTTTACGCCCAGCTGACGGGACCCTCTTTCGAGTCTCCGGCGGAGATCCGTATGTTACGTGCCCTGGGCTGCGATGCAGTGGGCATGAGCACGGTGGTGGAAGCGATCGCAGCGAACCATATGGGTATGAGGGTCTGCGGTATTTCCTGTATCTGTAACCTGTCGGCTGGGATGACTGCAAATCCCCTGTCCCATAAGGAGGTGCAGGAGGCGGCTGACAAGGCGGCGCCAAACTTCAGGAAGGTTGTGACGGAGAGTGTGAAAAAATTTTCTGTTCAGTGAACACTTTGGCTTTGAAAGCGTAAAACAGGATGAAAAATGGGAAATATAAAAAGTGAACTACAAAAAAACATGCAGGCTGCAAAAATGCAGCAGGCTGGATATCCCGGCCAGCTGGTCCGGGCGGCTCTGGACGCCAGGAGGCTCGCCTATGCGCCCTACTCCCATTACACGGTGGGAGCGGCGCTGTTGACGGCGGAGGGCGATATCATACAGGGCGGCAATATTGAGAATGCATCTTACGGGGCGACCAACTGTGCGGAACGGACCGCGGTCTTTAAGGCGGTAAGCGAGGGCAGGAGGAATTTCTGCGCTATCGCCATTGCGGGCGGCAGGGAGGGTGCGGAACCTGTGGATTATGCCTATCCCTGCGGCATCTGCAGGCAGGTCCTGCAGGAATTTGCGGGGGAGGATTTTATCATAATCGTGGCAAAAAGTGTGGATGATTACAGGGAGTACCGCTTGAAGGACTTACTGCCTTACGGATTTGGAGGAGAATTAATTCAGTGAACATCAGACTATATCATGCAAGGATTTTAACAATGGAAAAGACAAGGCCCATGTTCCGAGGTGAAATTTGGGTGAAAAATGACAAGATTGCCTGTGTGGTGAATGGGGAGGATCTGGAAAATGACAATATGAAAGATTTCCCCAAAATTTCCTGGGACGTGGAGATTGACTGTCGGGACAACCTTCTGATGCCTGGTTTCAAGGATGCACATACCCATTCCGCCATGGTCTTCCTGCGCTCATATGCGGATGACCTGCCGCTGGACAGGTGGCTGAAAGAAAAGATCTTCCCGGCGGAGGCAAAGCTGACAGAGGAGGATATTTTCCAGCTGACCAGGCTGGCTGTCCTGGAGTACCTGACCTCTGGCATAACGTCCATTTTCGATATGTATCTGACCTCTGACAGCACGGCGGAGGCGTGTCTGGATATGGGGATGCGCTGTGTGCTCACAAGCGGGCTCAATGATTTTACGTCTTCCATAGAACGGATGGAGGAACAGTACAACAGATGGAACAGGAAAAATTCCCTGATCAGCTATCAGCTTGGCTTTCATGCGGAATATACCTGCTCAAAGGAGCTTCTCTACCATGTGGCGCAGCTGGCGCACAAGTACAGCGCCCCGGTCTTTACCCACCTGGCAGAGACCAGGAAAGAAGTGGATGAATGCATGGCAAGATATGGGATGACGCCGGCGGTATTTTTGGAAACCATTGGCATATTTGACTATGGCGGGGGCGGTTTCCACTGTATCCACATGACAGGTGATGATGTGGACGTCTTCAGCAGGAGACGGCTGAGCGTGGTAACAAATTCGGCATCCAATTTAAAGCTGGCCAGCGGCATTGCGCCCATTGCGGAATTTGAGCGCAGGAAGATTCCTGTGGCGATCGGCACGGACGGGGCGGCGAGCAACAACTGCCTGGATATGTTCCGGGAGATGTTCCTGGTGGCAGGTTTAAGCAAAATGAGGGAAGAAGATGCCGCCAGCCTGAATGCCATGAAGGTGCTGCGGATGGCAACTGCGGACGGGGCAAAGGTCATGTGCCTGCCCAAATGCGATGTGCTTGCAAAGGGAAAGCAGGCTGATATCATCATGATAGATCTCCACCAGCCTAACATGCAGCCGCTGCATGATATCCATGGGAACCTGGTCTACAGCGGCAGTAAGTCAAATGTCTGCATGACCATGATTAACGGGAGGATTCTCTACCGAAACGGAGAGTTTTTTGTGGGGGAGAGCGTGGAAAGGATATACGCCGAGTGCGACAGGATTGTGAAGAGGATCTTTGGAACTACAAATACATAGGAAGGGAGTTGGAAATTATGGAAAAGATTTTTAAACTCAAAGAGAACAGGACATCGGTGAAAACGGAGATCGTTGCCGGGCTGACCACCTTCATGACGATGGCATATATCATCGCCCTGAATCCCAACCTGCTGACAAACTTTGGGGCGGACGGGGGGCCGAAGCTGTGGAACGGGGTTTTTCTTGCCACCTGTATCGCGTCCGCCGTCGGTATGTTCGTGATGGCTTTTGCCGCCAATAAGCCCTTCGCCATGGCGCCGGGCATGGGGCTGAACAGCTTCTTTGCCGTCGTGGTGGCAAATATCGTGAACATCACCGGGCTGACCTATCTGGAGTCCTTTCAGGCGGCGCTCTGTATTATCCTGGTGGAAGGCATTGTCTTTATCATCCTTTCTGTCCTGAATGTCCGGGAAAAGATCGTGGATGCCATTCCCCTTGGGGTCAGGCTGGGAATTGCCCCCGCCATCGGGATGATGCTGATGAATATCGGGTTTGGCTCCAACGCCGGCGTACAGAATTTCTCTCAGGAATATTTTGACGCGGCGGGGAACAGGCTGGGCAATAATTCCTATTACGTCATGCGCGATTTCTTTGGTTCCCTGACGGCCGATCTGGCGAAGAAGACCATGGGGGACGTATATCCGGCGATGGTATTGTCCGTGGTGACGATGTTCATCGGACTGTTCGTCATCATCATACTGGCTCAGAAAGGCGTCAAGGCGTGTGTCATCCTGGGCATGCTGGCGTCAAGCGTTGTCTACTGGGCAGGTCAGGCGCTTTTCCTCCATGTCAATCCCTTTGCGTCTCTGGCAGATGCCTCCTTTGTGCCGCCTTTTGCAGACATGGCGGAGACTACACTGTTTAAATTCAATTTCAGCGGCTTTGCCCAGGTGGGATGGTTTACCGTTATCACGCTGATCGTCACCTTCTGTATCATAGATATGTTTGACACCATCGGCACGCTGGTTGGGACTGCCAGCCGCGCGGGCATGCTGGACAAGAATGGCAAGATGCCGAAGATGAAGGAAGCGCTGCTTGCTGACGCGGTGGGCACAGTGGTGGGTTCCGCCACGGGTACTTCCACCGTCACTACTTTTGTGGAGTCCGCATCCGGCGTGGAGGCAGGGGGCCGTACGGGCCTGACGGCGCTGACCACGGGCATCGTGTTCCTTGCCTGCATGTTTATCGCGCCTGTTGCGGCGGTCATTCCGGCGGCGGCTACTTCGTCGGCTCTGATCTATGTGGGTGTGCTGATGCTTACCGGGCTGAAAAACATACACTTTGACGATATGTGCCAGGTTGTCCCTGTGGCGCTCATGCTGATCGCAATGCCCATATCCGGTTCCATCGGACATGCCATCGGCATCGGGCTGATCTCCTATACGGTGATCAAGGTCTTTACCGGGAAGGCAAAGGATGTGTCGGTGCTGACTTATGTGCTTTCCGTGATCTTCCTGGTCAAGTTCTTTCTTGCCATATAAGGGCGACGATGACAATGGGGTTTCCCGGGAGTGTGAAAGGGTCTTATGGAATATTTGGTTATGGCGGCGGCGCTGGTATTGTTCGTGCTGGTCATCTTTGTACTGGAGAGCGTGCGCGCCAAAAGAGAAAAAGAGCGGTTTATCCGGTCACTGTACGAGAATTACGGCAGACTGCCGGGCAAAAAATATACTCCGGAGCGTTTTGCGCGCATGGGCAGCTTCCTGCAAAGACACCCGGAGGACGGGCAGCTGGATGACATCACCTGGAATGATCTGGGGATGGATGACATTTTCAAGCGGATGGACTACACCTTTTCGGCGTCGGGGGAGGAGTATCTGTACTATACCCTGCGGACGCTGAAAAGGGATCATGAGTCGCTTCTGCATCTGGAGGATGTGGCAGGCTTTTTTGACAGCCATGCCGACGAGCGGGTCCAGGTGCAGTTTGCCATGAACCAGCTGGGACATATGGGCAAGTATTCCCTCTATGACTACCTGGATCATCTGGATGTGCTGGGAGAGCGCTCTAACAAAAAGAATCTTTTTTTTGATTTCCTGTTCCTGCCGCTTATCGGGATGCTGTGGGTAAACTTTTCCATGGGGATCCTGGGGATCGTGGTTTTGGTCATCTACAATATTGTCTCTTACTTTAAAGAGAAGGGTGAGATCGATCCCTATATCACCAGCTTTTCGTTTATCATGCGCCTGATGGAGACGGCGGAAACACTGGAAAAGATTTCCGTACCTGTGTGCGGGAAGGAGTGGGAGGAGCTGGGCCGGCACAGGAAGAATCTGCGGGGGATGCAGCAGAACTCTTATTGGGTGATGTCGCCGTTCCGCGGCAATTCCTCCGGCAACATCCCGGAGGTTGTGATGGACTATATCCGCATGGTGTTCCACGCGGACCTGATCAAGTTCAACAGCATGCTGAAATATCTGCGGGGACATGTGGAGGATGTGGACGGCATGCTGAGGGTTACAGGCTATGTGGAGACAGCGATTGCAGTGGGTGCGTTCCGCCGATCGCTGACAAACGGCTTCTGTGTGCCTGAATTTATTCCCGCGGGCAATGAGTCAGGTGCCGTGCCTCCACGAGCATTTGACGAATGCCGCGAGGGTCAGATACCGTTGCAAGCGGCGGGGAATTTGGCTTCCGCGGGCGGCATCCGCATGACGGAGGGCTATCATCCCCTGCTGGAGACGCCTGTGAAGAACAGCATATCGGCAGGCAGGGGGGTATTGCTCACCGGCTCCAACGCCTCCGGGAAATCCACTTTTTTGAAGACGGTTGCCATCAATGCCATTCTTGCACAGACCATCCATACCTGTGCAGCGGAGGGCTACAGCAGCCCGTTTTTCCATGTGTATTCCTCCATGTCCCTCAGGGATGACCTTGCGGGAGGCGAGAGCTATTATATCGTGGAAATAAAGGCGCTGAAGCGCATCCTTGACGCGGCAAAGGGCGGGAAGGAACCTGTTTTGTGCTTTGTGGACGAGGTGCTCAGAGGGACGAACACCGTGGAACGGATCGCCGCATCCACACAGATCCTGAAATCCCTGAGCGGGCGCGGGATCCTGTGCTTTGCCGCCACTCACGACATTGAGCTCACAGGGCTTTTGTGCAGTGAATTTGACAACTATCATTTTGAAGAGGATGTACGGGAC
>CAOKQK010000105.1 GCA_948470905.1 uncultured Lachnospiraceae bacterium | reverse complement strand
GGTAAATCAATACCTGCAAGCGCTTTTTCTGATTTTCAACTGTCAAACTCCCGGGTTTATTTATGCTTTATACTATGCACTCCCGCATGTCTATGTTTCCAAAGTTAAAAATATAAAATGAATTTTTTAAAACACTTGCATTAATTCTCAGAAGGAGTAAAATAGTAGATGATGTTGTTATTGTGAGATTATGATATGTAAAGGAAGGTCATGGAACGGGAGTATGAATTTGAGACAATAGGGGGGAGGCGGTTCCGCACCAAGGGGGACTGTGCCCGTGCGCGGCGCGACGAGGAACTGATCAAACGTCTTAAGAGCGGGATTGATCCTGGGGACAAAAAGACGCTTGAAAAGCTCTATGCCGACATTAAGGGCGGAAAATATAAGTTTATGACGGTCCTGGGACAGGATTTCCTGGATGAGCTGGAAGACCTGCTCAGGACGGCAGGAGATCCCAAGGCAGGCAGGGCGCGTGCAGGCGGCAAAAAGGCCGGCGGCGCCACGGCACGCCAGGCTGGGTCGGGCAGCATAAAGGCAGGGCAGCCAGGGGTGCCGGCTTCCAGGGGAGGAGGCAGGCATGAGGCGGAGAAGGCATCTGCAGGGCGCGACAGCAGGGTCATGGACGCCTACGTGCAGGAGGAGCTGAGGCGCAGGGAGAAGCGCAGGCGGCTTACCATAACGCTCTGCAGCCTGGCGGCAATGGTCTGCCTGGGGTATTTTGGAATTTATTCCTATTATCAGATCAGGACAGAGAATACATATAGACAGCTGAGCGAGATGAAAAATAATCAGACAGCCAAGCCTGCCCAACCGGCACAGACACCCAGCGGGCCGCTTTATACGCTGAATGAGGAGCCGGATGTGGAGCCGGAGGTCCTGGATGAATATAAAAATTTATTAAAAACAAATAAAAAGCTAATAGGATGGCTGAAAATTGACGATACAAATATAGATTACCCTGTAATGCAGACTTCTGACAATGAATATTACCTGACTCATAATCTGAATCAGGAATATGACAAGAATGGTTCTATTTTCATGGATAAGGACTGCGATGTGCTCAAGCCCAGCACGAACTTTATCCTGTATGGGCATCATATGTCCAGCGGCAGGATGTTCGGGAAACTGGGGCTGTATGAGAAGAAATCTTATTATGAGGAGCATCCCTACATACAGTTTGACACGATTTATGAGAAGGGAACCTATGAAGTCATGTATGTGTTTCGCTCCAGGGTGTTCAAAGAAGAAGAAATCGTATTTAAATATTATCAGTTTATAGATGCAAACAGCGAGCAGGAGTTTGATTCCTACATGAACGAGATGGCGGAAATGTCCCTTTATGACACGGGCGTGACCGCACAGTTCGGAGATCAGCTGCTGACCCTCTCTACCTGTGATTATCAGGAGAAGAACGGGCGGTTTGTAGTCGTGGCAAAGAAAATCGCAAAGGAGTAATGAGAAAATGGCAACTAATTCCAATGCAGGCAGACAAGGTACAGGAAAGGCAAGCGGCGTAAAAGCCGGAAATATCGGGCGTACTGCAGGTGCGGGGAGCACGGCAGGGACTGTGAACAGCGGGCGTACTGCGGGTGCGGGAAACACGGCAAGGACTGTGAATACCGGGCATACTGGGAGCACGGCAGGGACTGTGAACAGCGGACGTACTGCAGGTGCAGGGAAAAATATAGGCAATAACAGAACTGTAAATACCGGAAGGACGGCGGGTGCCGGCAAAACCAAAGGAAAGGGAAGGAAAGGGATCAGGAGGTTAAAGCACTCCATCTGCAGGACGTTGGGAGCACTGTTCCTGGTGTCTGCCCTTGTGGTGGCGGCAATCCCGGTTGACGGGCTGCAGGCGGCGGTCCCGGGCCATAATGGCGAGAGCGTCAGGGTGGATGTGTTTGAGGGCAACAAGGTTCCCAAGGTGGCGGATAATGCGACTATTTATTCCTATTACATGGAGGGGACCAGCGTTATTTTCCGTTTTGCCTATGTATCGGCCAGTGGCCAGGAGTCCGGTGACAGCCGTTATGCGGTCATCCTGGGCTATGAGCAGGTGGGTAATCTGGACGGCGGAGTCCTGGAGATCCCTAAGAGCATGGAGGCGTACAGGAAATATTCCGTGGAGAGCACCATCACCGGAAGCGCGGCGGTGAATCTGGACAATCAATTCCTTTATTATATGAGACAGGAAAATATGAAGGATCCGAACGGGAATCCCATTCCGGAGGTAGACAAGGATGGCAATCCGATCATGGACGGAGAAGATCCGGTATATAAAAAGGAGCCGGTCTATTATCCTTGCCTGTACTCCACCCGCTCTACATGGATCGATGACGAAGATAAGGGTTATAATTTTTATATAGTAGAAACTGTGGATGCAAATGGCAGACCACTGACTTACAAGGTCAATGATCGGCCTCGTATCGCAAATGCCATGGTGAGCTTTATCGGCAACCAGTATCTGAGAGAAGTGACGGGTAATCCGGATAAGGAGTTTGAAATTGCCGGTGTGGTGACGCGGGCGGACCAGGGCGTGTTCTATACCGAGACCAATATTACCACATTGGTGCTGCCTAACAGCATTTCCGGTATCGGCGATTATGCTTTTGCAAACTGCGGCTTTGCAACGGTGAAGTTTGGAAACGGGTTGAGCTGTCTGGGCAATTATGCCTTTTCCGGATGCGGAAGCATGACACAGGTGGAATTTGATCCGAGCTGCGGACTTTTAAAGATAGGCGAAGGCTGCTTTGAGAACTGTGCGAAGCTTCCTTCCCTTAAACTGCCGGGTCATGTGCAGGAGATCGGTAATCTTGCCTTCCAGGGATGTACGGAGCTGGCGGAGATCGAAATGATCTATCCGGATCATAAGAACGAAAATGAGGAGAGCGCACCTTTGGTGGGCGAGCTGAGAAAGCTGGGCCAGAATGTGTTCCTTGACTGTGCCAAGCTGAAATATATTGAGTTCCCTAATTCTTACACGGGTGTAGTGGATGTCAGCGAGTTTCAGGGATGTACTTCCCTGGAATACATCCGCAGCGGCTACAAGGACAATGAGGCGGACGGAAGCTCGACCTTTTCGTTAAAGGAAGGCGATGTGTCGGGCTTTGGCTGGAAGCAATTCCTGGATCAGTGTCCCAAAAATGCGGAGGGGACGGAATCCAAGTTTTATCTGTGGGGCAGGAGGAACAGCAAGCTTCACGAGACGGCTACAGGAAAGAAAATTGCCTTTAAATTTTACGATAATGACATGGCTATGCATGTCTATGAGAAGGTTGTGCCGGAGATAGGGGCGAACGGCCAGGAAACCGGCAATACGGCGACTTACTGGGTCAACGATAACAATGAGCTGGTGAGCTGCAAGATCAGCGATGCCCTGCACAACCTGGTACTGCCGGAGACGATAGGACCTAAGAATATCAATGCAATTGGTTCCGGCACGTTCCAGAACAAGTGCAACCTGGAAGTGGTTACGATCCCCGCGTCTGTGGGCAGCATTGCGGACAGTGCGTTCAGCGGCTGCCACAACTTGAGGTCTGTGATCTATACCAATGCGGAGAAGGTCGACAGCATCGGGGTGGGCGCTTTCGATACACAGAACTTTACCTCCGGGCATATAGGAGGCTGCAATGGAGCGCTGAAGAATGACTGGTATCTGAATTTTGTGGGAACGATCTCGCCTTCCAGCGAGCCGTTTAAATATGCCATGTCTGACCCCGGCACGATTGGGCTGGGCAGCAGCAGGAAGACACACCTGACCTATTACAGCGGTTTCCCTACCCACCTGGTAGTGCGCCGCAATGAGACCACAGGCTTGAATGAGCTGATCGATTATCCTACTTTCAGCGATCTGAAGAATGGAAGATATACAAGGTCACATGGCTTTGACTATATGACCCCGGAGAATGAAACGGAGACATTGGCGGCTATAAACAGCTATCCCAACGGTTCCAATTATCAGAAATATACCATTATGGATGCCGTGCTGAACCTGAAGCTGCCGGACGGGATTGAGTCTATTGCGACGGTGGAGGTTGACGGGACGGTTTCCGGAGGAAATGCTACGAGGGCAAGGTCTTCCGCCCGCAATGCGACTCTTGTGGATTCTGCGCTGAAAGGCGGGGATGTGGCAGCGGAAAACAGCGATGCGATCGGACAGGGGAGAGCGGACTCCAACAGGATCGGGCTGTTTAACTATAAGGAAAACAATGTGGGGACGAGTCTGCTCAGGGCCCGGGGGATGACGAATGATGTCATAAGCAGCGGCAGTCTGACAGATAGTGATTATGCAAAAAATGACGGGCTGCGCAAGACCCTTGTCTCCGCCAATATCCAGTCCTTTACGCCGGGGGCTTTCCGGGATTGTGACGCTTTCAATTCAGTCAGTCTGGAGGGCGCGGTGCAGGCAGTAGGACATTATGCCTTTGCGGATTGTGATAATCTGGACAATGTAAGTATTTCAGAGTCTGTGTCCGCACTGGGCAGGGTTCCCTTTATCGACAGCAAGAAAGTGTCGGATGTGAACTTTAACGGAAGTACGAATTTTACCTGCGATAAGTCCATTATCTATCAGTTGGACGGCAGCGGCAATAAGTCTAAGCTGGTGGAGTATCTGTACGCAAGATCGAATCCCATGCTGGGTACGGATGAGGTGTCATCTGTTTCGGAAATCGCACCTGAGGCATTCAGCAGGACGAATGTGGTGATCGCTGACTTTGGGTCCTCCTCTATCAGGGGAGTTCCGGAGAGTGCCTTCCAGGGGGCGGATAAGCTTGTGGAAGTGACGCTGCCCACTACCTGTACGAGTATCAGCCAGAATGCCTTCTCGGACAGCAGCATCCAGCAGCTGAAGGTTCCCGGCACGGTTGCCGTGATCAACCCTCAGGCTTTTGAAAATGTGGATAAGGGACTGATCTTTAAGACACCGGAGAACAGTATAGCCCATACTTATGCAAAGGAACACGGATTTAAGTGGGAGGGATCGGAGGATCCTGTATACTGTATTGTCACCTTTATGAGCGGGTATGACTTCTCCATATTGGGGACGGAGAGGATTGAGCGCGGGGGAGATGTCACCAAAAAAGCGCCCCAGGTTCCCAGCGTAGAAGGAAAGATTTTCACTGGGTGGTCAAGGTCGCTGGAAAACATTACGGAGAGCGTTACGATCATTGCGCTTTATGAAGATATTAAGGAGGAGACTTATACAGTCGAATTCCTTGACTGGGATAACACCCCTGTAAAGAAGGCGGTGGTTAAAAAGGGTGAGGATGCGTCGGCGTATGCTCCTACAAATCTTTCCCGGGAAGGCTACCGTTTCGTGGGCTGGGACAGACCGATCAACAATGTGACAAGTGATATTGTCACCAAGGCGACCTATGAAAAGATCGATTCTTCCGAGTTAAACAGCTATACGGTAAGATTTACGGACTGGGATGGCAAGGTAATCAGCACTCAGACCGTGGTCGAGGGCAAAGATGCCGTCATACCGCAGAATCCTGTCAGGGCAGGCTATAAATTTACCGGATGGGTGCCGCAGCCTGTGAAGGTGACAAGGGATATGGATACGGTTGCGCAGTATGAGCCGCTGTCTTCGACGGATCCCGGCAGTTCACCCGGACCTGGCGGTTCGCCTGGCCCTGGTGGTTCGCCCGGACCTGGCGGTTCACCTACGCCTGGCGGTTCGCCCGGTCCCGGAAGTTCGCCTACGCCCGGTCCTGGTGATGGGGATAATTCGGGAGACAATGACGATGATGATGACAATAACGATGATGACGATGATGATTATATTGGGGAGCTCTTTACCCTGACAGTACTCAACGGAAGCGGTTCCGGAACCTATGTGGCGAACTCCATGCCGGTCATCATTGCGGATCAGGGATCTTCCACACAGGTGTTTGACCATTGGACCATCCAGCCGGAACAGGCTTTGATAGCCAGCACCACACAGGCGGCGACGGTTGTCACCATGCCCCACTGCGATGTTATCGTGACGGCGCATTACAGGACCACCGGGGTCAGCAATGTGACACCGGCACCTGTGCCGGTTTATACGCCCCGTCCCAGCGGCGGCAATACAAACAATCCCACAGGCGGCACTACTGTTGTGATAGACAAGAACGGATTGTCAAATACAGGTGTTGTTTCCGTGGTGATAAACGGTTCTTCTGATAATTTTGTATTGAAAATAGAAGAGAACAGCAGTGCTACGGAAGCAATCCTGAGAGCGTTGATCGCTGAGTACGGGAGTATTGAGAACATCAAATATTTCCCCATGGATATCACTTTGTATGATTCCACAGGGTCGAGAAGGATTACGGACACCACGGGCCTGAAGATAGATATTACCCTGCCGCTGCCTGATTCGCTCAAGGCTTATGCCGGAAACAACAAGGTGGCGGGCGTGGTAAATGACAGGCTGGATAAGCTTTCACCGAAATTCACCACTATCAATGGTGTGCCTTGCGTGACATTTTCGGCAGAACACTTTTCACCTTATGTGATCTACGTGGATACGAGCAAACTGGGACAGGGGACTGTGGCGGATGATACGCCCAAGACAGGAGATCCCATCCATCCCAAGTGGTTCCTGTCCATCGGCCTGGCATGCCTTTCCTTTGTGATGTTTATGCAGAAGGACACAAGGAAAAAGAAAAAGGTGGCTGTGAAGGCGAAATAAGCCCGAAAGGAACGGCAAAATGAGAAGGAAAAAGCGTATTTTAGGTGTCGTGATGATAATTATGGCACTGGTGATCATGCAGCTTCCTGTATCGGAGGCAGATGCGGCGACATCTGCTTCCGATTTTGTAATACAGTCAGGCACGCTGTTGAAGTATCGCGGTTATGAAAAAAACGTGACGATCCCTGATACGGTGGAGGTCATCTCAAAGGATGCATTTGAGCAAAACACAAATATAGAGACAGTTGTGATCCCGAATTCTGTCAAGCGCATTGAGCCCTATGCCTTCTGGTGGTGCAGCAATCTGCATACCGTGTCGTTGGGGAGCGGGCTGACGGAGGTGGGGGATTATGCTTTTGCGGGCTGTACAGGGCTGCAGCAGATGACAATTCCCAAAAATGTGAGAACGATAGGGATCAATGCTTTTTCAGACTGTGTCAACATGAAGACCATAACTATTCCGGCGGAAACAGTGAACATTCATGAGACGGCTTTTGAGAATTGTTATCAGCTGAAGATTGATTATGCCCCGGGGACTGCGGCGGACAGATATGCCCAGTGGTTCTATGAGCATCAGAAAGAAATGCCGGAGTATGAGGATGTGTCCGGGTTTGATCCAACGGTGAGCACGCCGCAGCCATTTGTGCCGGCCACACCGCAGCCTGCGGGCAGGATGGAGGTGGGGGCTTCCACAATTGTTGGGGACAGTGCCTTTATTCTTACGGACAGCACCCAGCTGCGGGTCTATGACGGAGGAGCGTACCTTGAGGTGGAGACGATACCGGTGGCGGATCTGATGGATGATCTGTCAAATGGTCTTGCGAAATTTGCGGTGGTGGACGGCAAGGTGATAGCGGACCAGGCGTATTACCACAGCTCCCGTCTGCGGGTGCTGCGGCTGCCGGAGGGCATTAAAGAGATCGGGCAGTTTTCCTTTGCCAGGAGTTCCGTTACGGTGCTTACCGTGCCGGAGGGCGTGACGGATATTGCTTACGGTGCCTTCTATCACTGTGATTACCTGCTGGATGTAACCCTGCCGGAGACAGTCATGAATGTGGAGCCCAAGGCCTTTGACTATACGGCGTGGGTGGAGGACTTCTTAAACGGCGGATCTTCTGTAGAGGGAGATTTCCTCATAGAGGGCGGCGTGCTTGTGGCTTACCGGGGAAGCGGTGAGACGGTGGAGGTTCCGGAAGGCGTGCGAGTGATAGCGGGAGAGGTGTTTGCGGACCATACAGAGATAACCGCCCTGTCCCTGCCTGACAGCCTGCAGGTAGTGGGGGAGGCGGCATTTGCGGGATGCAGCCATCTGGCGGATGTCCGGTTTGGCGCAGGTGTGCGCCAGATTAAGGACAGGGCTTTCCAGGGGACGATATTTGCAAAGAAAGGTGTCAGCCTTCCGGCTTCCGTGGAGGAGCTTGGACTCATGGCGTTTGGAAATGCGGATATTATCTGCCAGGGGGAAGTGCCGGAGCTGACCCATGAGACTTCGGCGGAGAGATTGTCCAATGTTGCTTACAGGATCTATCCGCAGGGACAGTCCAAAGACAGGGGAGTGACGGTGGAAGGGCTGGAAAATGCCTCCGCCTCTTTGGAGGGGGCAGGCGACCGTTATGTTTTGACAGTTGCTTTCCCGGAGAACCTGTCGCCTATGAAAAAGGCGTGCATGAGGGCGTTTGGTGCAGAAATGCCGGAAGACATGACCGTATATGACCTGACGCTTACGGACAGCAGCGGGATACCCCTGACCAAGCTTGGCATGCAGACGCTCACGGTGGTGTTGCCTGTGCCGGAGCAGCTCACAGGACAGAATCTGAAGATGCTTGCTTTGGACAGGAACGGGCAGGCGGAGCCGGTTGCGGTGGAGCGCGTCACGCTGGATGGCGTGGAGTCCATGCGGTTCCAGGTGAGGCATCTGTCTCTTTTCGGCGTCTATGGCGCGGGAGCGGCGAACGCGGATGAGGAGCTTCTGGAGGTAAATGTGGAGCTTGACAGCCTCAGCGCACCCCCTGTGCCCGGGCAGAAGGATCTTGCCCGTCTGTATGTGCCAAAGTATATGGTGGGCGGAGCCATGCTCCTGACGGGGCTGCTCGTCATCGTATCCGCCGGGAGAGGAAAAAGGTTAAAGAGAGCCGGGGCGGAACAGCAGAAGCCTCAGGACAGTCCGGAACAGCAGGGCAAAGAGGCAGCACAGAAAGAGATATGCATACGCAAATAGAACATCCCAGGAGTCCTGGCATAGTATAGATTAAACTATGCCGGGACTTTTTTAATTATGCAGCGAGTGAGAAAATTAGTGTCAGCGCCCGAGAATACTGGGGGAGGACAGGCGAAGGTGACGGTTGCCGTGTTAGATACGGGGGAGCGTGTTAGGATATTGCGCAGCCTGGCGGCGTCCTGGAGGCCCTGTATATACACCTGTGTATCCAGGCGACAGTCCAGTAGTTTATCTGGACTGTAATAACTGTTATGAAAGGAAAGGATTTACATCACAGAACGATTGACAATTGGAACAAATGACGGTATAATTAATACTCGATTACTAGTGTAATACCCGTTTGAGAACGGGAGAGAGGAGAATGATCCGGTCATCTGCCTGTGATGAATAAGGATTATGGTAGGCAATATGAATAAGTATAAAATATTGATCGTAGACGATGAGGAAGTCAACAGAGCAATATTGAACATGATGTTTGAGGAGGAGTTCGAGGTGCTGGAGGCGACTGACGGAAAGTACGCCATCGAGAAGATCGAACAGAACAAGGATCTTGCATTGATACTGTTGGACGTGGTTATGCCGGTCATGGATGGATTCAGCGTGCTGGAGTACATGAATGAGAAGCAGTATCTGGAGAAGATACCTGTCATCCTTATTACCAGCATGACGCCGGAGGAGAGTGAGGAAAAGGCATATGGATACAATATCGCAGATGTGATGCATAAGCCTTTTGAACCTAATATCGTCATCAGGCGTGCAAACAATATCATTGAGCTGTATCAGAGTAAGCGCAATATGGAGCTGCGCCTGCAGGAGCAGGAGAAGACCATCCGTGAGCAGGAGAAAAAGATCCAGGACAACAACGAATTCATGATCGATGCCCTGAGTACGGTGGTAGAGTTCCGGAATGTGGAGACAGGAGATCATGTAAGGCGCATCAAGTATTTTACCAGGATACTCTTAAAGTATCTTATGAAATACTTCCCGAAGTACAATATCACACCCTCGCAGATGGATCAGATCGCCCGGGCATCTGCGCTGCATGACATAGGCAAGATCGGTATTCCGGATGCAATCCTCTTAAAGCCCGGGAAGCTGACACCCGAAGAATTCCAGATCATGAAGACACATACCACCATTGGCTGTGGTATCCTGGAGTCCTTCAAGAGCTCTTATTCGGATGAATTCTATCAGTACTGCTATGAGATATGCCGTTATCATCATGAGAGATGGGACGGCAGGGGCTATCCGGATCATCTGGTAGGCGACCAAATCCCTATCAGCGCACAGATTGTCTCTATCGCCGATGTATATGAGGCACTGGTCAGTGACAGGGTCTACAAGACCGCGTACAGCAATGCCACTGCATATGAGATGATATTGAACGGGGAGTGCGGACAGTTCTCGCCGGATGTGATAGAGTGCTTTGAACTTGCAAAGGAAGATTTCTTCAACATTGTGGAAGTGATCAAGATGTTTAACTTTACATAAGTTCGGCGTTGTGTGCCTGTATGGTCACAAAGAAGACTGGAAAGCATGTGAAACCTGTGTTTGAAGGTCTTTTTTGCGTGTAATAAAGAACTTATAAAAAACAGCCTCGCAGCGGAAACGCCCCGGAAGAAATTTTCAGCGGAGGTCTGAACCGATGAAAATTTCTTCCAGACAAGGGGGGCAAGTTCCCGTAAACGGGAACTGAATGCAGAGGCGGAACAAGTTCCCGCAAGCGGGAACTGGAATAGGAGGATGAGTATATGGATGAGGATTTTAAACTCAGGCTGGAAGAAAGCGGAGCGGATGTCAAGGCTACGCTCCGGCGTTTTATGGGAAACGAGGGCATGTACCTGAAATTTCTGAAGATGTTTCCGGGCGATCCCAATTACCAGAAGCTAGGGGTGAGCCTGGAGGAGGGAAATTATGAGGAGGCGTTTAAATGTGCCCACACTCTGAAGGGTGTTGCGGCGAACCTGGGGTTGGTGCCGGTGCAGACAGTGGTCTCCGGCATGGTTGAGGAGCTGCGCAGCAAGAAGAACGAGGATGTGGATGTGCCCAAGGTGAATGCCATGTGGCTGGAGCTGAAAAAGGTATATGAGCAGTTTGTAGAGCTCATCAGCGCGGGCTGATTTCCCGGCAGTACACCTTCACAGGCAAAAGGGGCATAAAATGTTGATCAGTATGCGTGCTTAAGGCACGCTGGGGGTGAGTATATGGAGTTTAAATGGTTCAATACCCATATGGCGGATGAATTGACAGAGCTGATCCTTGTCTTTGATGAAAAGGGGAATATCCTGTCCTGCAACCGGACGGCGGCTGACAGGCTGGAATATACCAGGTCTGAGCTGGAGGAATGCAGCATGCAGCAGATCTTCCGGCAGGAATTCTCTGAGGCGGGCGGCGCGGAAGGCTTTGACAGGAAGCGTCTGGAGGAAAAAACAGGGGCTTCCCGCGGCGCCGAG
>CAOKQK010000104.1 GCA_948470905.1 uncultured Lachnospiraceae bacterium | reverse complement strand
GATGGCAGAAAAAATTTATATTTTTTTCACTGTCTACTTGACGGGGAGCAGTTCATTGTGGAATAATTCAGGCTGTTCTAGCAAGTTGTTCCCGCAATAATTCCACAAATCGCTTCAGCAGCGGATGCCCTTTCAAGGTCTTATAGTATACGCCAAAGGAGAGAAGCGGCAGCCCGTCTACCGGGATGCAGGCAAGAGAATCATCTGCCGGAATCGACAGCCCGGCATGGATTGCAATGCCGAACCCCGCTCTTACAAGAATCGCAGCCGCTTCTGGTGAATCGCAGATACGAAAGTCGGAGGAGGTCCGCCCGCTCAGCAGGGATGTCCGCAATTCCAAAAGATTGGAGGGCCCGATGAAAGGACTTTCCAACAGCAGGACTTCCTGTTTCAGATTGTCGATACGGATCATGTCCCGTCCTGCCAGCGGATGTTTCCTGGGGCAGATGCACAGCATAGGCGCCTTCTGAAGCTCCTTGTAGATTCCATCGAACTTGGGGCTGACGATGCCCTGGAAGCCCAGCAGGACATCGATCTGCCCTTCCTCCAGAAGTCGGTCCGACATAGGGGCAGGGACAAGCTGAAGCCTGGGATGGATATCCGGATATTCTTCCCTCATGATCCGGAGCACGTCCGGCAGCAGGAGCATGGGCGCATAGTTGCAGCACCCCACAGAAAATATCTGCCCGGTCTGCCGGTCATGGCTTACAATCCTTGCCTTTGCCCTGTCGGAAATGGCAAGCATCTTCCTTGCGTCATCCAAAAACAGAAAGCCGTCAGTTGTCAGCTCCACGGTCCTTGTGGTCCGCCGGAACAGCTTCGCGCCAAGCTCGGATTCAAGGGAGTGAATCTGGTGCGTGACAGCAGGCTGCGTGATGTTCAGCTCCTCCGCGGCCCTGGCGAAATTCAAGGTCTGAGAAACTTTCACAAAACAGGTGAGCTGAAATGTATTCATAACTGAAACTCCTTTCCAAATCGTTTGATTGATAAAATTCTTTTATTGATGATAACATTTTTTTATTTCATTTTCAACCTCCCATCATGTATACTGATAGAGAAATAAGCAAGTTCTGCCAAAGCGCAGTATAAATCTATCATGAAGACAGGAGGCAACCTATGGTAAGAACATTATTAGGGCAGCTTAGGGAATACAAGAGAATCTCCCTGATCGCCCCCCTGCTCACGGCCGTGGAGGTATTTCTGGAAATTCTGATCCCCTATGTCACGGCATCCATCATCGACAAGGGCATCAATGCCGGAGACCTTTCGCAAGTCTATTTTTATGGCGGCATCATGCTTGGCCTGGCGCTTCTCAGCCTTTTGACCGGGGCGCTCTCCGGCAGGTTCTCCGCCATCGCATCCGCAGGCTTTGCCGCCAACCTGCGGGACGGCATGTACGAGAACATACAGACCTTTGCATTCTCCAATATCGACAAGTACAGCACCGCGGGCCTGGTGACGCGGATGACCACCGATGTCACCAACGTGCAGAACGCCTTCCAGATGACGCTGCGCGTCGCGGTCCGCGCGCCGCTGACGCTGCTGTTCGCCCTGATCATGTGCTTCACGATCAATGTCAGGCTGAGCCTGGTCTTCCTCCTGGCAGGGTGCGTGCTGGCCGCGGTCCTGGCGATGGTGATCCGCACCGCCTACCCCGTCTTCACAAGGGTGTTCCGGCAGTATGACGACGTGAACGCCTCCGTACAGGAGAACGCCTCCGCCATTCGAGTGGTAAAGGCTTTCGTGCGGGAAGACCATGAAAAGACGAAATTCCGCACTGCGGCGGAGCAGCTCTACCGCCTGTTCTCCAAAGCGGAAGGGCGCACGGCCGTAAACAATCCGGTCATGATGCTGATGGTCTACGGCTGCATGATCGCGCTGTCCTGGTTCGGCGCACAGTATATCGTGGTCGGCGACATGACCACCGGGAACCTGACGTCCATGTTCACCTACATCATGTCCATCATGATGTCGCTGATGATGTTCTCCATGTTCTTTGTCATGATGACCCTCAGCGTGGCCAGCGCCGGGCGGATCGCGGAAGTCCTGCAGGAAGTCCCTGACCTGAAGAATCCTGAAAAGGCGGAGACCGTGGTAAAGGACGGGAGCATCCGGTTCAGCCATGTCTCTTTCTCCTATAAGCACGGAAGCGGGGAGGAGACGCTGCACGGCATCGACTTCTCCGTCTCCTCCGGGGAGACCATCGGCATCATCGGCGGGACCGGCAGCGGCAAGTCCAGCCTGGTGAACCTGATCTGCCGCCTCTATGATGTCAGCAGCGGCGCTGTCTATGTAGGGAGCCGGGATGTGCGCCAGTTTGACCTGGAGACGCTGCGGAATGAGGTGGCCGTGGTCCTGCAGAAGAACGTGCTGTTCTCCGGGACCATCCTGGAGAACCTGCGCTGGGGAAAGGAAGACGCCACCTTGAGCGAATGTGAGGAGGCCTGCAGGATGGCCTGTGCGGACGAGTTCATCCAGCGGTTCCCGGACAAGTATGACACCTGGGTGGAACAGGGAGGCACGAACCTTTCCGGAGGACAGAAGCAGCGCCTGTGCATCGCCAGGGCATTGCTGAAGAAGCCGAAGATCCTGATCCTGGACGACTCCACCAGCGCGGTGGACACCGCCACAGATGCAGCAATCCGGGAGGCTTTTTCTAAACATATCCCCGGCACCACTAAAATCATCATCGCACAGCGCATCTCCAGCGTCCAGAATGCCGACCGCATCCTTGTCCTGGAAGACGGAAAGATAGACGGATATGATACGCACGAACACTTATTGAAAAATAACAGGATTTATCAGGAAATCTACGAGACACAGATAAAAGGCGGCGGCGACTTTGACGAACCGGCCTTACAGGAAAGGGAGGCGAACGCATAATGGAAAAAAGACACGAGACAACCCCCAGCCGTACCATGCTCAGAATCCTGCGGTATATGATGAAAGATTATACCCCGCATATCATCCTGGTGGTCCTCTGTATCATAGGGTCTGCCTATGCCACGCTGCAGGGAACCCTTTTTATGAAGAACCTTGTGGATGACTACATCACGCCGCTGCTCCATGCGCAGATGCCGGACTACTTAGATCTCGCTTCCGCCCTGTGTGTCATGGTTCTGATTTTCCTGGGCGGCACCGTATGTTCCTATGGCTACAACAGGATCATGGTCACGGTGGCTCAGGGGACCATGCGGAACCTTCGGACACAGCTGTTCGAGCACATGGAGTCCCTCCCAATCCGGTATTTCGATACCCATACACACGGGAACATCATGTCTGTCTATACGAATGACGTGGACACCCTGCGCCAGCTGATCAGTCAAAGCCTCCCGGAGGTGGTCAACTCCGCGTTTACGATTGTCATGACTTTTATCAGCATGATTGTCCTGAACCTTCCCTTGACTGCCGTCACAATCGTCATGCTGGCTGTAATGCTGCTTGTGACCTCCAGGTTCAGCCGCAGAGCCGGTAAGTATTTCGTAAAGCAACAGCAGGATCTGGGAAATCTGAACGGATATATCGAAGAAATGATAGAGGGCCAGAAAGTTGTCAAGGTATTCTGCCATGAGGAAAAAGCAATCTCTAAGTTCAGGGAGGTCAACCACGTCCTGCGGGACAGCGCGGCTACGGCGAACAGTATCATCAATATGATGCTGCCCATCAATGCCAACCTGGGCAACGTCAGCTATGTCCTCTGCGCGATCGTGGGAGCGGCTTTCGCCTTGGGGGGATATGCCGGAACTACGCTGGGGACCCTGGTATCTTTCCTGACCCTGAATAAGAATGCGCTGCGCCCGGTGACACAGATCAGCCAGCAGCTCAACAGCATCATCATGGCCATGGCAGGCGCGGGACGGGTCTTCGATATGATGGATGAGGCTCCTGAGGAGGATCAGGGATATGTGGAGCTTGTCCATGCCAGGGCAGACGCAGACGGCAATCTCACAGAAACGGATCAGCGGACAGGGCTCTGGGCATGGAAGCATCCCCACAAGGCGGACGGGACCGTCACGTATTCCCGGCTCATGGGGGATGTGGTATTTGAAGACGTGGACTTCGGATATACCAGTGAGAAGACCGTCCTGCATGATATATGCCTGTATGCGAAACCGGGACAGAAGATTGCATTTGTAGGCAGTACAGGTGCGGGCAAAACCACAATCACAAATTTGATCAACCGTTTTTATGACATTCAAGACGGAAAAATACGCTATGATGGTATCAATATCTCCAAAATCAAAAAACCGGATCTGCGGCGTTCTCTGGGAATGGTGCTGCAGGACACAAACCTGTTTACCGGAACGGTATTGGATAACCTGCGCTATGGGCGTCTGGACGCAACAGATGAGGAATGTATCGCGGCGGCGAAGCTGGCGAACGCGCACGGATTCATCAAGCGCCTACCGAACGGTTATCAGACGATGCTCACCGGGAACGGGGCAGGGTTAAGCCAGGGGCAGCGCCAGCTCCTCTCCATTGCCCGGGCTGCGGTAGCAGATCCGCCAGTGCTGATCCTGGACGAAGCCACGTCCTCCATCGATACCCGGACAGAGCAGCTGGTGCAGGACGGCATGGACCGCCTGATGCAGGGGCGTACCACCTTTGTGATCGCCCACAGGCTTTCCACGGTCCGCAATGCAGACTGCATCCTGGTTCTGGAGCAGGGACACATCATCGAGCGGGGAACCCATGACCAGCTGATAGAGGAGCGCGGGCGTTACTATCAGCTTTACACGGGAAATAAGATTTAGCTGCTCCTGCAGACTTTACAAGGATTTGAAGTAGAAGCTGTCTATGACGGTGAAGCCGGTGAAGAATATGCAGAACTGGGAATCTACGATCTTCTGATTTTGGATGTGATGATGCCTAAAATGAACGGCTACGAGGTTGCCGGAAAAGTCCGTTCCAGGAAATGCGGAACACCTATTTTAATGCTGACTGCAAAATCCGGTCTGGAGGACCGCATTACAGGACTGAACTCCGGAGCGGATTACTATCTGACCAAACCTTTCGATACCAGGGAACTGCTGGCCTGTATCAATGCGTTACTGCGCCGTCAGGGAACACAGGTGGATGAAGTCGCTTATGGCAACACTTCCCTTGATTTATCCTCCGGTATGCTTGTATGAGGTACAAACACAGTACGTTTATCTGCAAAAGAATTTGACAATATGCGTTTTCTTCTGCAATCAGGCAACCGTAATCTTTCCAAAGAGGTCATTCTTGCGAGGGTATGGGGATATGACTCTGAGGCAGTAGAAAACCATGTAGAAGTCTATGTGGGCTTTCTACGAAAGAAACTGGCAAGCATCGGTTCCAATATCCGCATTGAAGCTGTCCGCAGAATGGGATACCATCTGGAGGTAAAGGAGAGATGACACAAAAACTGCGCTATCAGTTTATCATTATCATTATGAGCATTGTGACCATTATGCTCTGTATCTTTTTGTCGATGATTTATTTTTTCACAAAAATGAATCTTGAAAACAACAGCATCACTATGATGCAGAACATTGCCAGCCACCCATTTCTGCCCCGTCTTCCCAATGAACTGCAGGATGATATTCGCCTGCCGTATTTTACCCTGCAGTTAAGCGTACAGGGAGAGCTGATTGCAACAGGCGGAGGGTATTATGACCTTTCCGATGAAAATTTCCTGAAAGATTTATTATAGAAGCAACGTTCTCGGACTCTAACCGCATTGGTATTATAGAGGAATACAATCTGCGCTTTTACCACAAAAGTACCTCCGCAGGCAGAAGCGCCGCCAGTGTAGTGCGTGCCCTTGACGATCTGGAGCGCCGGTATGGTGAAATGTTCCCGATCATCTTCAAGAGTATTACCTGCGACAATGGAACCGAGTTTTCTGACTGTGAAGGCGTTCTGCTTTGAGATCGCGGATTTCCACCGCCGCCCGGTTTTCACCTTAAAAACAGGGCTTAAAACTTGTTGTCCTTCACCGATAAATACAGACTTTACAAAATACCCGAGGGAACAGTGTTGCCCGTTTTGTGGTAAAAAATAACGCGTTGGGAGGCTTTCACTTCCTTTCGCATTTAATGTAACCACAGCCGTACCAGACGGAAACGTGACGGTCGCAGGCATAAGTCTGAAAAACCACACCCATACCGGCGTGCATGGAGAAACCAGCGGGTCGAACTAAAAGGAGGGATTGCATGGCGATAATGGCAAAATGGGGCTTAAAAACATGGGCCGTATCAATAAAAAGTCATCGCTCTGGAGGGGCTGGTCTTTTCTTATTTTCAGGTAGCAGACAACAACACCAGCACCGAGGAAAAGAAAAACACCAACGAGCGCGGCGCCGATCTTTTCCCGCTCAGCTTCACCACCCTGCTGCATTCTGGGGCGGGCGTAGACGTGCGGGTCGAGATTGAGAGCTGGAAAAAGCTTGTTCCCATGAGCCTCAGGGCATCACCCCTGCTTGCAATTATAGTTGAAATAGAGATATGTTTCTGATATGCTTATAATGGGCTGGGCGCCGCATCTTTGTGCGGAATATACAGGGAAAGGAAGGGGAGGAATATGGGGGAAGATACAGAACGGGGCATTGAGGAAATAGTGGCAATCTTGTGTGACAGTGAAGTTTTCAGCGATGATGAGATCAGCCTGATCGAGGATTATTTTGAGGACGGGGATGACGGAACTCTGGGAAAGCTTGCATACAAAGAAGATTATATGGAAAGTGCATGGAGAGAGGCAGTTCGGGAGGAGCTGCGCTGGCTGATCCAGAGAGGGATGTATGAAGCTGCCGGGAAGGTGTGCAGGGTTATTTTTACAGTGTGGGAATCAGGCATGAGTTCTTGCTGCCCGCAGGAAATGTTCTCGGACAGATGCAGTGTGCCGGGATTGGAACCGGCGGTAAAGACGGCGCTTTATGCATCCAATATCTGTGTGGATGGAGCCAGGTTGAGTAAGCCATACCTGAATAAGCTCATGGATTATGCGCAAAATAATCCGGAGATCATAAAAAAGGCGTATGGATACAGGGGGAGAGGCACGTTGTCGGGCATTGTGCTTCTGGCAATGTATTTCCTGCTGAAATATCCGGAGATTCTGCCGGAAGATAAAGCGGGCGGACTGGAGGGATTGCTGGAGAAGCAGGGGATCACCGGGGATGAGGCAGAGCAGGATCTTGCCTTGATGAGGCAGTATGAGGATCTGCTGTTGGAAATTTTTGGCGAGATATATTTTTATGAGCGTCCAGAAAATGAGACAGATGAGATCGAAAAGGCCATCAGGGAGGATCGGGTAGATGGGGAAATCCTGAATCAGGCTGTGGCGAAAGTGCCGGAAAGGTCCGTTAAGAAATATCTGGATGATGACGGGAAATGTCAGGTGGGCGGAATGGCATTTATCAATTATCCGCTTTCAGGATGCCTGAAGAATATCATATCGGTATGTTTTGCGGCAAGAACGGATGAGATGCTTTATGCTGTTTCACGCATGGACATGAGGGGGATTTTTGAGGACAGAGGCATGAACTTCGACCGGATCTTTGGCCTGGACAGTTACTGGCTGATCAGATGTGCTGCCGTAATGAGGAAAGAGAAGATCCTGGAGGAGCAGTTTGGGCGTAATCGCGAAATCTATCTTAAATGCATGGATGACTTGAATTTAACGCTTTATCATTCTATGAGTGAAGTGATCCGGCAGACAGACCCGGAGTTCCATAAGGAAAGGGAACAGGCGGAACTTGCCAGGCAGCAGGAGCTGGTCATTGATGCGCTGACGTGTATTGTGGATAAAAAATTCGGAAAGGAAATGAAGAAATATTTGAGCGGCAAGGCCAGGCTGGAATCGCTCTATGCCTCCTGTGAGGGAGTCTGGCATGGACGTGAAAGCTGGCATTGGACGGCACTGGGCCTTTACAGAAAGTTTTATGGTCATGACGCTTTCTGCCGGAAATGTGAAGCCGCCCTGATGATGTGCGGAGGATTTGAGAATTTTGATTATCTGCTACAGGACGGGGAGCTGGATGTGGAAGGCATCAGGGAACTGTACCGGGCGATGGATGAGATGGGGCTTGCCCTGCGTTTTCAGCTGAAAGGCTATGCGGATATGTACTATGCCCGGAACGGTAAGGGAAAATGCATGGCGTCTTTCCTGGCTGCTGGAAGGGAAATTTTCGGCGCTTATTTTAAGGACAGGCAAGAGGAGATGCAGGATGCCTTCATAAAGGCAGGAACACCGGGAAAGCTGATCATGCTGCAGATATTGTCACAGGGGCTGGAGGATGAAAGGGAGCAGGAGCAGAATTCCGCTATGGAGCAGATCCTTTCTTTTTGCCGGGAACCGTCAAAAATTGTGCAGAATGCCCTGGTGGATATTCTGTGCAGGGCGAAAGGCCGGGAGGAAGCCGTGATGGATATGCTGTCTTCGCAGGTGCCGGAGGAACGCAGGGTTGCCGTCAGGGTGCTGTCAAGGTGGCGGGATGACAAGTATGTTCTGGCTTTGAAGGAAGCGTTCCGCAGGGAAAAAAGTGCGGAGCTTCGGGCATTGCTGGCGGCTGTGCTCCCTGTGGACAGGCTGATAGAGCTGGAAGGCGACAGGGGCGTACAGGAGATCATAAAAGAACTGCACAAAGGAAATAAAAAGCGTACCCTTGCATGGACGTGTGAGACGCCTTTTTCCAGGGTATGTAAAAAGGATGGTAAAGAGGCTGACGAGGAATATTTACAGGCAATTCTCCTTGCCTATGCCGCCATGGCGCCCCATGGAGAGCTTGTGCCATATGGTGTCAGCGCCACCGCGGAAGCCCTTGCGGGGCAGCTGAATGAGGAGGAATATGCTGTTTATGTAAATGAGCTGCTGGATAAATGGATTGCAGCGGGTGCGGATACAAAGAAGCGCTGGGTGCTTTTTGCGGCCGCAAATCATGGCGGAGCCGATATGTCAGGCAGGCTGTTGGAGGCAGTCCAGGAATGGGCGCGTAAGCGCGCACCCATTGCGGTAGAGGCGGTGCGGGCGTTAAGCCTGAGCCGACAGTCCGGCGCGCTCCTGATGGTGGAGGAGCTTTCCAGGAAGTCCAAGGTCAACAAGATAAGGGAGGCGTCAAGAAAGGCACTGGATACCACTGCCTCATGGCTTGGAATTACCAGGGAAGAACTTATGGACGGGACACTTCCGGATCTGGGCTTTGATGGGAAAAGGGAACGGAGCTTTGATTATGGAGAGCGTAAGTTTACCGTGGATGTGGATTCTGATTTTGCGCTCCGGGTATTTGACGGCAATGGCAAACAGATTAAGAATCTGCCGGCCCCTGGGAAACGGGATGATGAGGCGAAGGCTGGGGCGGCATATGAAGCATTTAAGCTGTTGAAGAAGCAGATTAAGATGGTCGCGCAGAGTCAGGGGGAGCGGCTGGAGACAGCGCTGCAAAACGGGAGAATATGGAATACGGATTCCTGGAAATCATATTTTATGGGAAATCCCGTCACATACCGACTTGCCATGGGGCTTATCTGGGGGCTATATGAGGACAGGAGGCTTGCGGCTGCTTTCTGTTACAGGGAGGACGGTACTTTCTGCATGGAATTGCCGGTAGAGGAGCCTTCCGGGGGTGAGGGGCCTATGACGGAGGAGGAAGCTTTCGCGGCAGACGGGGGAGCCTGTGAAGACAGGGAGCATGCGGCAGGCGGAGGAGCCTGTGAGGACGGGGAGTATGTGGCAGGTGGGAGAGTTTCCGCGGATGGGGAGCCTTACATGGATAAGAAGGTTCTTATAAGGGAGGTACCTTCCCTGGAGGATCTGATACAGCTCGCGAGAGAATGCGGTGTATCAGAAAGCGCAGGGATTGGGCTGGTCCATCCGCTGGAGTTGTCCCCGGCGTCCCTGGAGGCATGGAAGGAACATCTGGAAGCCTGGGGGCTTGTCCAGCCCATCGAGCAGCTGGACAGGCCCGTATATCAGGTGACGGAGGAGGAGTCAGGCCAAAAAGACCTGAATCGCTTTAAAGGTATGATCCTGGAGCGGAGAGCCTTTATAAAAGAGCTTCGGGCGCTTGGCTGGAGTACGGATCTGGGAGAAGAAATGTTCTGCAAGGAGAATCCGGAGCTTTCCATAGGCGCTGAGCTGGGCCTGACAGAGCGACAGGATTATTACGAACCGGAGGAGGTGCAGCTATATGAAGTGAACTTTTATGACCTGTCCAGCAGAGAGGATTATGATTATGAGTACTATTTATTGAGGGATGTGCCCAAGCGGTATTTCAGCGAGATTGTGCTGGAGCTTACGCGGGCCACAGAGGACTGATACAATATGTGAAACGGCGGCGGATATACACGAATCCGCCGGGGAGCACGGGGCTTCGCAGCGCAGGTCCGGCATGGGAGGTGCTTTGGGTGGTGCTTTTAAAACTGACAGCAAATTATAATAATGGAGGTTACTATGGAATTTAAAGACAAAGTCGTGATTGTCACCGGAGGGAGCCGGGGCATTGGTTTCGCCACTGTTGAGGCTTTTTTGAAGGAGGGTGCAGCGGTAGTGCTGTGCGGCAGCCGTCAGGAGACTGCGGACAAGGCTGTTGCGCAGTTGAAGGAAACGTATCCTGGGGCGAAGGTGGAGGGCATCTGGCCTGACCTGGGCAGCCTTGAGGATGTACAGGCAGCATTTGACAGGGTTGTGGAGAAGTATGGCAGGATAGATGTTCTGGTAAACAATGCCGGTATTTCTGAGAGTACTTCTTTCGCCGAATATACCCAGGAGATTTTTCAGAAAGTCATGGATCTGAATGTGAACGGTATGTTTAACTGCGCTAAGGCGGTGGTGGGAGTCATGGAGAAGCAGGGCGGCGGCGTCATTTTGAACACCTCCTCTATGGTGAGCATCTCCGGACAGCCCAGCGGGGTGGCTTATCCCACCTCCAAATTTGCCGTCAATGGTTTCACGGTTTCTTTGGCCAGGGAACTGGGTCCCAAGGGAATTCGTGTGAATGCGGTGGCGCCCGGCATTACGGCGACAGATATGATGCGTGCTGTTCCCAAGGAGGTCATCGATCCCATGATCGCCCGCATTCCCCTGCGGCGTCTGGGACAGCCGGAAGACATTGCCAATGCGTTCCTTTTCCTGGCATCGGATAAGGCATCTTATATCACGGGAGTGGTGTTGAGCGTGGATGGTATGATGAGGGCGTAGAGAACAAAAAATGGAAGCAAAGGGGCTCGAACCCTTGGCCTCCCGCTAGTCAGGCGAGCGCTCATCCCAGCTGAGCTATGCTTCCATGGCTTTTATTATATTCCAGGCAGCGGAAAATGTCAATATCTCCGCTGCTTTTTCATGGGGCGTATAAGCCATTTATGATAATGTCTCAGTAGACCACAAATAAAAATGTCCCAAA
>CAOKQK010000103.1 GCA_948470905.1 uncultured Lachnospiraceae bacterium | reverse complement strand
TTATTCAGTTATCAAGGTGCATTTAATGTATCTAAAAGATATTATACGAGGAGGATTTTGCATGTTAAGTGTTATTGTAACGGAGAAAATTGCAAAGTAAATATTGCAGGGGTGGCTTGGCATTAGGCTTGGAGTCTGCCCTTTTGCTGGCAACTGTTGTTGTCGGCATTTTCGCCTTACAATTGCTTAATATTGTGGTATATATTTCCGGAAGAATGGGCATGGCTGTATGGTCGTGCTTTTTTGTTTGGATCAAAATCAGTGCATGCCCTCACATATGGAGTTTGCGGTTTATGACTTGGGGAGCTTAAGGTTCCGGCTCTATTGGTGACTGCAGTTTCGGAGATAGATGGATGAATCATATACGATTATGGAAGACCATGGTATTTTATGCTCTTAGGGCAGCCATGGCTTTTTTTGTATTGCAATATTCAGGGCGGCTGATGACAACGAAGGCTATGTGGATCTAGGCAAGCCGGATGAACAAGTTATTTATTAACAGAGCCTAAGTGAAAAGAAGGGAGAACGCGTAAATGAACATGGAAAAGCAGATAGAGTTTGACAAAATAAAAGAGATGTGGGCAAATCTGGCAGTTACGGAATGGGCGCAGGAGAAAATAAGAGAGGTGTCATTTTATCTTAGGGAAACGGAATTGAGAAAGCAGCTCAGGGATACTACGGATGGCAGGAATCTGATTGAAAGGCTTGGGACGCCGCCTTTGCAAAATCTTACGGAAATAAAAGGTATTTTCATGACGGCGGAGAAAGGAGACTGTCTTACACCGTATCAGCTGGAACGTGTAGAAACTGTCCTGGCGATGATCAGGCGTTTGAAAGACTGGCTGGACAGAGGGAAAATGTATGACAATCCGTTAGCATATTATGAGGAGAATCTGGACACTCTGGAAGAGCTGCGGGAAGAAATCGGGAGACAGATCAGGGGCGGCAGGGTAGACGACCATGCGTCAAGGGAGCTGGAGCAGATCAGGGGGCGGATCATTAGATGCGAAGAACAGATGAAGCAGAAGGCGGAACAGATCATGCGCTCCAATAAGGAAAGTATGGCGGACAGCTATTGTACCCTGCGTAATGGCAGAGTGTGTGTTCCGGTCAAAAAAGAGAATAAACTGAAAATTGCGGGCAGTGTTATTGATAAGTCTGCCACTGGAAACACGTTGTTCATTGAGCCGGCGGGGGTTGCCAAATATTATGAGGAGCTGCAGCTGCTTAAGATAAGCGAGGAAGACGAGGTATATCGGATCCTGTACACTTTAACCGCGATGGCAGCGGCGTCCGCTGATGTGATGAAGGAAAATATTGCAATGATTGAGAAACTGGACTTCATATTGTCAAAGGGTAAGCTGAGCATTGACCTGGATGCGGCGGAGCCGTCGATTAATACGGAGCGCAGGATCAGTCTGAAGGATGCCAGACATCCGCTGATGGATAAAGAGATAAATGTCCCCCTGCAGTTCCAGATAGGAGAAAAGGTTCGGGGGATCATCATAACGGGTCCCAACACAGGGGGCAAAACGGTGGCCATAAAGACAGTTATGCTCAATTGTATGATGGCTCAGTGCGGACTGCATGTCACCTGCAAAGAGGCGGATATCTGCATGAACAGTTCTTATCTGTGTGATATTGGAGATGGGCAGAATATTGCCGAGAATCTATCAACATTTTCGGCGCATATCAAAAATGCGCTGGAAGTGCTGGGGGAAGCAGACAGGGAGAGCCTGGTGATCATGGATGAGCTTGGCTCCGGCACAGATCCGGCGGAGGGGATGGGGATTGCTATTGCCATATTGGAAGAACTCCGGAAAAGCGGCGCAATCTTTCTTGTAACCACCCATTATCCGGAGGTAAAGGAGTATGCGGATCAGGCGCAGGATGTGATGAATGCCAGGATGGCTTTCGATAAGGAGACGCTGAAACCCACTTATCAGATGGTGTTGGGAGAAGCCGGTGAGAGTTGTGCCTTCTATATTGCAGGCAGGCTTGGAATGCCCGGTGAAATGCTGCGGGTGGCAATCAGGGCGGCCTATGGCAAGGCGGCTGTTGACGCTTATGCCTTTCAGGGGGATGGTGCTGCGGAGGATTCAGTGGGGGAAATTGCTGTCAGAGGAAGTGTTGCGGGGGATTCTGCAGAGGAGGCTTTCGCTAAAGAGGGCTTTGCGGTCAAAAAGACCGGCGGCAGGATCGTTAAGAGCAGGAAAGCAAAGGACAGAGCAGATTTCAGTGAGAAATACAGGCTGGGTGACAGCGTTATGGTCTACCCGGACAGGAAGATCGGGATTGTGTGTGAGCCAATAAATGAAAAAGGCGTTTTGAGAGTGCAATTACCCGGCAAAAAGATATGGATCAATCATAAGAGGGTAAAGCTTCATGTGGCGGCAGAGGAATTGTATCCGGCGGATTATGACTTTTCCATTATTTTTGAAACGGTTGAAAACAGGAAAATCCGGCATGATATGGAAAGGAAATATACGGAGGAGATGGTACGGTATGATGAGTGACAAGGTACATTGTATTTGTATGTAATTTTGTGAGACTTGTGTACACTTTGGTGTGAAATGCAAAAAAACACTTGCCAAATACGAACATATGTGCTAGACTGTATAAGAACGGATGTTCTTGCTGGACTGAGAAGCAGAAGTAAGGGAGTGCTCAAAAATAATGTGTACAGATAGCACAGGATAAATCCGTGCAGGAGAGGTGGAAGAAAGAGGTGCAGGGACATGGAATATCTGGTCATGGGCGGAGAACAGCCAATTATGGAAAAGCTGAAGATTTTGACAGCCGCGGCAAAGTATGATGTGGCGTGTACCTCCAGCGGTGTGGGGCGCAAGGGCAACGGACAGAGTATGGGCAACTGCGTGAAGTCGGGTATCTGCCACAGCTTTGCCGGGGATGGAAGATGCATATCGCTTTTGAAGATTTTGCTTACAAACGAGTGCATTTTTGACTGTAAGTATTGTCAGAACCGCTGTTCCAATGATATTCCCAGGGCGACATTTACCCCGGAGGAGATATGCACCCTCACCATGGAGTTTTACAGGAGGAATTATATAGAAGGGCTTTTCTTGAGTTCAGGTATTCTGCAGAACCCTTCTTTTACCATGGAGCTGATCTACAGAGTCATTTATCTGCTGCGCACAAAATACCGTTTTAACGGTTATATCCATGTGAAGGCGATCCCTGGAGCCGCACCGGAGCTGATCCAGATGGCAGGTTATCTGGCGGACAGGATGAGTGTGAACCTGGAGCTGCCAACGGCGGAGGGGCTTCGCGCCCTGGCGCCCAACAAGCACCGCAAGACCATACTGACGCCCATGCGTCAGATACAGAACGGAATCGTGGAGAACAAAAACGATCTGGTGTTGTACCGTAATGCCCCCAGGTTTGTGTCGGGCGGGCAGTCTACCCAGGTCATCATAGGTGCCACGCCGGAGAACGATTACCAGATCTTAAGTGTAGCGGAGAGCCTTTATCAGAAGTTTGCGCTTAAGAGAGTGTTTTACTCCGCCTTTGTAAATGTGAATGGGGACAGCACCCTGCCTGCTCTGCCCGGGGGACCGCCTCTGCTGCGGGAACACAGGCTCTACCAGGCGGACTGGCTGCTGCGGTTTTACGGTTTTCGCGCGGACGAGCTGCTGGACGAAAGGCGTCCCTTTTTCAATGTGATGCTGGATCCCAAGGAGGATTGGGCAGTGAGGCATCTGGAACAGTTTCCGGTGGAGATCAACCGCGCTCCCATGGAGATGCTTCTGCGTGTGCCGGGGGTGGGCGTCAAGAGTGCCCAGCGTATCGTGGCTGCAAGGCGCAGCGCCAATCTGTCCTTTGCGGACCTGAAGAAAATCGGAGTGGTGCTGAAGCGGGCACTGTATTTTATCACCTGCAATGGCAGGATGATGTATCCTGTCAAAATGGAGGAGGACTATATTGTACGTAATCTCACCCATGAAAAGGAAAGGGTGCAGTTTGGCAGTGACGGTATGAGCTACAGACAGATGTCCCTGTTTGACGATGGGGCATTTACGCGTCCGCTTGCGGAGGAGGAGCAGCTGCAGGCGGTGGTGGGACAGCTGTAAAAAGGCAGGTATTACGCCGTGTACGTTTTTTGCGGATGGGCAATAAACATTTTTTGCAGTCCGGTGATATGGGGAAAGATATATGACAGTTTATCGATGTGAGGATTCCCTGGAGGGGATTTTTACTGCAATCTATCTTGCATATGAGGAAAAGAGGGATCATGGGGACACATATCTGTCGCTGAATGATGAGCCCATGCTGTTTGCGGAGGATGTACAGGTCGTGCCTGACTGGGAAAAGACCAGGAAGGTGATGAACACCTTAAACTGCCGTTTCGGGGAGAAGGATTATCTGTTTCTCTGCATGGCGCTTGCAGCGGAGGATGATGAAAAGGCGCAGGCGGTGTATCGGACGGTAGCGGATGGCTTAAAGAGAAAGGTAAACAGGGGGCATATTTTTGATAACCTGGCTGACGACTTTGTCAACAAAGCTTTTGCCCTGGCGACGAATACATGGCGGGAGATTGACCATTTGAAAGGCTTTGTACGCTTTCAGGAGCTGGAGAACGGAATGCTGTATTCCAGGATCGGGCCAAAGAATAATATCCTGACCTTTCTGATGCCGCACTTTGCGGACAGGCTGCCTATAGAAAATTTTGTGATGTACGATGACAGGAGGGGGCTGTTCGGCATTCATCCGGCGGGAAAGCAGTGGGTGCTGTATTGTGGGGAGAATGAAAGAGTGCCGGGGGACAGGACATCCAATGCAGGAGGGCTTGAGGGTAAGCTTGGGAAGCTTAAAATTTCGGAGGCTGAATTACAGTATCAGGAGCTTTTCCGTGAGTTCTGCCATGCAATTACCATCGAGGGGCGCAGGAATGCACAGCTTCAGCGGAATATGCTGCCGCTGCGTTTCCGGGAGTATATGATTGAATTTTGATGCTGAAACGCAATAGAATTGATTCGGCTGAGACGGATTTGGATGTTTTTTGCAAATCGTTTAGGGAGGCAAATTATGGATATTTATATAAAAGGGGCAAGAAAAAATAATCTGAAAAAAATTGATGTAAGAATCCCCAAAAACAAAATTACGGCGGTTACGGGAGCCAGTGGTTCCGGCAAGTCAACATTGGTATTTGACATTATTTATAATGAGGGAAGCTCGCGTTATATGGATGCGGTATCTGATGAGCTTTCAAATGTGGTAAAGGAAAGAAATGTGGATTACATTGAAGGCCTGAGCCCGGCAGTGGCATTACGTCAGGTAAAGAGCCATAATAATAATCCGAGATCAACAATTGCAACATTGACTGATATTGCCACATATCTGAGAATATTGTTTTCAGACAAGGGAATAAAACAATGTCCTATATGTGGGGAAATATTAAATCAGAAGGATCGTGTGTGTACGAAGTGTAGGACCGGACAGAAAGTTTTTTCGGGACAAATGTTCTCTTATAATACGAAGGAAGGTATGTGTCCGGCCTGTAATGGCATGGGACGGAGGATAGACTTAGATGTTGACAGGATCATTCCCAGACCTGATCTGCCAATTCAGGACCAGCCCTGGGGTAAGGACAAGGGGACAATATTTAAGTATGTCTCCATATTTTTTGAAGCCCTGGCAGAGGAATATGGATATGACTATAATCTTCCGTTTGGACAATTAAGTAAAGACCAAAAGGGTATTTTGTTGTATGGTACCGGAGATAAACAGATCAAATACCATGATAAAAAAAAGGGTTCTGTGATGAGTTATGTGTATCATGGCATTATCCCTCATTTGAGAAAGGCTTACCAGACCAATAAAGATCAAAACAGAGTAAAAAGCATAGAAAAGTATATGAAGTATTCAGATTGCCCGGAATGTGCAGGCATCAGGTTTCGTCCGGAGGTATTGACAGTAAAATTTGGAGGATTAAATATTGCAGAGTGGTTTGATACTGAGCTTGGAGAGCTATATGGAATAAGTAAACATATGCTTGAGGAAATGAAAAATGAACCGCATACAGAGGAGGTTGCTTATTTTTCTTTAAATGAGATATGCAAAAAGCTGTATTTTCTTAATCAGTTTGGCCTGGATTATCTTACTCTTAACAGAGGAACAAATACGCTTTCGGGCGGGGAGCTTCAACATGTTAGATTGGCTAATTATATGGGGACAAATTTAGGGGGATTGATTTATGTGTTGGATGAACCCTCGGCAAGCATGCATGAGCGGGATAAGCAGGTTATCGTGGAAGCAATGAAGTGTCTGCAAAAAGAAGATAATACTGTTATTGTGGTGGATCACAATGAGACTGTGATACGCAATGCGGATTATTTGGTAGATCTGGGACCGGGCGGCGGTGACAATGGCGGCGACATATGTTTTGCCGGGAAGATTGAGGAGCTGGATACACAGAATGATTCCATTACCTGCAGATATCTGAGCGGTGAGTACAAGATAGATATACCAAAAGAGAGAAGAAAAGCACAACAGTGGCTTTGCCTGGATCATGTAAGTATGAATAATCTGGAGAATGTTTCCGTCAGGTTTCCAATAGGCGGATTTGTTGTAGTCACAGGGGTCTCAGGGTCCGGCAAGAGTACGTTGGTCAGTGATGTGCTGTATGAGGAATTGCTGACTAGATTCGGAAAAGCGGAGGATAAGGGAGGGCATGGGATCCAGTTGACTGGGTGGGAATGTCTTGACGATGTGGTATTGGTGGATCAGACACCTATTGGCAGAATATCCAGATCTAACCTGGCTACTTATGTGGGTATTTTTGATGAAATCAGAAAGATATTTGCCAGTTTACCTGAGGCAAAAGAGAAGCATATAACAGCAGAGATGCTTAGCTTTAATGTATCTGGGGGGAGATGTGAAACATGCAGCGGAATGGGGATGATTGAGAGGCATGTATATTTTGTGCATGAAGTGCTTGCGGAGTGCCCGGACTGTGGAGGCAAGAGGTACAAGGAGGAAATTCTATCCCTGAAATACAAGGGAAAGGATATCAGCCAGATTTTGAATATGACAGCAGAGCAGGCATATGAGCATTTTGAAGATTCTGATACAATAAGGCGCATATTGAAAACCCTGGTTGATGTCGGATTGGGTTATATGAAATTGGGACAGGTGTCCACCTCTTTCTCAGGAGGAGAAGCACAACGTATCAAATTGACTAAATATCTCACTATGACAAAAAAACAAAATACTCTTTTTATATTTGATGAACCTACAACAGGATTGCATTTTGAGGACATCAGGAAGTTGTTGGAGCTTTTTTCGCAGCTGGTGGAAAGGGGGAATTCCATTATCTGCATAGAACATAACATGGATGTGATCAAGGTGGCAGATTATATTGTTGATATAGGTCCGGAAGGCGGGAAAAGAGGGGGAAAGGTTGTATGCGCAGGTACACCGGAAGAAGTCGTTAAATGCGGGAATTCCTATACTGGGGTAGCATTAAGAAAATATATTTCCGGCGAATAGCAGAATCCCAAAGTACATCCAAAGAAACATTGGCAAGTAAAAATACCTAAAAAAAAAGCATAAAAAAATTTAATTTTGTCATAAAAGCCACTTTATATTTTTGAATAAATTGCATATAATGGTTAATCATAGTAATATAGATTTGGTTTCCACATTAAAAAGGAGGATGGAAATGGTTAAGACAATCAATTTAAGTCCCGATAAGGTTCAGCATTTCGTAGATGTAACATCTGAATGCGATTTTGACATCGACATTTCTTATAACAGCTACGTAGTAGATGCGAAATCCTTTTTGGGTGTGTACGGGCTTGATTTCCGGCAGCCGCTGAGTGTTTCCTATGAGGGGTACAACGAGAAGCTGGAAGAACTGTTAAAGCAATATGCGGTAGCATGCTGAAGAAAAAGTTAATGAAAGAAAATTGAGTAAAAGGAAATTAAATTACTTAAAAATTGACTCCCTATGTCAGATAGAGTACTATCTACGTAGGGAGTTTTTCAGTATATAAGTGACCTGTTCCAGCGGGCAATGAGCACATGGATGTATTTTTGCAATTTTGAGAGGGCTGCTGGGGCTGCAGGATCATCATTGTACCAATTCGGTTCCTGTAAGTGTATGGTTGGATTGGAACTGAAACCGGAGGATTAATGTGGAGATTACAAACGTTGGGAAGACAAGGGGAGCACAGGATACGGGGGCGGAAAGGGTGCCGTCAGACAGGGGAGCGCAGGATACGGGGGCGGAAAGGGTGCTGTCAGACAGGGAACCAGAGGATTTTGACACCAGGCTGGAAGATTCCCCTGGTGAGATACGGATCTCCGTGAGGGGGCTTGTTGAATTTGTTTTAAGAAGCGGCGATATCGACAACCGCCGCCACGCTTCGTCGGATCATGCGATGCAGGAAGGCAGCAGAATCCATCGCATGATTCAAAAGAGAATGGGTTCGGAATATCAGGCGGAGGTACCTCTTAAGATCACGATACCTGCAGAGGGGTACCGGTTGGTTGTGGAAGGGAGGGCGGACGGCATTATCCGTCATGAAAAGGAGGCGGTCATTGACGAGATCAAGGGTACCTATAGAGAGCTTGCCAAAATGCGGGAGCCTGTTCCTGTACATGTGGCGCAGGCGAAATGTTATGCCTGCATGTACGGTCTGCAGGAGAAGCTCGACAGGCTGCAGGTCCGCCTGACTTATTGCAATATGGTATCTGAGGATGTGCGATATTTTTATGAGGATTATACATTTGAGGAGCTTTCCGCATGGTTTGAGGAGCTGATAACGGCTTACCGAAGGTGGTCGGATTATATGTGGCAGTGGAAGGGGATACGGCAGGCGTCAATCCGGGGGCTGCCGTTCCCGTTTCCTTATCGGGAGGGACAGAAGGAGCTTGTAACTAATGTATACAAGACCATCTATCACAAGAAGAAGCTTTTCCTGGAGGCGCCTACCGGAGTGGGCAAGACGATTTCTACGATATATCCTGCGCTTCAGGCCATGGGTAAGGGCATGGGTGACAAGATCTTTTATCTCACGGCGAAGACGATTACCAGGACAGTTGCTGATGACACTCTGAATATTTTGCGTGGGAAAGGGCTGCATATTAAGAGCGTTATTCTTACAGCGAAGGAAAAAATCTGTTTTATGGAGGAAGTTGACTGTAACCCTGAGCTGTGTCCCTATGCAAAAGGGCATTATGACAGGGTCAACGATGCAATTTATGAACTGTTGACTTCAGAGGAGGGCTTTACCAGAGAGAAAATAGAAGCTTATGCCCGAAAGCATCAGGTGTGCCCTTTTGAGATGTGTCTTGATATGAGTCTTTTTGCGGATGTGGTTATTGGCGATTACAATTATCTCTTTGACCCCCATGTGTATTTAAAGCGCTTTTTTTCAGAGGGAACAAACGGCGATTACCTGTTCCTGATAGATGAGGCGCATAACCTTTTGGAGCGTGGCAGGGAAATGTACAGTGCTGCATTGTTAAAAGAGCAGTTTCTGGAGCTGCGAAAAGGGATAAAAGAAGAAATTCTGTCATGTGTGTCAGAACCGAAAAAGAGAAGAAAATCAGGCATTTCCGGGCAGATGACATTGGAAATGACACAAAATATGACATATGTGACAGAAAACAGGGCGATAGATATTGACCAACTCAGTACCGGGGCTGAAAATGATCTTGATGGGGATATGAAAGCGGAAATCAATACCGGATTGCATGTGGAAGCAGATATTGGACTGAATGGGGAAATGGGGATTGGACTGAACAGGGAAATCAGTAATGGCTTGAACGCAGAGATCGATCTCGGAGCAGATGCAGACCTCGCAGAGACGGGGAGCAGGAAGGCTCACCGGGGAGGCAGGAGCGTTTTGGTGAAGCAGGGCTATGTGGACAGGCTGGTTTATCTGCTGGAGAAGTGCAATCAGGAACTGCTTGCCTTAAAGCGTGCAGGCGGGCAGTGCAGCCTGGTGGAGGGCATAGATGATTTTGTTCAAAGCCTGGATAAGCTTCATGGGGTCATGGAGGATTATCTTTCGGAGCAGGAGGAAGAACAGCTTTTCGTCAGGGAACAGCTTTTGGATTTTTATTTTGACATTGGGCATTTCCTGGAAATGTATGAGCTTGCGGACGAGAACTATGTGAAATATACGCAGCTGTGCGATGACGGAAGCTTCCTGATCAAGCTTTTTTGTGTCGACCCTGGTGAGAATCTGAGGAATTGTATGCTGAGAGGGCGCAGCTCCATCCTTTTTTCGGCCACGTTTCTGCCCATCCAGTATTACAAGAAGCTGTTGGGCGGGACTGCAGAGGATTATGAGGTCTATGCGCAGTCTGTTTTTGACCCGGGGAAACGGGCGTTATTTATTGCGGAAGATGTTACCAGCAAGTATACAAGGCGGTCAGAGGAGGAGTATGATAACATTGCCCGGTATATTGAAGAAATTGTGAAGAACAGGCATGGAAATTATATGGTCTTCTGCCCGTCATATGCATTTTTGAGGATCATCTATGAGAAATATGTGGAAAGGTTTGCGGACAGGGGCAGGGAATGCATTATCCAGAGCGAGTACATGAGTGAAGGTGAGAGGGAGGAATTTCTGGCGCATTTTCAGGGCAGAGGGGGATTCTGCGGCGAAGAAAAGGAGTTGACTGAGCAGGTCATCCATGTGGATGCCATTAGCAGAAGCGTGATCAACATGGATATAGAGGAGGAAGACAACTGTCTGATCGGCTTCTGTGTGCTGGGCGGTATTTTCAGTGAAGGCATTGACTTGAAGAATGACAGCCTCATAGGTGCCGTCATTGTGGGCACAGGGCTGCCCCAGGTCTGCTTTGAGAGGGAGATCCTTAAGGATTATTTTAATGAAGCCGGGGAGGGCGGCTTTGATTATTCCTACCGGTATCCGGGCATGAATAAGGTTCTGCAGGCTGCGGGGCGTGTCATTCGTACCATGGATGATGTGGGGATTGTTGCGCTTTTGGATGAGCGTTTCCTGCAGTTTGCCTATCGGAGGCTGTTTCCACGGGAATGGGAGCATTATGAGACTGTGACTCTGGAGACGATTTCCAGACGGGTGGAACGTTTTTGGGATGAGTGGCTCTAATTTGCAGGAAATGACGTCGTGGAAAAAAGAATATGACATGTGAAAAAATTGAAAATGACACATGTGTATATGTGGATAACTCTGTGGATTTAGTGGATTTCCTGGAAGTTAACCACAAAAAGGCTGAGAATTATCCTCATATCCACAAGAAAGAATTTTGCAAGTTCACTTGCAGGGTACTGGATTGGTCAATGAGCCTGACGCTGCCGGTATTTGGCCAAAGGAATCTGCTGCGGGGTATTTTATTTAAGAAAATTTCCCTATACTATGAAATTGGTGTTATAATCCCGTCTTTGACAGTTTGAACAAAATAAAATCGTTGCAACACCAGTA
>CAOKQK010000102.1 GCA_948470905.1 uncultured Lachnospiraceae bacterium | reverse complement strand
AAGCCAGGGCTAATGTTATAAATTTTTCGGGACATTTTCAAAAATGCTTGACACAAAAACCAGCCTGTCCGGCTGGTTTTTGCAGATACGTTTTGCGAATGACGTAATGGAAGAGCAACATAGTACATGGGACGGCTATTTCAGCGGCTTTGCACCGGCTTTTTCCTGTGCCATTTCCAGGGCGCGCCTGAAACGTCCCTTTTTCTTGGCGGGGGGTGCAGCCACCGGTTTGCCGTGAAGTCCCCTGACCTCCAGGATGTAGATGCCGCTTATCACGGCGCGGACCTCCTTTTTGACGGGGACGGAGTCAAAGATTTTCTCATCACAGATCAGGGACATGATCTGGGGGCCAATCTTGGCTTTGACAATGGGCAGCTTGGCGCCCCGCATTGCCTTGGGAGTCTGATCAATGACAATCTGCGGCAGCCCTGCGTCTCTGAGCTTCATCCGTTTTTTGTCAATGATCAGCATGGAGGTGGTCTGTTTGTTTGCCTGGAGCATTTCCTCCTGCTCTGCCTGCTTTTTCTGTGCCCGCTTTCCGAGAAAATAAAGTACCACAATTGCCACAATAAGTACTACCAATATTACGATCGATACGATCATCCATGGTTTCATAAATGATGGGCCTCCTCTTAAATTATAATTCCGTCGCTGCGCTGGACTGTGGTTTTATTTTATCACAGATACCTATGGATAGGCAACAAAAATTATAAGGCGGCTGCGACTGTGAAAATTGTGCTTTAAAAAAGGGCGGGATTATGTTAGAATCATAATAATTGTAATTTTGCTCCTGGTCAGGGCTTAAAATTACAATGACACTTCAGACAGGACACCGGGCTGTGGTAAAATACAGACAACAGCGGACAACGATAGAAAGGCAGAGGTTATCATATGGCTCATATTATGAAGAAAAGGATGGGAGCAGGGATTTTGGCGGCGCTTTTTGCCGTATGCCTGTTTGTGGGCTGCGGCGCGGAAACGGAGACCAGCCTGAACGGGATGAAGGTGGAAAATTATGTGACACTGGGGGATTACAGGAATATTAAAGTCTCTGTGGAGAAATATGCCGTAAGCGAGGAGGAGTGCAACCAGCTGCTGCTGGCAGTCTATCAGAGCAACGTGACCCGTGAAAACGGCGGCATCCTTGACCGTCCGGTGGAGAACGGGGATATCGTCAACATAGACTATGTGGGAACGAAGGATGGCGTTGCCTTCGGCGGGGGGACTTCCTCCGGGGACAATCTGGAGATTGGTTCGGGCGGCTTTATCCCGGGATTTGAGTCGGGGCTGATCGGGGCGATGCCGGGAGAGACAAGGGAATTGAACCTTACCTTTCCGGAGAATTACAAGAACAGTCCCGAACTGGCGGGGCAGGCGGTGGTCTTTACGGTAACAGTGAACTTTATCCAGCCCGGGCTGGAAGATATGAAGGATTCCGTGGTGGCGGCACTGGAGCTTGACGGGATCACAAATGTGCAGGAGCTGCGCCAGGATGTCATAGATTATCTGGACAGACAGGTGCAGCAGGAGTACCTGTATTCCGTACAGGACGCCATCATGGAGCAGCTGACAAAGGGGAGCACCATTGGTGAGCTGCCGGAGTCTTATGTGGAGTCTTACAGGGAGATGTACCGGAACAGCATTGAGAAAGTTGCCCAAAGCATGAATACGACTCCGGATATGTACACAAATTACTATTTCAGGATGAACAGCGAGGATTATGCGGTTCTCTACGGGGAGGTTCAGGCGCGTCAGGAGCTTATGCTGCAGGCGATTGCCAATCAGGAAGGCTGGACGGTGGGCGATGAGGAGTTGGATGGGCTGATCAGCGATTATGCTTTTGAGAACGGTTATCTTTCTGTGGAGGAGCTGGAGGCGGAGATCCCCAGAGAGCTGCTTCGCAATTTCTTTATGAGTGAAAGGGTTATGGAGCATCTGGTAGAGATGGCGACAGCCTCATCTCAGGGTACGGAATAAAAAATAACAGGCACCGTCAGAGGCGGAACTGGAAAAACAGCCGCGAAACGAAAACGCCCCGGAAGGAAAATCCAGCTGAATCTTTATCAGATGGAATTTCCTTCCAGCCAGGTGGGGCGTTGGAGTGTAGAGGCGGAACTGGAATAGGAGGTTAATGAAAATGGATTTGACAGACATCAGGGATCTTTACCGCAGCCGCGAAAAGTATATTGGTAAGGAAATTACAGTGGGCGGCTGGGTCAGGAGCAACAGGGATTCCAAAAATTTTGGATTTCTGATCATCAACGACGGAACTTTTTTTGAGCCGCTCCAGGTTGTATATGGGGATAGGCTTGAGAATTTCGGCGAGCTCTGCAGGATGAATGTGGGCGCGGCGCTGATCGTCAAGGGGACTATCGTGGAGACGCCGGGCGCGAAGCAGCCTTTTGAGATGCAGGCGGCAGAGGTGGCTGTGGAAGGACCGTCCACAGCGGATTATCCCCTGCAGAAAAAACGCCATACTTTTGAGTACCTGCGCACGATTTCGCATTTGCGTCCCAGGACCAACACTTTTCAGGCAGTGTTCCGGGTGCGTTCGCTGATCGCTTATGCGATCCACAGCTTTTTTATGGAGAGAGGCTTTGTTTATGTGCATACGCCTCTGATCACAGGAAGCGACTGCGAGGGAGCTGGAGAGATGTTCCAGGTGACTACGCTGGATCTGGATAATCCTCCGCGGACGGAGGACGGCGGCATTGATTTTGGGCAGGATTTCTTTGGCAAGCCCACGAACCTTACCGTCAGCGGGCAGCTCAATGTGGAGACCTTTGCATTTGCATTTAAGAATGTGTATACCTTCGGCCCTACATTCAGGGCGGAGAATTCCAATACCACACGTCATGCGGCGGAATTCTGGATGATCGAGCCGGAGATGGCGTTTGCGGATCTGAAGGATGACATGCTGTTGGCGGAGGGAATGCTGAAATACGTTATCCGTTATGTGCTTGAGAACGCGCCGGAGGAGATGGCGTTCTTTAACCAGTTTGTGGATAAGGATTTGATCCAGAGGCTGGAACATGTGGCGAATTCCGACTTTGCACATGTTACCTATACGGAGGCAGTGGATATCCTTATGAAAAATAACGATGCCTTTGACTACAAGGTATTCTGGGGCTGTGATCTGCAGACCGAGCACGAGCGTTACCTGACGGAAGATGTGTTTAAGCGTCCGGTGTTCGTGACGGATTATCCCAAGGAGATCAAGGCATTTTATATGAAGCTGAATGACGACGGCAAGACCGTTGCGGCCATGGACTGCCTGGTGCCCGGCATCGGGGAGATCATCGGCGGCAGCCAGAGAGAGGATAAGCTGGAGCTTCTGGAGCAGAGGATGGAGGAGCTGGGCTTAAAGAAGGAGGACTATGATTTCTATCTGGACCTGCGGAAATATGGCTCTGTGAGGCATGCAGGCTTTGGCCTGGGCTTTGAGAGATGCGTGATGTATCTCACGGGCATGGGCAATATCCGCGATGTGATCCCCTTCCCCAGGACCGTGAAGAACTGTGAGCTGTAAGGCTGTAACAGCTCAGACACCTCCTTCCGCGAAGTCAAACCTGCGTTTCAAGGGCGATTTTAATCGCCCTGCAATTATTGCCAGACTCGCAGGTTATAAAATCTTAAGGTTTTCCAGGGTGAATATTATGGGAAAGTGTGGTATGCTCATATAGGGAACGATCGAACAAATGCCAAATTGAGTATGGGAGGCTGTTTTGCCATACGGCATGGCGGAGTCCACAATCGAAATGCGCCTGCGGACGCATTTCGATGCAATTTGCGCGGAAAACGCTTTGGCCAGCGTTTCACTGGAGCATGCTGCGTGCATAGAAAGGAAGACCAGGATGAGAATAAAGAACAATATATTGGCAGGGCTGTTGACAGCGGGAGCGGTCAGTGTCGGGGTCTGTATGTGGAGGCCCTTGACGGCGGAGGCGACAAACAGCGCCATAAATGATATAACATCTTCCATCACCAAACATGAGAATGAACTGGGGAACCTGAATGACCAGATTTCCAGCCTGCAGGACGAGCAGGATATTCTGCAGGAGGAGATAGACGACCTGAATTCGGAGATCATCAATACCATGACCAGCATTGGGCTTAAGGAAGATGAGATTGCCGAAAAGGAGGCGGAGATTGAGCAGAAAAAGGCCCAGATAGAGGAGACGCAGGCGGCGTATGAGGCGGCTGTGGAGCGCGAGGAAGCCCAGCGTGAGAACATGATGGCGTATACCCGGATGATGTATGAGAAAGGCGACAGCTCCTATCTGAGCGCCCTGCTGGAGGGAAAAGGGCTTTCGGATATCCTGAACCGTATGGGATATATTGAGAGAGTGTATCAGTATGCAAACCAGATCCTGGAGGATTATATTGGCGCCAAGGATGAGGTGCATGACCTGTGGGATCAGCTGGAGGAGGAAAAGGCTTCCCTGGAAAACGATATGGACCAGCTGGAGGCGGACCATCTCAGCCTTAAGAACCAGCAGGAAAATCTGAACGTCCTGCTGGCGCAGAAAGAAAAGGCTTCGAGCAATTACGACGCGGAGATTGCAAAGGCAAAGCAGGAGGCGGCAGCGGCAAAGAAGCTCATACAGCAGGAGCAGAAGAAGCTGAAGGAGCTGCAGGCACAGCTGGCGAAGGAGCAGGCAGCAGCCGCTGCGGCCAAGGCAACCTATGCAACCACTGATTACAGCACGACCATTGCCAATGCCTCCGGAAGCGAGCTTGGCAAGCAGGTGGCAAGGTTTGCCTGCCAATACATAGGCAATCCCTATGTGTATGGGGGGACCAGCCTGACAAAAGGGGCGGACTGCTCCGGATTTATTTATACGGTATATGGACAGTTTGGTTATTCGCTCCCCCGGACTTCCTATGATCAGAGGAGTGCGGGCAAATCGGTCAGTTATGACCAGGCGCAGCCGGGAGATATAATCTGCTATGACGGGCATGTGGGAATTTACATCGGCGGCGGCCTGATCGTCCACGCCAGCAACAGCAAGCCATACCCCAGCGGCGGCATCAAGGTCAGCAAGGCAAATTACAGGACGATACTTTCGGTGCGCCGGATCATTAAATGATTCCCGCGAGCAATGAGAGCCAAAGCCTGTAAGGCCTTGGCGAATGCCGCGAGGGTCACAATGTCCTAAAGGACATGACCATAGCGTCCTACGGACGCATTGTGCTCTGCAGCGGGGTTGTTGACTTTTGCGGACAATGAGACACCTGTCAGGAGAAGTAAGGAGGGATTGAACCGGTGAAGATTATTATTGCGGGAGACGGGAAATTGGGATCTGTTCTGGCGCGTCAGCTGTCGGCGGAGGACAATGATATGACGCTGATCGACTACAATCCAAGAGTGCTTGAATCCAGTGAGGAACGCTATGATGTCATGGTGGTGCAGGGGAATTGCGCCTCCATGGAGGTGTTGCTGCAGGCGGGTGTAAAAGAGGCAAATCTCTTGATTGCGGTCACAGGCGTCGATGAGATCAACTTACTCTGCTGCATGACAGCCCATGGGCTGAATCCGGAGATCCATACCATTGCCCGGGTGCGCAATCCCGAATATGCGGACCAGATTTATGAGATGCGCAATATGTTTGCGCTCTCCATGTCGGTAAATCCGGAGAGACAGGCGGCAACGGAGATAGAGAGGCTGTTAAAGTATCCGGGCTTTTTAAAGAGGGATACCTTTACCAAAGGGCGGGTGGAGATTGTGGAGCTGCGTATTGACGAGGACAGCAAGCTCTGCAATGTGGCGCTGAACGACATGAACAGTGTGGTAAAGTGCCAGATTCTTGTGTGTACCGTGCTGAGGAACGGGACGGCGGTGACGCCAAACGGAAACTTCGTGCTCCGGGAGGGGGACCGTATCTTTGTGACGGCGCCTACGGACAGCCTTACGGTCTTGCTGAAAAATCTGGGCATCATCACCCATAAGGTAAAGCAGGTGATCCTGTGCGGCGGGGGACGTGTCAGCTTCTATCTGGCCAAGCTTCTGCAGAACAGCGGCATCAATGTCCAGATCATTGAGGAAAATGAGGAGCGCTGCAATCAGCTTGCGGCGCTTTTGCCGTCGGCATGTATCACTCAGGGAGACGCCAGCAGTCAGTTCCTTTTGGAGAGTCAGGGAATTTCTGACTGTGACGCCCTGGTGGCGATGACGGGGCTGGATGAGCTGAATATCATTATATCCCTGTACGGTGTAAGCTGCGGCGTGCCGCAGGTCATCACAAAGCTGGGACACATGGACAATACAAATATTCTGGGGAGCCTGTCCCTGGGCAGTGTCATCAGCCCCAAGGAGCTGTGCTGTAATACCATTGTCCGTTATGTGCGAGCCATGAAGAATCAGACGGGTGCGGCGCTGACGGTGCATACCATTGCGGACGGGCAGGCGGAAGCCATGGAATTTCTGGTGGATCATAATACGCTGCACTGCGGAAAGGCTCTGAAAAGCCTCAGGCTGAAAAAAGGTGTCCTGGTGGCATGTATCATCCGGGGTGAGAGGCGGGAGATCCCTAATGGTGACTCCTGCTTCAACAGCGGGGATACGGTGATCATTGTGACAGACAGCGGCAAGGGGATTTATCAGCTGAACGATATTTTTGAGTAGGTGTGGGGGCTATCATGAATTACAAAATGATGGGAAGATTTGTTGGCAGGATCCTCCTGGTGGAGGCGGTCTTTATGGTGCCGGCAATGCTTATCAGCCTTTGGGAGAAAGAATATGCGTCGGTGCGGGGATTCTTCTGGGGCATTACGGCGACTGTGGCGGTGGCAGGGCTGCTTGCCCTGTTCTGCAGAGGTGTCAAAAATAAGTTTTATGCCAGGGAAGGGCTGGTGTGCGTAGGGTTAAGCTGGATCGTGATGAGCCTTTTGGGAGCGATCCCTTTTTGTGCCTCGGGGGCAATCCCTGATTATATCGACGCTTTTTTCGAGATCGTATCCGGTTTCACCACCACAGGGGCGTCCATCCTGCCCACGGTGGAAGACCTTCCGAAAGGAATCCTGTACTGGAGGAGCTTCAGCCACTGGCTGGGGGGGATGGGGGTCCTGGTATTTCTGCTCGCCATCACTTCCGCGGGACGGAATGACAGCGGCTACACCATGCACCTGCTCCGGGCGGAGAGCCCCGGTCCCAATGTAGGAAAGCTGGTTCCCAGAATGAGACAGACCGCCAGTATCCTGTACCTGCTGTATATCGTTCTGACAGTGATCAATATTATTTTCCTGCTCATAGGGCGCATGCCTTTGTTTGATGCGGTGTGTACTGCCTTCGGAACGGCGGGCACAGGCGGCTTTGGCATCAAGAATGACAGCATAGCGGGCTACAGCCCATACATCCAAAATGTCTGTACGGTCTTTATGCTGTTGTTCGGTGTGAACTTCAGCTGCTACTATCTCCTGCTCATCAGGCAGTTTAAGCGGATGTTCAGGGACGAGGAGCTGCGGATGTATCTGGGAATCGTAGTGGGAAGCACTGTGCTGATCGCGCTGAACCTGCGGGGGTTCTATGGGACACTGGGAGAGACGCTGCGTCACGCGGCTTTTCAGGTGGCAAGCATCATTACCACCACAGGCTTTGCTACCACGGACTTTGACCTGTGGCCGGGATTCTCCAAGGCAATTTTGTTGTGCCTTATGGTGGTAGGCGCCAGCGCAGGCAGCACGGGAGGCGGCTTTAAGTGTGGGCGCCTTCTGCTGGTCATCAAGAGCCTGCGCAGGAGCGTTCGCCGGGTGGTCCACCCCCAGAGAGTGCAGGTGGTGCGCTCCAACGGACAGCCTGTGGATGAAAAAATACTGCAGAATACCAATGCCTACCTTGCGGCGTATGCGATTATTACCGGCGTCAGCTTCCTGCTGGTTTCCATTGACGGCTTTTCGATCACAACCAATTTTTCCGCGGTGCTGTCCTGCTTTAATAACATAGGGCCTGGCTTTGAAATGGTGGGGCCGACCTGCAATTATGGGGCGTACAGCGCCTTTTCCAAGCTGGTGCTCATCGTGGATATGCTGGCTGGGAGGCTGGAGATATTCCCTATTTTGATTTTATTTTCAAGGTCTACCTGGACGAGACGGTAAGGGTGCTGTCTTAGTTATTATAAGCAATGAGCCGGGGGGCTGCATCAGAAAGGAAGGATTATATTATGTTATTCATACAGTATCCGAAATGTACCACTTGCAAAAAGGCTGAGAATTGGCTGAAAGAAAAGAAGATCAGTTATGAGAGCCGCAACATCAAGGAGCAGAATCCCACCGCGGAGGAGCTTACCGTATGGATTCAAAAGAGCGGTCTTTCGGTGAGGAAGTTCTTCAATACCAGCGGGCTGCTCTATAAGGAGCTGCAGCTGAAGGACAAGCTGGGCAGCATGAGCGAGAAAGAGATGATCGAGCTTCTGGCTACAGACGGCATGCTGGTGAAGCGGCCGCTGTTGATTGGGGATGACGGGGTATGCGTTGGATTTAAAGAGGCGGAGTATTTACAGATGATAACCAATGGGTTTGTGTAACAGTTCAGGCAGATTACGGAGCTGTTACGTGTTTGTTTCAATGCGTGACCATATATCTTGACAAACATACCGAAAGTACGATAAGGAGATATTACGCAAATTATTATGAAAGTAGATTCTGTTGAAAAAAGCTGCAGATTAACACAAGTCCCAGATAAGAAACAGGTTTCAGAGTATTCTCCTGGAAGGAAGCAAAGGCTTGGACTGGCAGGGGGTATTGGAGCAGGTATTTTCTCCACAAGGCTTTGAATATGCGGTTGTTTTGTTTTCGGGTGTTGTGTCACTTATGATTACCATTGGCACCAAAAACATTTTCAAAGTATCTTCTACAGACTAAAATGAACGGCAGGTATGTTTATAAATCTACCGCTGATCCGTTCTTGGACAGTCCCTCCTGACAGCTTTTCGACGACCACCAACTGATCATTGCATTACCGCCAGAAATTCGATATATTTATAGAAGGTTCTCATCGGGGAAAACGGGAGGTAGGGTATGCTGAAAAAAGCGTTGCCGATAGGTGTTGATAATTTTGAAAAAGTTATCCAGGAAGGGTATTATTATATAGATAAGACGGCGCTGATCAAGGAGTTGCTGGACCTGAAAGGGGAAGTGAACCTGTTCACCCGCCCCAGGCGCTTCGGCAAGACGCTGAACCTCAGTATGCTCCGGTATTTTTTTGAGGATACCGGGGACGCGGAGAGAAATGCCCGCAACCGGGAGCTTTTCCGGGGGCTGAAGATTATGGATGCCGGAGAAAGCTATACGGGGCAGATGGGGAGTTATCCGGTGATCAATCTGACGCTGAAGTCGACGAAACAGCGGAGTTTTGAATCCGCCTACGGCAAGCTGAAAGAAGAGATTGCGGAAGAATATCAGAGGCATCAGTATGTACTTGAATGTGACAGGGTGAGTGAGGAGAATAAGAGGAAGTTCAGAGAGATTGCTGACAGGAAAGCGGAATATGATGATTATTCCGGTTCTCTGAAATTCCTCAGCGTGTGTCTGTATCAGGCCACAGGCAAAAACACAGTCATATTGATAGATGAGTATGACGTGCCGCTGGAGAACGCGTACTTTAAGGGGTTTTACGGGGAGATGGTGGATTTCATCCGCTCTCTGTTTGAGTCTGCACTGAAGACCAACGACTGCCTGCAGTTTGCGGTGATAACGGGGTGTCTCCGTATTTCAAAAGAGAGTATCTTTACAGGCTTGAACCATCTGAAGATTGTTTCCATATTGAACCGGCAGTACAGCGAGCATTTCGGGTTCACGGAGCGGGAAATACTGGAGATTATGAAATATTATGAAGTGGAGGACCGTTTTCCTGTCATGAAAGAGTGGTATGACGGGTATCTGTTCGGAGAAACGGAGGTCTATAATCCGTGGAGCGTGATCAATTTTATGTCTGACCTGTACGCGGGCAAAGACGCCTTCCCACGCCCTTACTGGATTAACACCAGCTCCAACGATATCATCAAGGACATGATTGCGCAGGCGGACAGGGATACCAAGGGGCAGATTGAGACGCTCCTTGGGGGCGGGACGCTGGACATCCAGGTACATGAGGAAGTCAATTATGGCGACATGCACAGCCGGGGAGAGAACCTGTGGAATTTTTTGTGTTTCACTGGTTATTTGACGAAGCAGGACGAATATTTCAGGGAATCTTCCGTTTATCTGCGGGTGAGGATTCCAAATACGGAGGTGAAGACGATCTATCAGACCACAATCCTGGGATGGTTCCGAAAGCAGATAGAGAAACAGGACTTCCGTGACCTGTACCGTGCCATGGAGGAGGGGGACGAAGGGAAGGTGAGTGAGATTCTGAACGGGCAGCTTTTCTCTACGATCAGCTTCTACGACAGCGCGGAAAATTTTCACCATGGTTTCCTGACAGGGATATTGAGCCAAAGTCAGGATTACCTGGTGAAGTCCAACCGGGAGTCCGGTGACGGGCGAGCCGACATCATTATAAAAAGCCCGTCTCTGAGAGGGCGTTCGTTCATTTTGGAGCTAAAGGTGTCGGCTTCCGTGGATGACTTGGAGGCGGATGCGGAGAAAGCCCTGGAGCAGATTTATGAAAAGAAATATATGGAGGAGCTGCGGGTGGAGGGATACCGTAAGATTGACTGTTATGGGATATCATTTTACAGGAAAGACTGCGAAGTACGGTTTGGGAAGGGACTGCCCATTATGGCGGACGATAAGGGTTTTTAATGTACGCGAAGCAGCTCTTAAGCAGGGGCAGAGGATCCCCGGAGATTTGACCAGCGAAGCGAACACGTAAACATAAGTTTTTACAGGTTTCTGTCCCCAGGGAAGGATAAAGTCTCTGCCCCCAGGGAGTGTGTCAGCAAGTCTGCAGGAAGCGTGGCAAGGTCCTCACAGGGAGTGTGGGTAAAGCCCGCCCCCTGACAGGCAATCAATATGTTGAGAAAGCCAGGAGTTTTGAAACATTGGCGCGGAAATGAGGTAATATGTCGGTACAGGGAGAAACAAGGGGAAATGTAAAGGAGAAGACGAGGATAGATGTGCGGGAGCCCAGGCATTATAAGGTGGTCATGCACAATGATGACTTTACTTCCATGGAGTTTGTGGTTGAGATATTGATGGATATTTTTCACAAGGACGGGATAGAGGCAGAGCGGCTGATGCTGATGGTCCACAAGAGCGGCAAGGCTGTTGTGGGCTCCTATCCCTACGACATTGCGGTCACGAAGGTCCAGATGGCGTCGGCAAGGGCACGGGAAGAGGGGTTCCCCTTCAGGTTGACAGTGGAGGCGTGAGCTTTAAGGCAATAAGATTGGAGACAGAAAGGCGTGGCTTGACATGAAAGAATCAAAGGAAGTGGCGGAGATCATCAATATGGCGTTTGCGCTGGCGATAGACGCGGGCTTTGCGCTGGTGACGCCGGAGCTGGTGTTATATATCGTCTGCCAGAACGG
>CAOKQK010000101.1 GCA_948470905.1 uncultured Lachnospiraceae bacterium | reverse complement strand
TGGCAGAGCTTTTGCAGAGCCTGGAAAAACGCATGATAAAAGGCATGGGGGATTTGTGTGGAAAGTCTGTGCCGGAGAGTGCGCCAGGGCAGATGCCGGAGGAATTTCTACCGGGGCAGACATCGGAGGAGTTTTTGCCAGGGCAGGAGCCGGGGCAGATGTCGGAGGAGTTAATGTGGGGGCAGGAGCCAGGGCAGGCACAGCAATTCACGCTGGGGCGTGCAGCGGAGCTCTTGGGTATGTGGAAACAGATGCTGGAGGCAGAGGGAGAGAGACTGCAGGAGGACGCGGATAACTTTGCGCGGGTGCAGGAATCCCTGAAAGGTGCTGACGGGAAGAAACAGATGCTGAGGGAGGCCGCGGAGCAGGGGGCGCAGAGAGTGGCGGATGTCAGAACAGCCCTTGCGGGCAGCAGGACTGCGCTTGCCAGGCTGGAGGAGGACAGGGAATATCCCACGGAGACGGAAGCCCGGGCAGTGCTTGCGGAAGCTGCGGCTGCAAAAGAGGAAAAGGACGAGGCGTACAGGAATGCTGATCAGAAGGCGGCAGAGATCAGGCGCAGGACAGATCAGACAAGGGCATTGATCCAGCGTTATGGCAAAGAGCTTCCGGCGCAGCAGGAAGAATGCGCCAGACGCAGGGAGGCTTACGAGACGATCCGGGAAGGGAAAAAGCTGGAGGAGTCTGTGTGGAAGGAAATCACGGATCAATATGCAAAGTCGGAGACAGAGCGTCTGCAGGCAAGGGTAGATGAATATAACAGGAAAAAGGCAAATGCGGAGGGAATGCAGAAGACAGCCAGGGAAACCATAGGTGATCGGGCACGCCCGGATATAAAGGAGCTGGAGGCAGCCAGCATAAAGGCGGAGGAAGAACTGGATGCGGCGGCAAAGGAGCTTGCCCGGTGCATGGAGGCGTACAAGGACAATTTCGGCGCCTATCATGCGCTGGCGCCGAAGATGGAGGAGCGGGGCAGGATCATACAGGATTACACAAGGCTGGAGAGTCTCCGCAGGCGCCTGGACGGCAATGTGACAGATGCCCGGATGGATATTGAGACTTTTGTGCAGAGATATTATCTGCGGAGAATCCTTCACAGGGCTAACGCACGCTTCCTGGAAATGTCAGCAGGGCAGTTTGAGCTCAGGCTGGTGGGAGAGGAGCAGGCGGGAAAGGGCAGAAACAGAGGGCTTGACCTGATGGTTTACTCCACCGTCACCGGCAGGGAGCGGGAAGTGAGGACGCTGTCAGGGGGCGAGTCATTTATGGCGGCGCTTTCCTTGGCGCTTGGCATGGCGGATCAGATCCGGGAGAGCTCCACTGCCATCAACCTGGATGTCATGTTCATTGATGAGGGCTTTGGTTCCCTGGATGAGCATTCCAGGGGACAGGCTGTAAGGGTTCTGCAGCAGATGGCGGACGGCTCCAAGCTGATCGGGATTATTTCCCATGTGACAGAGCTGAAGCAGGAGATAGAGGACCAGTTGCTTGTCAGCAAAGATGAGGAAGGCAGCCATGTGAAATGGAAGATCATGTGAGAGCAGTATAAATTTTTTGCAGGGACAGCAAAATGACGGAATAATGGAGAAAAGGCATGGCGGAATTAACATCAATGATGAATATTGGCAAGGAAATGGCAAAAAAGCTGGCATCTGTTGGTATTGAATCATCTGAAGAACTTATGGAGACAGGTGCAAAGGAAGCGTTTCTAAAGTTGAAGCGGAAATATCCGAATGTGTGCCTTGTGCATTTATATACATTAGAGGGTGCAATTGAAAATACACAATTTAACAGCCTTTCAGAAGATAAGAAGAAGGAGTTGAAGGAATTCAGTGATTTTCTGAAAAAATAGCAGGAGGAGGGAAATATTATTTTAACCCTCCTAAATAAAACGGAGGATTTTTATATGTTATTACAATTTAGAAACTTAACAATTAGAAATGCAACTGTTAAAGACGCAGATTTATTAGCATCATGGTGGAATGATGGAAAGATTATGGCTCATGCGGGTTTTCCAAATGGAACTGGTGAAACGGCAAGCGAAATTGCTGAGAAGATTAAAAAGGAGACCGATGAAGACAGACGTTTGATTATTGAACTTGATAAAAGACCTATTGGTGAAATGGGTTATGGCAGGGAAAGCGAAGATACAGTTGAAATCGGAATTAAGATTTGTGAATTTTCAGAGCAGAATAAGGGGTATGGAAAAATACTTTTGAGTATGCTTATCTTTTCATTATTCAAGGACATGGGGTATAAAAAAATAATTCTTGATACAAATGTAAATAATAAAAGGGCACAACATGTTTATGAAGAACTTGGCTTCAAAAAATTGCGGGTTAGAGAAAATTCATGGAAAAATCAACTTGGTGAATTGCAGTCGTTTATTGACTATGAAATGAACCAGGGCGATTTTGTGAACTTTGCAAAATAAAGGTATTATATTTTCCAACCATATCATGAAAATGCCAAAAGCACTTAGAGAGAATCTAAGTGCTTTTCTTCTGCCCTGCTTTATAGTATTAAGGGGAATATGGCTTAAGCCTGGTTGGCTTCAATATGTTTCCAGAACAGGTCAAATTCCTGTTCGGTCACGTTGCCGCCGTAAGAGAGGATTTCATAATCCTCGTGTTTCCAGCGGTATCGGATCTGGGTTTCTGAATATCCATTCCGAAGATAAAACTTTTTGCGTCTGAGCCGCTGCTCATTGTTGTCGGCTTTTTTCCCCTCCCGCTCAATATCAACGATCACACGTTTCCCGGCCCGGTGTTCATGGATCGCGGCAAGAGCGGCACTTCCGTAGCCCTTGTCCCGGAGCCTGTGGTCAATTGCCAGATAAAGAATGTGCGATATGCTGTCGCAGTCCAAGAGACAGGCGAAGCCGCAAAACTGTTCATTGTCATAAAAAGCAAGCCACTCCATGTCCAGCGACTGGTTGGACAGCATGTTCCAAAAGGGTTTGCGTTCGTTTTTAGGGAAAGCGTGCTTATACAGGGCTTTTACCTTTTCGGCGTCCTCGGATTTCTCTGTAATCTGCCGTATAGTCAGCTTGTTTTTCAAGAATTCTGTTTTTGCGGCATCGAAATTATTGGTGCCATTCGGCTCTCTGGCATCCAGAGAAGCGGTCATGGCTTCCTGCAGATTTTGGGCAAACTGTTCAAATGCCGCAACAAATTCGTCTGTAAATTCTTCTTTAGTCTCTGCCATGGCGTCCGCTTCCGCCGTCATTACATCGCGGAGAATGCTGTCAGCGAAGGCTTGTCCCTTCTCTGTCAGGCACACAGATTTTTCCTTGTTTCCCAGAGGGGTGAGAACTACATAGCCTGCGTCCACACACTCCTTTACAACGGTGTTGATGGTAGTACGCGGGATCAGCCAGTCCTCGCAGATTCCTTTTTGGCTGTGCTCCCTGCCGTCGGAGAGGGCGTACAGAAGGGAAAGGGTGTTTTCTTTTATGCCCAGTTTGCGGGCGGCGTAATAATACAGACCGTCAATTTTGTTGACAGCGATCATCAATCTTCTGATTTTTTTTCGGGACTGTCCCATGATAAAGCCTCCATTGATTCCCGCGGGCAGTGAGGAAAATAGTCATGTATGCATGGGTATTAAAGTCGGCGAAAGCTGGATTACGAATGCCGCGAGTGCCCAATCTCCTTCAGCTTCCTGCGGGAGTCTTTATTCCGAATACGTATTGAATTATAATCTGAATCCGGAATAAAGTCAAGGGGGGATTGGACATATTGACTTAAGCTGTGTCACTTGTGGGCCGGACGGTTAATGATACCTGAGAAATTTCTCTGGAATACCTTGACTATTACAACGCGTTTCGGCTAAAATTAAACAAGAGTAAATAATGGACGAAGCTGCAGACAGCGGTGTGAAAGAAAGAGTATTCTTGTGGCTGGTTGCGCCGTCGATTAAAAAGTCGGCAGAATGGAGATCTTTATGAAGTATATAACAAGAAATCTGGAAAATGTAGTGAATCAGGTGACAAGGGAGTATCCTGTTGTTCTTGTCACTGGCCCAAGACAGGTTGGAAAGACTACAATGCTCCGGAAGCTGATGGAAGGAACAGACAGAAAATATGTTACTTTGGATGACCTGAATGAGAGAAATATGGCGAAGACGGATCCGGAGCTGTTTTTGCAGCTGCACAAGCCACCGATTTTGGTCGATGAGGTGCAGTATGCCCCGGAGTTGTTTACTTATATTAAAATACATGTAGACAAATACCATGCTCCTGGAGCATTCTGGCTCACCGGTTCCCAGGTGTTCAAGATGATGAGAGGTGTGCAGGAATCCCTTGCGGGCCGGGTTGCGGTACTTTCGTTGACATCCTTATCCCAGGCGGAAATCTGCGGCGGGGTTGCCATCCCTTTTACCGTTGACATGGAAGCTTTGGAGGCCAGAAAGGAAGGCAGGGAAGAAGCGGATGCAGGGGAGATTTATGAGCGGATCTACAGAGGTTCCATGCCGGCAATTGTAAACGGCTCAAACAGCAGCAGCCAGATATTCTACAGCAGTTATCTGAGCACCTATATTGAGAGGGACATCCGGGAATTGTCCGAGGCAGTGGATTCATTGAAATTTCTCAGGTTCATTACGGCTGTGGCGGCACGATGCGGCCAGATGCTGAATGTGGCGGAGATTGCCAGAGATGCGGATATCAATCAGCAGCAGGCGAAGGGCTGGCTGGGGATTTTGGAGACGCTGGGAGTCATATTCTATCTCCATCCATATTCAAACAATCTGTTAAAACGCCTGGTAAAAACGCCGAAGCTGTATTTCTATGACACAGGTCTGGTCTGTTATCTGACAAAGTGGAGCAGTGCGGAAACCCTGGAGAGCGGGGCGATGAATGGGGCTATCCTGGAAAATTATGTGACTGCGGAGATCAGGAAGACTTATTTGAACTGTGGAATGGAGCCCTATCTGTATTATTATCGGGATAAGGATGCAAAGGAGATAGATATCATATTGGAGCATGACGGAGTGCTCAATCCCATTGAAATTAAAAAGACGTCTAAGCCGGGGACAGAGCTGACAAAGGTATTTGGTCTGCTGGACAGAGCTTCCACGCCCCGTTCAAAGGGGGCGGTAATCTGCATGAAGCCGGAGTTGAGCGCCATCGACAGGGAGAATTATATCATACCGGTCTGGCTGATTTAAAGACCTGTAAAATATGATATACAGCATAAATAGAATACAAAAGGACAGCCAGGCTGGGGATGGTTTCGCCTGGCTGTCCATGGAATTATTCCGCCAGATACATTTTCAGTCCGCTTTCTATTTTAGTAATTGTATCATCCAGGGACTGGGTGCCTTTCAAATATCCATCCAGGCATTCGATCAGCACTTCCCGTATCTTAGAGTCTTCTTTTGTGGGCGTGTCCAGCGCTTCGCACAGGGCGGCGAGCCGTTGGGCAGTCTCCTGGGAATAAGGTTTCCCCTCAAATTCCAGATCAATCCCATTCTCGCCCTTGATCATCGTCACAAAGAGTATATTGGAGCGATCCGTTTGAGACTGCTCTTTCAGGGAATGGATGTTCACCGGGAAACCTCTGGTGTACTCTACGTCCTGAACCTGCCTGGACAGGGCAAACTGCAGGAAATCCCTGGCGGTGTCCGTATACTGGCTTTTTGCACAGACTCCTGCCATTACAGATGGGGTAAAGCTGTTTTCAAAGGCGGTATAATCTCCCTTAATGTAATCTACCATGGACATGGGCGTGATACAGCCTCCAAAACTTCCTGCCCCTGTGAGAGCAAGCTTTGTCTTTGCGGGCAGGTCCCAGATACCGCCCAGGGAGCCATTTTCAGAACGCTTATCAATCATGCCGCAATTATCTGCAATGACCTTCAGGTATCCCAGATATTTTTTCAGAGCGTCCTGGTCCAGCTGCTTGTCGCGGACAATCCTGCCGCAGAAGTATGGATAGAACAGATCGACCAGATCAGCAGTGGTCTGTTCGCCCAGGTAGCTGTAATCCGCCTGGGACAGAAAAGCTGCCAGCGCTTCCATGGAGCACATATTTTCCGGTGCGATATCCCGTCCAATGGCAAAGGTGAAATCAAACTGCAGGGGGACCACATAGCGCCTGCCGTCCTTATCTTTATATGCTCCCGTGATATTGGAAAGCAGCTCTCCGCTTTCCTCCAGCGGTTTTATCATATTGTCCAGATCCTCCAGGAGCCCCATTTTGCTGTAGGAGTCCATGTCCAGATGGTCCAGTATCAGAATGTCCGGACAATCGTTCCCCAAGAGACGGGTATTGAGCCTTTTGTAAATGGCGTCATAATCTGGTATATCAGAGGAATACAGAGGATATTCGCTCTCGATGTCAATGACCACTTCCGGGTGGAGCTTGTGGTACATTGCCGCCGCCTGTTTGAGCAGGGAGTTTTCATAGACAGTATATAGCTTCAGTATCTGCGACACCTCTGAGACCGCGTCAGGGTCATATTGATAATAATTTAATTTTTGTTCCCCGTCAGCCGAAAAGAGAGCGTAGATACCGCCGTTTTCCAATGCCGACAGGTACAGGCACCAGAAGTCCGGCGTGGAGAAATCGGTATCGATTCCGGAGATAAGCTGTTCCCATTCTCCCTCCGGTGTACTGCCCGAAAGGCGGAAAATGCCATTTTCACCGGCAGCGATGAGGGAGCCGTCTTTGAGCGCATCTACAAAGAGACTTCCGCCCCCGCCGAAGCTGAACGCACCTGTGTCGGAACGGTCTGTGGGAAAGGGTATTGTCTGGGCGCCGTCCCCTCTGCCTTCTTTTCTCTTTTCAAGCTGGCTGTCTATGCCGTCTGAGGAACAAAGATAAATATTCGTGCCATCTGTAGCAATGGATCCCTCATAAATTGTCGAGACCGGTTCGCTTTCCAGCAAATGTCCGTCCTGGGAGGACAAAATATCTATGCTGTAGTAGGAGAGCGTTATAAGAGTATTGTTGTCCAGTACCGCCAGCGTCTGGATCGTTTCATAAGTTCCCCATTCTCCGGAGGGAACGGTCCATTTTTCCGGGGTGATCTCCACGGCGCCGTCTGCTGTGCCCTTCCACAGGTGCCCGGTGAAGGCAATGCCGGAATCATTCTCCTGGGCATAACCGGCGTAGAGATACTGCGTCCCGTCCGCACCCTGTACCAGCTTTGCCTCCAGCCAGTCTGTGTCCGGCAGCGTCAGTGCAGCCAGCCAGTCCCTGGTTGCCTCGGTGAATACTCCGTCCTGACAGGTCCATTCCTGCAGGCAGGTTTTGTCACCCTCCTTTTTCAGGGTCAGCAGATGCAGGGTGTTTTCCGTTGTATACATGTGCGCAACAGAGCAATCCGCCAGCTCCGGGGGAAGGGTAACTTCTTTTTCCACGTACCTGCCCCTGGTTCCCGCAGATCCGCTGCCCCCCGGATCCGGCAGGGTTCCTCCGGGTGTTTTGTCCTTTTCACAGGCACACAGCATGACTGTGAAAAGGCTGAATGCCAGCAGGACTGCCAGCAGTTTGCTGCATTTTCTTTTTTTGAGGTTTCGCTCCAAGTTCGATTTTTGTCTCAACTTTCCGTCACTCCTTTGCTGAAATGTTTCCGCCTGTGGGGTAACAATCCAATGGCAAGCCTGCTTGCCATTAACTGCAATGCCTGCAAAACGTTGGAGTGTAACAGTTCGGACAGGTCACGGAGCTGTTACACTGGATTGGCAGCCCACAGGAGGAGATGCTTTGCTGTGAATTGCTACATTTCATAGGGTAACAGGAAAATGTCAAATACCTGTGTCCGACATGTGCCGAAGTTGTAAAATCGTCATAAGGAACCAGAAGCAACAAAACCGCCGCAGTAAAATATCATTTGAACATAGATATTTGGTCTGCCCAGCGGCTTTTTCTTTTCTGCCGCTGGGCAGATTACTTTATCTGCATCATCGTTTCTCAACTCTTTTCAGCAAAATAATGCACAATAGCACCGCTATAATGAAGATGGCAAATAGGGGCAAGAGGTTGTGTCCAGTCAGAGAATTTTCCGCCATCAGCGCATATCCCCAGGTGGCGGGGAACAATTTTCCAACAAGCCCAAACGCTTTGGGAAGCAAGTCTGCTGGGAACATAATTCCGGACAACATGGTAGACGGTATAAAGATCAGAATGGAAAACATAGATGTATTTGCCATGTTCTTTACCGCTAAACCGATGATGCTGGAAATCCCCAGCGACACAACAATTAAAATAATCACTCCGCAAAAATGCACTCCCGGATTATCCGGGATTTTAGCGTCAAAAGCAAGCGGAGCAATCAGATAAAGAACAGCGCTCATAATAAGCAGGTGAACAAATGCAGAAATATTTGTCATCGCCAGTCCCAGCGACAGAGGTACGCCGTTTGCCTGATAGGCTTTTTTGATGTCGCTTCTGTAAATTTCTGCAAGTGATGGCGGCAACCCAATCAATGCCCCCATCGAAACTGCAAACACTGTCATAGCGGGTATCAACGTATCCGTTGTCTCCGGCATAATGGATGTGAAAACCCCGCCCATGATTGCAAAGAATGCGAGCGGTACGGCATAACAGGTAATCAACATAGTGCGGCTGCGCAAATCAAGTTTCCACTGCAAAACAGCGCCATATAAAAATCCGTTCATCGGTCATCCTCCCTTGCTATCTTTACAAAATGCTGCTCCAAGGAGCCTCGATCTACTTGGATATCTTGAATGACGGTATTCTCTTTTTGATAGTCCTTGAGTATAGCCATCAGACCGGAGCCTATGTTGTCTATCTCAAAATCCTTCGTCTCCTGGCTAGTTTTAATACGAACATTATAATGTGTTCCCACCTTTTCTGTCAGCTCCTCAACAGTTCCTGTGAATGCGATCAAACCGTCTTTGAGAATTGCAATGCTGTCGCAGAGATTTTCTACTTCGACCATATCATGACTGGCCAAAAGTATTGTTTTACCCAAGTTTTTTAATGTACGAATATATGCGTGGAGAGAAATTCGTCCCTCTACATCAAGCCCTGCGGTTGGCTCGTCAAGAAATACGATGTCGGGATTACTGATCAGTGCAAGCGCCAAATGGAGGCGCCGTTTCTGCCCGGTTGACATTTCCCGGTACTTCTTGTCTGCTAAACTGTCTGTCCCTAACGCCGCCAGCATGGAGGCATCTGCGGATACCCTGTTCCATTTCGCGAAAAGACGGATGGCCTCCATTCCCTTGATATATGCAGGCAGAGAAGCAGATTGTAATTGAATGCCGACACTGCCATTTACGGATATACTGCCGCTGTCATATTTCCGCAGGCCCTCAATACATTCAAGCATAGTGGTCTTCCCCGCGCCATTTACACCTAGCAAGGCAAAAATATCTCCTTTACGGACACGCAGGTCGATACCTTTTAGCACCTCCTTTTTTCCATAGCTTTTCCGCAATCCTTTTACCTGTAATGCGTCTGTCATGTTGCTTCCTCCTGAAATGGATTTACCCCTAAATTTGAAAAATAAGCGCCTAATGCGGGTTCAATGAAGACATTTGCCTGGGCTTGCTTTTGCTTCCATTCTTGATTGAGCTCATCGCTTTCTCCCATCTGCATGAGCTTAGGGAGCATGGAGGCGTCCCCGTCTGTGAACTCCAAAATTAAATCCCAGTAGGCTTTTGCAAATTGTATCCCTCTCTGGCTTTCCGCTGGCACCCCGTCCTCTTGCAGACGGATTGCCTCGTCTTGGAGATGTAGAAATTTTTGCAGGAACGCTATACCACTTTCCTTGTCAAACCGGCTGCGAATATGATCCAGCGTTTCGCTGTCAAAGTGCTTGATAAGCCAATAAAAGTCATTTTTCATTTCCAGATTGACAATAATGTCCGCATATTTTTTGAAGTCTACCGACTGCATTTCAAGCACTTCTGCTTTCAATGCCTCAATTTCTGACAGTGCTTCTGTCATATCCGCTATCTTTTTGCGGATAGCATCGGCTTGCTCTGAAAGAATTCGCGCCACGTCAGCCGGGACATCCAGCGGGATCAGCCTGTCCCTGATATCATCCAAAGAGAAGCCTAAATGCTTTAACGACAGGATCTGGTGCAGCTTGACAATATCTTTGTCCGTATAAAGCCTGCGGCCTCCGTCGCTCATGGCGGATGGTGAAAGCAGGCCCACTCTATCGTAATGCTGTAAAGTTCGGACGGACACATCCATTTTTTTTGCAACTTCTCCTACAGTCATATATCCCTGTGGGATAGCTCTATATTTTTCCACGTTCAAAATACCTCCTGCAGACAGTATAACTCATTACGTTGCGTCATGAGCAAGACATTTTTCGTATTTTTCTTTATTCCCGCGGGCAATGAGCCAAGTGCCGTGCTCGCATGAGCATAAAGTCAGCAAAGCTGACTTTGCGAATCGCCGCGAGGGTAACAATGTCCTAAAGGACATGACCATAGCGTCCCTTGGACGCATTGCGCTCTGCAGCGTTGCAAGCTTGATACCCATGCATCATGGATGCATTGTGCTTTGCAGCGGGGTTTTTGATTGTCAGCAGCCCGTTACGTAATTTGTCTGTGGTCTTGTCCATATCAGTGAAGTAATGTTTCGGGAAAAGGAAGTGCATTTTATAGCAATCTCAAACGGAGTAGACAGCGAAAAAAGGGAAAGTGCGGAGTTTGCAAGCCGAGTATGACAGTATCAGCAAAGAAGTCCAAGGCAGAGGGAGGAAGAAATTTAATGGAAATTTGATAGAAATATGAGTGTGATTGTGGTATTCTGTTAAAGGTACAAATCGGGATTTATTGAGGTAAGTTGATATGAGAAAAATAACATTATTTATTGCTATGAGCCTGGATGGTTACATTGCTGATAATAATGGTGGTGTAGATTGGTTAAACGGACAGGGAAATGATACCGAAAATATTGATGTATATTCTGAATTTGTAAAAGATATTGATACAGTTATGATGGGATGGAACACATATCATCAAGTTGTTACAGAACTATCTCCAAATGATTGGGTATATAAAGATTTTACGACTTATGTATTCACACACAAAAAAGAAAAATCATCGGAGCAAATAAGATTCACAAGTGAAAATCCGTTTTCTTTGTTGAAGCAATTAAAAGAAAAAGACGGGAAAGGTATTTGGATTTGCGGAGGGGCGCATATTGTCCAGCAACTGATTAACGAGGATTTGATTGATGAATACTATATATCAGTAATTCCAACTATTTTAGGCGGAGGTATCCGTTTGTTTGAAAATACTGAACAAGAGATAAAGTTGAAATTATTAAAAACGCAAACTTATAATGGAATAGTGGATTTGGTTTATGTTCGTAGATAAATTCCGATTTGTCTAACTAACCACTGCCACAGTCACAACAAAATAATAACACAGCGTTAGAGCGTATAGAAAATCAGTCTATGCGCTCTATTTTTATGCACAGGTCCGTGCAAAGGAATATGCCGCAGAGCGGCGCACGGGTCGCGCGGCGAGTAGGGGAAAGCCTTTTCTACTACTCGGTTGTAAAGGAGTAGAAAGTATGACAGAAACTAGTACTCCATCCAGTTAGAAATAACACTTTGCAAATGTGGAAAAATTTGTTA
>CAOKQK010000100.1 GCA_948470905.1 uncultured Lachnospiraceae bacterium | reverse complement strand
TGTGACTGGAGTTCAGACGTGTGCTCTTCCGATCTCAACATTTATATTACAAAAGAAGGGACTGTCAGGCTTCTGGATTTCGGGGCGGCAAGATACAGTCTTGGAGATAAGAGCCGGAGTCTGGACGTTGTTCTGAAACATGGATTTGCCCCGAAGGAACAGTACACACGCCGCGGCAAACAGGGTCCTTATACGGATGTTTATTCTTTGGGGGCAACTTTTTATTTTGCACTGACCGGAAAGCGTCCGCAGGATTCCGTGGAGAGAATGGATGAGGACGATCTTGTGTCGCTCAGCACATTAGGTGTGCGGATAGATAAGACGGCGGAAGACGCTATTTTACAAGCGCTCAGCGTACAGCCCGCAGAGCGCTTCCAGAGTATGGAGGAATTTAAGGATGCGCTGCTGGGAAGTCCGCAGACGGAGGCTGTCCCGAATATTCAGCAAAGTACGTCAGCTGCTGCACAGAAGAATTTTGACAGGCCCGGGGAAAACTGGACCGGAAAAAGGAAGCTGTATATTGTGCTTGCAGCGGCAGTTGTGATCGCGGCTGTCATTGGATGTTTTGCAGTTGGTCTGCGCAAAAAAGACGCGGGCGAAGAGGTCTCCGTCAATGTCAACGATCCAAAGCCTGTGTCCACTTCGGGTCCCAAGCCGGATATACCAACTGTTCCGGAACAGACGTCTGCGCCGGAGCCTTCTGCCGTTCCAGTGAAAAGATTTCCTGTGATTGGCAATGACGCAGGGAACATTATGAATGGCGGACATATTGCTTCTGTGGGTGGAACAAAATACTATATTACGGATTCTACGTATTCCATTAAGAGAGCGGGCAGTGAAAACGGATATATTTATGAAAAGGATAGAGACACGATATTATACAGGGATCTGTCTCTGTCTGTGGAGGAAGGAAGATTATATTTCATTTATTGTGGAGCTGACAGTTCCAACCGTTTTCAGGTATGGTATCATGATCTGGAGGGAGAGCCGGGGAATAGTCAATCTCTGGACGAGCTGAATGACCATTACAGGGATATTTTGCGTTTGCTGCTGACTGAGGACTACTATGTTATCAGTTGTGGAAGCTATGAAAAAATCAGGACGGTATACCGTGTGCCGAGAAACGGCGATGAGGGGATTGAATGTTGTACACTGGAAAAGGGTGAGGAATTTTTCCTGTCTGACGAGGGATGGATCTATTACACGGACAGGGATGATAACGGATTTATGTCTCTGTGCCGTATGCGGCTGGATACCTTGGAAAAGGACAGCAGGAGTATTCGCTCAAAAGATGCAGATCAGGCATTTTATAATCCGATCGCAGCGGGTGATTTCCTGTATGTTTTCTCGTATAAATCCAGTGATCCTTCTTATGGAGTCATAGTCAGATATGATAAAGATTTTGATGACACAAAGCATAAGCCGGTTGAATGGGACATCGGTTCCAGAATGGATATCTGTACGACAGTGTCGTTTAATGTAAATAGACAGAATCAGGATATATACTGTTGTTTTGAGACTGCGGATGACGGTGAGTGGCCCAACGATCTATATCAGCTGAAAGGGCATGAGAACGGGAGCTTTGATATCCGGCTGATCTCGGAAGATTCTCAGGCTCCATGTCTGGTATACCATGAGGACGGCAGTTATGATGTGTATTATTATGGGTATCACAGGTATGCGGATTTTGGATATCACAATTTTTATCAAAGCTTTGACAAAGACGGGAACAGGATACAGGATGAAACGCCGACGGGAAATCCGTCAGGAAGTCTGTCTGTGATCGGCAATGATGTGGGAAACATCATGAACGGTGGCCATACGGCGACCCTGAAGGGAGAAAAATATCTGATTTCAAATACCGGTTATACCCTCGAGGGACCGGACGGAAAAAATCTTTATGAGAGGGACCAAGGGCGTTATGCGGATCTGTCCCTGGTTGAGGCGGACGGCAGATTATATTATCTGTATGACAGGCGTGCGTATTTTTATGAGCTGACAGGTGAGGCGGGGAATCGTCATTCTCTGAGTGAAATAAATGATTACTATGGCGGCATAGATCATTTGTTTTTGACGGAAGATTATTATGTTATCAGCTGCACGAACAGTGATGGCACGGCAACAATATATTGTATTTCAAGAACGGATGGGGGGAGATTTGAGTGCTTTACGGTTGAAGATGGCAATGGCTTTACTTTGTCTGACGATGGGTGGATTTATTATACGGAGAGGGATACCAGCGGTTATCCCTGGATGTATCACATGAGGCTGGATACCCTGGAAAAGGCTAAGGGAGGTTTTTATTGGGATGATTCCGATAAAGCCTTTTGCAATCCCATCGTGGCAGGAGATTTTTTATATTTCTTAGTGTATGACACTGAGGATTCCTCTGATTGTCAGATCATCCGACTTAACAGGGATCTTACAGTACATGAGCCGATCAGATGGGATATCGGTTCCGATCTGGACATACGCACTGACCTGCAGGAATTTGGATTCAATGTGAACAAGGAGAACCATGATATCTATTTTTATTTCAGGGATGATGAAGACGATCCCTATCCTGATCTGTATCGGGTGAAAGGACGTGAGGATGGGAGTTTTGATGTCAGTTCCGTTTCGCAATATGCCCGGCAGCCGTGTTTTACATATAAAGAAAACGGTGATTATGAAGTGAACTTTTATGTGCAGCATCGCTATGGAGGAGTTGGGCTTGTTATAGGACCGCCGTCGGGCAATTATTTGAATAAGTGCTGCAAGTTTGATGCGGAGGGAAATGACAAGATAAAGGTAAATATTGAGTCAGGCTTTAAGTATTTCAGCTGATCGCAGCTTGTGCAGTGTTATTTTGGCGTAAAAGAACTGTTACTGATAATGGGCAGGGAGGTATAAAAATGGCAGTGGTAGAATGTGCAAACGGGCATTTGTATGATACCAGTCTGTATGCGGAATGTCCGTATTGCAGCGGAAATATGCATCGGGTGGATTTCGGAGCGGGAAACAATCCGGCTTCCGCGTCCGAGGTGGGGGCGACCGTGGCGCCGGCCGGCTACAACAGGGCGCGCAGGCAGGATTCTGAACAGGATCTCGGGAAGACGGTGGCCGTGTATCAAAAAAATCTTGTCAGGGAGCCGGTGACGGGATGGCTTGTCTGTATTGAAGGCGTGGAGAAGGGCAGGGATTATCGGATCCTTGCAAAGAATAATTCCATTGGGCGCAGCGAGGCAATGGATATCTGTGTGAAGGGCGATATGGCTGTCTCACGGGAAAATCATGCAAGGATTGCCTATGACGGCAAAAACAATCGTTTTTACCTGATTCCCGCCGAAAATACCAACGGTGTGTATGTCAATGACGAGCCGGTTTATGCTCCGAGACAGTTAAAGGAGGGTGATATCATGGAGCTGGGAGAGAGTAAGTTTGTATTTGTGCCTTTCTGTGGCGATACCTTCAACTGGCAGGATGGTCTGGTGCAGGGAGAGTGAGATGCTTTTCTTTAAAAAAGGGAGACGGCAGGCCGGAGAGAAAGCTCGGCTTGCCGCCAGGCAGGGGACTTCTGAAGAACAGTCCGGACCCTGCATAGCAAATCTGCAGGGAATCGGCGCCAGGGAGCGGCAGGAGGATTCCTTTACAGTGGCAAATGCATTTGACACGGCCAAGATCAGGGAAAAAGGGCTGCTTTTTGCAGTATGTGACGGGATGGGCGGCATGAAGGACGGGCGGCTTGCCAGCGAGACGGCGGTCAACAGCTTAAGACAGTCCTTTCTGGAAATGGATCGGGACAGTGATATGGCATCCCAATTAAAACAAAGTGTCTTTCAGGCATCTTCCAGGGTGGAAGCTTTGCTTGGAGGAGACGGCGGAAGCACTGTGGTGATCGGCATCCTGTACCGGGGAGGGCTTTATTATGCCAGCGTGGGAGACAGCTATCTGTATCTTATGCGGGACGGAAGGCTGCTCAGACTTAATACTGAAGATAATCTCCGTCACCAGAAATATTTGGAATCCATACGGGAAGGTGAAGTGATTCCACTGTCTTTTCGCCAGATACCGGATGCCGCGGCATTGACAAAATTTCTGGGTATGCCCGGTCTGGGCGGAGTGGACTGCAGTGTCCGGCCTTTGCCCATAAAGGGAGGGGACGTATTGCTGGCCTGTTCGGATGGTGTCGGCGGCGTGCTGAGTCCCAAAGAGATATGTGAGTCTCTTCAGAAAACCAGTGTGGAGGAAATGTGTTCGGACCTGGAGGCAAGGATCAGCCTGCACGATAGGGCGGACCAGGATAATTATACGGCGATTGTGGTGAAATGTTGATTTCTGTGGGCAACGCATCAAAGCCTGTATGGTTTTGGCGAACGCTATGGGGATTATGATATGCGTGCAGAAGTATGCTTGGGGCGTGAGATTGGAAGCAGATATTCAAATTTCCAAATTAGTGTCTGCCCTTGGCTGGCATGGAGGTGTAAGAATGGATGTAATAAGGAAAATCACGATAAAATTGATAAGGCAATCTGTATGGCTTAAAGCGGTGCTCCTTGCAATGGTTCTTTTCTGTGCGGGGACAGGCTGTTGTTCTATGAGGGTATATGCCAGGACAAACGGAGGAGCAAGCGCCAAGGATGGGGTTGTCTCGGTACAGACTTATGTAAAAGGCGCTTCATTCTGGACCGTTGACGGTACAAAGTATAGCAAGATACAGGATTTGGGAGAGGGCTGGTGGAGCAGCGGCAGTGGTTTTTTTGTGGGCAGCCTGGGAGAAGATCCCATGTATATTGTCACAAACCATCATGTAATTGAGGATTTTATTGATAAAGATACAGTTACTTCTTCCAATGGAAATACTTTTCAGTGCATTCCAACAGGACAGAGTTTGGGAGGGCTTCCGGTAGTGCTGCTGGCGGAAAGCTGTGAATTAAGAATTTATTATGGTGATAATGACTATGATCTGGCGCGTGTGGACTGCCATGGAGATACAGATAATGTCGATCTGGCGGTTCTTAAGATCAACAGGGCCACAGACAAAAGGCGTTCCCTTCAAATCCGGATCCCTGCAGGGGACATGGTTGGCGAGACCGTGTATACCGTAGGGTTTCCAGGAAACGCAGACAACGATTTCACGAATGCAAGTCTTTATGGTCTGGACGATATGACAATACATCCGGGTTCAGTTACAAGATTTGGAGCCAGCGCGGAGACAGGTGTTGAAAGGATTCAGATAGATGCTGTTATTCAGCATGGGAATTCCGGCGGGCCGTTGGTGACGGAAGAAGGGTATGTCATTGGAGTCAATACGAATGCTTTTTCAAATGACGGTGCGGAGATAGACTACTACGCCATCAATTCCAGCGAATTGGTCAGATTTCTGGATAAAAACCGGATTCCCTATGAAATGGCAGGGCAGGGCGGCAGTATGCTCCCTGTGCTGATCGCTGTAATCTGTGTCGTTGTCTGTGTTGGGGTCATAGCTGTTGTCGTGATCCTGTCAAAAAAGAAGAAAGCCGTGCCTGCAAAGCAGGCGTTTATCCGTTCGATGGCTGCACAGCATAACGGAATGACTCTTGCGGTGGACAGTACGCCTGTATTGATCGGACGTGATCCTGCAAACTGCAGGTTGGTATATGCGCAGGGCACTGCGGGTGTCAGCGGGAGACACTGTTCTGTCACTTATGATGCGGAGGCAGGTGTATTTATTGTAACCGATCTGCGCTCTACATACGGCACATTCCTTATGAGTGGACAGAAGCTGGACGCGAACGTGCCATACCGCCTGAAATCCGGTGAGAGCTTCTATGTGGGTGACAAGGCAAATGTGATCCGTGTGGAATTGGGGTAGAGCATGATTTTTGACAGATATGAATTCAGCAGCCGGGGAGGCCGTTCTCACAATGAAGATTCCGTGGGTTCCCGGGTGGAGGGGGACAATGGGATTTTCGTGGTGGCGGACGGGCTTGGAGGCCATTCCTATGGGGAAGCTGCCTCTGCATCCGTCCGGGATACTCTGCTGGAGGAGTTCCAATGTCACGAGCTTCATCCGGAGAGGTGGCTGGAAGATAGGATCATAGAGGCGAATCAGCGCGTGATTGCATTGCAGGAGGAAAAGGGTTCTGCCCTGAAAAGTACGGTAGCCGCCCTTTACATCAAGGGAGATAGGGCTGTCTGGGCACATGCAGGGGATTCCCGCCTGTATTATATTCGTGAGGGCAGGCTGAAGGCCTTCACAGAAGACCATTCGGTTGCCTATAAAAAATTTAAAGCGGGAGAAATTTCAAGGCGCGATATCGCCTTTGACGAGGACCAGCCGAGACTTCTTCGTACTGTTGGAGGCACGGATCACAGTGAACCGGTTATATGTGTCTGGAAAGAGCTGCTGCTGCCGGGGGATGCTTTTTTTCTGTGCTCGGACGGAGCTTGGGAGTATCTGGATGACGACGAGATTGTTATTGATCTGCTGAAATCCGAAAATGCCCGGCAGTGGGTGGAATATCTGCTGTTGCGTATAATGGAGAGGGTAAACGGCGAAAATGATAATCTGACCATGCTGGCAGTTATGCTTGGGCAGGCTTGACAAGATGATAGCCGGGCTGGTAAAATAACAAGTGTGATGATTTTTGCGGACAATGAGCCAAAGCTTGTAAGGCATTGGCTCATGCCATGAGGGTGGTATACCCCGCCAGCTGGCTGAGGGGCTGTTGATTTGGCCGACATGTCAGGTTCTAAATATTTTGGTATTGTCCGGCGCTTTTGACATTGCTTGATATAGTCGATGTAAGGAACTGAGGGGGAAGGCATGGCTCGCAAAGAAAAAATTACGGTCCAAATGATACTTGACACTGCTTTTTCCATGACACGCGAAGAAGGTTTTGCCAACGTGACCGCAAGAAAGGTTGCGGCGAAGGCAGGATGCTCTACCCAGCCGATCTTCAGGGTTTACAGGAATATGGAGGAGCTTTGGATCGCGGTATATGAAAAGGCAGTGACCTTTTTTCAAGATTATTACAGCCTGTATCCCCGGACAGGTAAGAAGCCGTTTGCCAGTCTGGGCATGGCATATATCGCTTTTGCCAGAGAGGAGAAGCATCTGTTTGAACTGCTTTTTGTGAACGGCGGTTCAAACAGGAAAAGAGTGTATGAGGTTCTGGACGGATCTCAGAGCAATGTGGCATATGAAGTGGATCTTGCGAGGGCTTCCGGATGTGCTGATCCCGAGGAAGCCTTTACGAAAATGTGGATATTTATTCATGGAGCGGCATGCATGGCCCTGACAGGGGATTATGATCTGACAAATATGGAAACACAGAAGCTTTTGGAACAGTCCTATGAAGCTTTTGTGCATGTCCAGGAGGCGCAGGAGCTTTGAATTTCCGTGGGCTTGGCGGGCTGGAGGGGTACAAGGGCCTTTCCGCAGTCTGTGGGCGTCAGGGATTCAAGGCTTTTAGGGGGCAGAAAAGTCCATATTTCAGGTGTGAAACGGCCGGTTAAGGGTGATGACAGATGGAAAAGAAATATGATGTATTGAGCAGGATAGAAGAACGATATCAGAAGATGAGCAAAAGCCACAAGATCCTTGCCGATTTTATCTCCGAGCATTATGACCAGGCAGTTTTCATGACAGCTGCCGCATTGGGGGACAAGCTGGGCATCAGTGAATCCACGGTGGTCAGGTTCGCCTTTGGGCTGGGCTATGACGGATATCCGGAGTTTCAAAAGGGTCTGGAGGACTGTGTCAAGGGGAAGCTGGACAGCTTTCAGAAGATGAAGGCAAAGTATGGGAGAAGTTCTCAGTCGGAGGTTTTGGCATCTGTCATGACTGCGGATATCGAGAAGCTGCAGCACACCATAGAATATCTCGACCCTGCCGCCTTTGAATCCGCGGTGAATACCATTTTGAATGCAGAGAATGTCTATGTCATGGGGCTGCGCAGCAATGAGCCTCTTGCGGTATTCCTGCATTTTTACCTGAATATGATCCGCGGCGGCGTTGTGCTGTTGAATACGACAAGTGTCAGCGAAACCTTTGAACAGATGATACGCATCAGTGAAAGGGACTGCTTTATCGGCATCAGCTTTCCCAGATATTCCATGCGGACCCTGAAAGCCATGGAATTTGCCAGCGATCGGAATGCCAAGGTGATCGCGCTGACAGATTCCGTCAATTCCCCCATGTGTCTTTACTCCTCGTGCAACCTTCTGGCAAGGAGCGATATGGTTTCCATTGTGGACTCGCTGGTGGCGCCCTTAAGCGTTATCAATGCGCTGGTGGTGGCGCTGTGCCTGCGCTGTCCCCAGGTAGTGATAAAGAATCTTGAGATGCTGGAGGAGACATGGAACAATTATCAGGTGTACTTGAATGATGAGATCAATTTTATTGACGATGACCCGATATTGAACTATTCGCTGCGGAAGCGGGAATAAAAAACCCCGCAGCAGGCTGCGGGGTTTTTGACCCTCGCGGCATTCGTCAAGGTCCCAGAGAAGTAAACTTTAAGGAAGTTCACTTCCTTGGACTTATGACTCATTGCCCGCGGGAATAAATGTGAGACGAATGCTCCGGGTATTGTGGTCATTATTCTCCGAAGAAGACAGAAGGGTATAAGGATGGCGGATACGATCATTGTGGGCGGCGGCGCGGCGGGGATGATGGCGGCTGTGGCGGCTGCTGACAGCGGCGACAGGGTGTGCCTGATTGAAAAAAACGAAAAGCTCGGGAAAAAGCTTTTTATCACCGGGAAGGGGCGCTGCAATGTGACCAATGCGGCGGATATGGATACTCTGTTTGAAAGTGTCTGCTCCAACAGAAAATTCCTGTACAGCGCTTTTTATGATTTTGACAACCGTGCGGTGATGGATTTCCTGGAGCAGGCGGGATGTGCCTTAAAGACAGAGCGGGGAGAGAGGGTGTTTCCCGTGTCGGACCACTCCTCCGACGTGATAGGGGCGTTTGCCCGGGAATTAAAAAAGAGAAATGTGAAGATCCTTTTCAATACGGAAGTGAGCGGGCTCATTGTCAGCGGGGACGACGGGACGGAGAAGCCCAGGATAACCGGGGTGCGGCTTGCTGGAGACAAAGCATCTGGGGGAAGCGGCGTTGAGGGAGTCGAAGCATCTGAGGGAGGAAGCGGCTCTAAGGGAGCCGGGGCATCCGGGCACGGTGCTGTGCTTGCGGCAGAGAAGGTGATCGTCTGCACGGGCGGCGCTTCTTATCCGTCCACAGGCTCCACGGGGGACGGCTATCGCTTTGCCAAGCAGACGGGGCACCGGGTGGTGCAGCCGCAGCCGGCGCTGGTTCCCTTTGACATAAAGGAGCCGTGGTGTACGGAGCTGATGGGGTTGTCCCTGAAGAATGTGTCCGTGCGCATGGTGTGCGGCAATAAAGAGTTATATCGGGGTTTTGGGGAAATGCTCTTTACACATTTTGGGGTCAGTGGGCCGCTCATCCTGTCGGCGAGCAGCTTTTACAGGCAGGTTCCGCCGGGGTCCGCAGGCAGTGAAGCCTCTCGGAAAGGGAAGAAGGACAGCGGTGCGCCTGGGGATACGATGCTCTATATTGACTTGAAGCCTGCGCTGGATGAGGAGCAGCTTGACAGCCGTCTCCTGAGGGACTTTGAGGAAAATAAGAACAGGCAGTTCAAGAATGCCCTGAACGCCCTGTTCCCGGTGAAGCTGATTCCGGTTATGGTTGCATTGTCCGGCATAGATCCGGACAAAAAGGTCAATGAGATTACCAGGCAGGAGCGGAGGGATTTTGGCAGGCTGATCAAGAACCTGCCTTTTACGGTGGCGGGTACCAGGGGCTTTGCGGAGGCGGTCATCACAAGAGGCGGCGTGTCCGTAAAGGATATCAATCCCTCTACCATGGAATCCAAAAAGGTGGACGGGCTGTATTTTGCAGGCGAGGTACTGGACCTGGACGCCCTGACGGGGGGCTTTAACCTGCAGATTGCCTGGTCTACGGGACATCTGGCAGGGAAATCATAAGGCGGAATCAACAAAAAGATCAACAAATTGAACAAAACGAAAGGAATGGATAAATGAGTTTTAAGGTGGCGATAGACGGTCCTGCGGGGGCAGGCAAAAGTACCATTGCGCGGGCGGTGGCAAAGAAGATGGATCTGATTTATGTGGATACCGGGGCGATGTACCGTGCCATGGCGCTTTTCATGCTGAAAGAGAAGGTGGCTCTGGATGACAGGGAGGGCATTGCGGAAAAATGCCTTCAGGCAGATATCACGATCCGTTATGAGGACGGTGAACAGGTGGTAGTCCTGAACGGGGAGAATGTAAATGGGTTCCTGCGCACGGAGGAGGTGGGCAATGCGGCGTCCGCGGTCAGCCCCGTGCCCAGGGTGCGGGAGAAGCTGGTGGAGCTGCAGAAGCAGCTTGCGGCGCAGAGCGACTGCATCATGGACGGGAGGGATATCGGCACCTGCGTGCTCCCGGACGCGCAGCTCAAGATTTATCTGACGGCCAGCAGCGCCGTGCGCGCAGGGAGGCGGTATGACGAGCTTGCCGCCAAGGGGGAGGCATGCGACCTGCAGAAGATCCAGGCGGATATTGAAGAACGGGATTACCGGGATATGCACCGGGACGTGTCTCCCTTAAAGCAGGCGGAGGATGCCGTTCTGGTTGATACTTCCGACATGAGCGCGGACGAGGTGATCCTGCGGGTGATGCAGCTTATCAGGGAGCGGCAGGACGGGTAGTGCCGGATTCCGGATAAGGGATCCGCAACGCAGTACCAGGTGCGGTGTAGAGCAGGTGGAAAAGGCAGCAATTCGACCGCCTGTCTGGACTGTCAGTGAAAAAATAAAGGAACAGATGTAAGATGGAAGTGAAGCTTGCGGAGTGTGCCGGTTTCTGCTTTGGTGTAAAGCGCGCGGTAGATACCGTGTATGAACAGATAAAAACTGGAAAAACTATATATACATATGGCCCCATTGTACACAATGAGGAAGTGGTGAGGGAGCTGTCAGAGATGGGTGTGCAGGTCCTGGAGGCCAGGCATGATCTGGAGGCCCTTACGTCGGGCAGCGTGATCATTCGTGCCCACGGTGTGCCGGAGGAGATTTACCGAGTGCTGGAGGAGCGCGGCATTGAGTGCATCGATGCCACCTGCCCTTTTGTGAAGCGTATCCACAGGATCGTGCGGAAAGAAAGCCTGGATGGAAAGCATATTATAGTCATTGGCAATCCCGAACACCCGGAGGTGGAAGGAATCGTAGGCTGGTGCAGCGGTCCTGTGACAGTGCTGGAGGACAGGGAGGCAGCGGAGGAATTTGCCTTAAATAAGGGCATTTCGGCATGTGTAGTCTCTCAAACGACATATAACTACAAGAAATTTAAAGATATAGTTGAAATTTTTCACAAAAAAGGTTACAATGTTAATATCGTTAATACTATCTGCAGCGCAACGGAGGAACGCCAGCGCTCTGCAAGGGCACTTGCCGCAGAGGCAGATGTAATGATAATAATAGGAGGACGGCACAGTTCCAACACAAGGAAGCTGTATGAGATATGCAGCGGGGAGTGTGCTGATACCTATTTTATACAGACACTGGATGACTTGCATTTAGAACTACCTAAAGCTGT
>CAOKQK010000099.1 GCA_948470905.1 uncultured Lachnospiraceae bacterium | reverse complement strand
AGTATAGCACATGCTTGAATATTTGACCAGTTATTTATTTTTCAACATACTAGTACTGCGTTGCGCAATTAACAGTGAATTCAGCACCGCCTATTTGCACCAGTGCTACGTTGTCATCAGTCAGCGATGGAGCCACATCGCTTCCTTCTTCCGCCTTGCCCTGGCACAAATATTCAGCACTGATATTCACTGTTATATGCGCAACGCAGTACTGGGAAGGCAGGGAAATCAGGTTGCAGCCATATGGGAGTTTGGAATTGCGTTGGGAATGACCCGTCATCAGGAGGTTTCTTAAGAAATTAGAAAATGATCGGATGATATGGTCAAACAGGCTGTGATGTGTTATAATAGGCACATGCTGATGGAATCAGTTCTTTTGTTTTATAACAGAAATTCGATAATAGAATTTTGTCCTTTGATTCCATCACAGAAATTAGGTAATAGTATCTTGTTCTTGGATTCTATTATGTGAAAAATTGTAAAGGGGGGCGGCAATATGGATGTAGCAGGTGTGTCAATGGCATTGTCAAATATTTCCACAAAGTCAGCAATAGGAACGGCTGTGCTGAGCAAGGCGATGGAAACCAATGAAACGTTGGGCGCCGGGATGGTGCAGATGCTTGATTCTGCGGCGATGGAGCGCAGTGTCAATCCCAATGTGGGCGCGAATATCGACATGAGCATTTGAATGTGGAGGAGATTGCGGGACTGCCTGAGAGGTTTTCTTAGGCAGTTTTTTTGTTAAAGTTCATAAAATCCTATTGATTTCTTTGATCTTTTTTGGTACATTTGTAAGTATGAGAATACAATGGCAGTTTTTTTGAGGTTAGAGGGTCGAAGGAGCGGGGGCTTATGATATCAAATCAAATCTTACAGAATACAATTGATGGGTTGAAGAATATTGCGAGGGTTGAACTGTGCGTGATGGATGCGGATGGTAAGGAAGTTGCGTCCACTTCCGATATGGGGACCAGTTCAAAGGATGCGGTGGCATTTGCGGTATCTCCTGCGGATTCACAGGAGATACAGGGCTGCCAGTATTTTAAGATATTTGATGAGCAGCAGCTGGAATATGTACTGGTTGCCGGCGGTGCAGGCGAGGATGTATATATGGTGGGCAAGATGGCTGCTTTCCAGATCCAGAACCTGCTTGTGGCATATAAAGAGCGTTTTGACAAGGATAATTTCATCAAAAATCTTCTTTTGGACAATCTTCTTTTGGTTGATATATACAGTCGTTCCAAGAAATTACATATACAGACTGATGTGCCCAGGACCGTCATGATCCTGGAATGCGGCAGCGGGAAGGACAATAACACCCTGGAGCTGGTGCGGACGCATTTTGTCAGCAGCAGCAAGGATTTTATCACCGCAGTAGACGAGGACAATGTCATTGTGGTCAGGGAGCTGACGGAAGCTGATGCCCTGGGGGAGATTGAAAAGGCGGCAGCATCTTTGGAAGGTTTCCTGCAGAAGGAAGGTATCAGGGATATCCGTATTGCTTATGGAACTGTAGTGCAGGAGATCAAGGAAGTCAGCCGTTCCTATAAGGAGGCAAAGATGGCGCTGGATGTTGGCAAGATTTTCTTCGACGACAGGAAGATCATTGCCTACAGTGAGCTGGGAATCGGGCGGCTGATCTATCAGCTTCCCATTCCTCTCTGTAAGATGTTTATCCATGAAATTTTTGATCAGAAGAGTCCGGACGAGTTTGACGAGGAGACACTGACAACGATTCACAAGTTCTTCGAGAACAGTCTGAACGTGTCGGAAACCTCCAGACAGCTGTTCATCCACAGAAACACGCTGGTGTACCGGCTGGATAAGCTGCAGAAAAGCACAGGGCTTGACCTGCGGGTTTTCGAGGATGCCATTACCTTTAAAATCGCGCTGATGGTAGTAAAATACATGAAGTACATGGAAAATGCCAATTATTGACAGGTCTCAGGGCGTCTGCGCAGAGATGGGACTATAAATTTGGAGGAAACAGATGGTCAACAGGGAACAGAAGAGAAAGCAGAGGGAGGATTTCATCGAAGAAAAGGGCATCATTTATCTGGACGATGTCACAAAGGTTTATTCGACCGGCTCGCCTGCTTTGAACGGTATCACCCTGAGAATTAACAGAGGAGAGTTTGTGTTTGTGGTGGGAGACAGCGGTTCCGGCAAATCCACGCTGATCAGGCTTCTGCTGCGGGAGCTTACGGCTTCCAGCGGGAATGTCTATGTCATGGGGAGCGACCTTGCGAAGCTCAAGCACAGCCAGGTGCCCAAATTCCGGAGGAATATCGGAGTGGTATTCCAGGATTTTCGCCTGCTGAATGACAGGAATGTCTACGAAAACGTCGCTTTTGCGCAGCGTATTGTGGAGATGCCGCCCAAGGATATCCGGAGGAATGTGCCGACCATCCTTGCTACGGTAGGGCTGGCGGGAAAATACAAGGCAAAGACGAAGCAGCTCTCCGGAGGCGAGCAGCAGAGGGTGGCGCTGGCGAGGGCGCTGGTGAACAGGCCGTCCATCCTGCTGGCGGATGAGCCAACAGGTAATCTTGACCCGAAGAATTCGTGGGAGATCATGCTGCTCTTGGAGGAGATCAATGCCAACGGCACGACGGTTGTGGTAGTGACGCACAACAGGGAGATTGTGAACGCCATGCACAAGCGTGTGGTCGCCATGAAAAAAGGTGTGATCATCAGCGACCAAGAGGGAGGTGAATATATCGATGAAGATTAGCACTTTCCTGTATACGATCAGGCAGGGGGTTGTCAATATTTTCCGCAATAAATGGTATTCTCTTGCATCTATTGCGACTATTTCTGCCTGCCTGTTTTTGTTTGGCATATTTTACTGTATCGTGATGAACTTCCAGAGCATTGTGAACAAGGCTCAGGAAGGTGTTTCGGTCAGTGTATTCTTTCATCATGAGAACGACTGGTGTGAGGAGCACGCGCCCGGGCAGATTCCTGACGATCAGCGCATTGAGGAGATCGGGCAGATGATAGGCAGACGTGCCGAGGTTTCGGATATCAAGTTCATCTCTGATGATGAGGCATGGGAGAAGTTTGCCCAGGATTTGTTTAAGGATAACTATGACAAATATGGCGATGGCTTTCCGGGCAATCCCCTGGAAGGGGACAACCGCTATGATATTTTTATCAGCGATGTGTCCCTGCAGGGTGCGCTGATCACCTGGCTGGAGTCCATTCCCGAGGTGGACCGCATCAATTATTCCGAATTGACGGCGGACACCTTAAGCGGCGCCAACCTGCTGATCGCGTATGTGTCTCTGGGGATCATTGTCATACTTCTGGCGGTCAGCGTTTTCCTGATCGGCAATACGGTGGCGGTGGGCATTTCGGTCCGTGCCACGGAGATCAATATCATGAAATATATCGGTGCCACAGACTTTTTCGTCAGGGCGCCCTTTGTGCTGGAGGGAGTGCTGATCGGGCTGATCGGGGCGGCCGTCCCCTTAAGCCTGATCTACAGCCTGTACAGTTATGTGCTGGGCTATATTGTGGAAAGGTTCAACATATTGAGCAGTTTTCTGGCATTTCTGTCGGTGGATGAGATCTTTAAGGTCCTGATCCCGGTATTCCTGATCATGGGAGTGGGTATTGGCTTCGTGGGAAGCGTGAACACTGTGAAAAAGCATCTGCAGGTGTAAATAGGGTATAAATATGATAAATAAGGGAAAAAAAATAGTTTGTCTGGGTTTGGTCCTGGGTTTGGCCCTGTTTTTCGGCGGCGGTCCTTTTGCAGTAACGGCAGCAGGAAAGTCCGCCATTACATCGGAAAGTATTAAGAAAAAGGAAAATCAGATCTCAGAGGCAAAGAAGGAGAAGCAGAATCTGCAGAGCGGGCTTACGGATCTGCAGAAGCTGAAAAAGAGCCTGGAGGCGCAGAAGGAGAATCTGGCGGGTTATGTAAAGGAGCTGGATGCCAATCTGGCACAGATTGATCAGAATATTATAAACCTGCAGAGCCAGATTGCGACCAAGGAGGAAGAAATCCTGCAGACAGAGCAGGAGCTGGAGCATGCGCTGGAGCAGGAAGAATTTCAGAAAGAATCCGTGATGGTAAGCATAAAATTGATATATGAGGCCGGGAATCCCAATATGGCGGAGCTGATGCTGACGTCTAAAAGCTTTGCCGATTTCCTGAATAAGGCGGATCATATCGAGAAAATGTTGTCTTACGGGCAGCAGATGTGGGATAATTATAAGGATACCAGGATCTATGTGGAGCTCTGCAAGGAGGAACTGGAGCTGGAGCGTGATATCCTCAACCAGACGAAGGCGAGCGTGGTGCAGGAGCAGCATACTCTGGAGGAGCTGATAGAGCAGAAAAGGCAGGACATTACCAGCTATGAAGCCGATATCCGTAACAAGGAGAAGGTGATCCGGGAATATCAGGAGGAGATCAAGGCCCAGGAGGAGGAGATCAAGCTTCTGGAGGCTGCTGTTGCAGAGGAGAAGAAGAAACTGCTGGAGAGCGAGAAGCTGAAATATGATGGCGGTATGTTCAAGTTCCCTCTTGCCACTTACACCCGGATTTCCGATGAGTACGGAATGAGGATGCATCCCATACTTAATGTCCAGCAGTTCCACAACGGAGTGGATTTCGCGGCGCCCAAGGGCACGGCAATCTATGCGGCATATGACGGCAAGGTGACAGCTGCCTCCTACAGCTCAACCATGGGGAACTATGTAATGATAGACCACGGCGACGGGTTGTTCACAATCTACATGCATGCATCGGCTCTCTATGTCAAAAAAGGCCAGACTGTCTTAAAGGGAGAGAAGATTGCCGGAGTGGGGACCACCGGACGCTCCACCGGCAACCATCTGCACTTCAGCGTGCGCCTGAACGGAGAGTATGTGTCACCATGGAATTACCTTAAGAAATAATGCGGATATGGAACTGGGAAACAGCATCTGCCGGCAAGGATGCGGAACTGGGAAACAGCATCCGCCCATGCGGACAAGGAACTGGAATAAAAGGGGAGTAATAAAATAATGGATGGAAAAAGAGAGTATTTTAACAATATTTCCGGCGGTATGCCGCAGGAGCCGGAAAATCTGAGGCATGAAAAGGGAAGCGGCAAGGGGCTTTTCCTGGGAGGAGTGATCACTGGACTGGCGTGTGCGCTTTTTGTGGTGGCAATCGTCTATATAAGCCTTTATGTGCAGGGAGCGGTGGACTCGCGGGCGGATGCTTTCGGAAACATTTCCGGGAAGGAGGGATCCGCAATCAGTGCTGATGTGGTAAAGAAGCTGCAGTCGCTGGAGGATGTGATAGACCAATACTATTATCTGGGTGAAGTGACAAACGCAGAATTACAGAACGGGGTTTATAAGGGAATGCTGCAGGCGCTTGGGGATCCTTATTCCGAATATTATTCGGCTGAGGAACTGGAAGTGCTGCTGCAGCAGACCGAGGGAATCTACTTTGGGATCGGTGCCTACATCAGCCTGGATTCGGCTACCGGCCTGCCAAAGATCAGCGGGACGATCGACGGTGCGCCCGCTGAGAAGGTGGATCTGCGTGCCAACGACCTGATCTACGAGGTGGATGGTGTCTCTGCCAACGGCATGAGTTTGACGGAAGTGGTATCCCTGATCAAGGGGCCGGAAAATACAGATGTAGTGCTTACCATTATCAGGGAGGGAGAGACGGATTACCTTGAGGTGGCAGTTACACGCGGACGAGTGGAGGCACGCACGGTGGAATATGAGATGCTGGAGGACAACATGGCATATATCCAGGTGACGGAGTTTGACGAGGTTTCCATTGACCAGTTTGATGAGGCGCTGAAAGCCATGAAGGCTGCCGGAATGAAAGGCATGATCCTGGACCTGCGCGCAAATCCGGGCGGCAGTGTGAACGCGGTGGTTGAGATGTGCCGGATGATCCTGCCCAAGGGCATGATAGTGTATACGGAAGACAAAAACGGCAAGAAGCAGGAATATACCTGTAATGGCACTCGTAAGCTGGATGTGCCTCTGGTGGTCCTGGTTGACATGAATTCTGCCAGCGCAGCCGAGATCATGGCTGGGGCGATCAAGGACCACGGGATAGGGACCTTAGTTGGAACTACCACTTTTGGCAAGGGAATTGTCCAGCAGATCATCAGCTTCCGGGATGGTTCAGCGGTGAAGGTGACGATCAGTGCCTATTACACCCCCAACGGAAACAATATCCACAAGATCGGCATTGAGCCGGATGTGGTGTGCCCGTTTGACGGAGAGGCATACTACGGCAGTGAGGATCATCCTGACAACCAGCTGGAGAAGGCGAAGGAAGTGCTCAGAAAAAAGATGAAGTAAAGTGACGGCCGCTGTGTTTTATTTCTTCTGACGATATGCCCAGTATTTATTGATGAGGTAATTCATGGGCACTGTGATCAGGAGATTTAAGCCGGCGGCCGCCAGGTTTCCGCAGAACTGCTCGTCCAGCCGTTCCAGCCCTTTTTCTGCGAACCATTTTGCCGCCGGGGTGAAGAAACGCCCGATCTTCAAAAGGTCGATCCAGAATACCAGCAGGGCGGCAGTTGCCAGATAACCCCAGAAATAGGCGATGTAGGTCTTGCAGAACACCTTCCACCAGACCCTTTTTTCGCCGTCTGCATTTTCCTTGAACACATATTTGCTGTTCCAATAATAGGCGTTGATGACGCTGAGGGAAAAGCCGATAAAGCTGGCAGGAATATAATGCATCCGGAAAAATATCAGGATGGCATAGACTCCTTCGCTTATGAGAGTGTTGGAAGCCCCCACCAGGGCAAATTTGATAAATTGCAGTATATTTTCTTTGCGTTTCATTTTCATATCCCAGTTTCTATCCCAGGCGTGTTTTGGCACGCGCACAAAATCCGGTTAATTTCCACAGCAATGAGCCATTTTAATGTTTAAGCTTTTCCCAGAGCATGGAGATATTCCTGATAATCCCGGATATACTCCCGGCTGTCGTAATGTCGGCTGCACAGAACCAGCAAAATAGAATCCGGGGAGAAATCATACATATCCTTCCAGAGCATGGGAGACAGATACAGTCCCATGCCGGGGCGGTCCAGCTCGATGACGGCCTGTTCCGTGCCGTTGTCCACGCGGACTTTGCTGCTCCCGCCTACGTTCACCAGCAGGAATTCCGTCTCCCGGTTGGCGTGCTGGCCCCGGACCACCGTGTCATCGGAGCCGTAAATATAGAAAACCCGTTTGATGTCAAAGGGGATGTCCATGCCTTCGCCTTCGATGACTACAAGATTTCCGCGCTCGTCGCCCAGCTCCCTGAAATATAACTTTTTATATTGATCTTCTAATCTCATATTGTGTCCCCTTATGCCTAGTACTGTGTTGCGCAATTAACAGTGAATTCAGCACCGCCTATTTGCACCAGTGCTGCGTTGTCATCAGTCAGCGATGGAGCCACATCGCTTCCTTCTTCCGCCTTGCCCTGGCACAAATATTCAGCGCTGATATTCACTGTTATATGCGCAACGCAGTACTAGGCTCTGCTGTAACTGTTCAGCGTATCAATGACATAGCTCTGCTCCTCCTCTGTCATGCCATTATACATGGGAAGGGAAAGCACTGTGTCTGCATAATGCTCCGTGATGGGGAAGCTGCCCTGCCCGTAGCCCAGGGAGGCGTATGCCTCCGACAGATGAGGGGGGATCGGATAGTGTATGATCGTTCCCACTTCTTTTTCGTTCAAATAGTCAATGAGCGCCTGGCGGTGTTCACAGGTGATCACGTATTGATGCCATACGCTGTCCGCATGTGTGCGCACCTCGGGAAGCGTTATCGCGGGGTTGTGGAGCGAGCTGTTGTATCGTTCCGCCAGCCTCCTGCGCTCATCTGTGAGCTCCTGTATATGAGAGAGCCGGACCCTCAGAAGACCTGCCTGCAGTTCGTCCAGCCGGGAATTTGCCCCTACAACTTTGTTGTAATAGCGCTTCTCGCTGCCGTAATTGCGGTACATTTTCATGTCGGAGGCTATCCTGGCATTGTCTGTCACAATGGCGCCGCCGTCCCCAAAGCCGCCCACATTCTTGGACGGGTAGAAGGAAAAGCAGCCAATATCCCCAAAGGTGCCGGTCATCTTTCCGTCGAAGCATGCCCCATGGGACTGGGCGCAGTCCTCCACCAGCCGGAGGTCATACTTTTCACAGAGCCGGACGATGGGCTGCATGTTGGACGCCTGCCCGTAGAGATGTACTACTAGGATCGCCCTGGTGCGTTCCGTGATCTTCTCCTCAATCCTGTCCGCGTCCATGTTGAAATATCTGTCGGGTTCTACAAAGACTGGAACTGCGCCGTTGATGGTGATGCCCATGACGCTGGCGATATAGGTATTTGCCTGGACGATCACCTCGTCGCCGGAGCCGATCCCCAGCACCCGGAAAGCCAGCCACAGGGCATCCAGGCCGCTGGCAAGACCGACACAGTAACCTGCACCGGTATACGCCGCGAATTCCTGCTCAAAAGACTCCACCTCCCTGCCCAGCACATACCAGCCGGAGCGAAGGACCTCCAGTGCCTTTGCTTCAAATTCTTCCTGATATTTAAAAAAACCTCTGTCCATTCTGTTTTGTGTTATTTTCATTGGTTTGTCCCTCGTTCCGATTTTCAGTCACTGCCCGGTTATCCGGTGCCCCGGGAGTCGAGCCGGAGGGGCTTCGCAAATGACATATTCATTATAAGAGAAACCGGCACTTTTGTCCATAGCTGTTTTGCCTGCAAAATCCAAGTTCGGAGACCGCGCATAAGCTGCACTTCTTATGGTATATAAACTATCTATAAAACGAATATGACATTGCGTTTTTTTTTTGACGATTTTTTGAAAAAAGTTCTTGCAAATTCTTCCAGCAGGTGGTAATATGACACTATGTGAAGCGTATCTAGCAGGGGACGCAGCACAAACCTTAACAGTTTACAGTTTTTATGAAAGAAGGAGAGAGGACGAAAATGAAAATGAAAAAGAAAATGTTGACGTTTTCACTTGCGGCAGCTATGTTGGCAGGCAGCGTTTTCAGCGTATCTGCTGCGGGAGTGAAAGATGTGCTCAGCAGCGACTACTATGCGGGTAAGTACAGCGATCTGAAGAAAGCTTACGGGACGGACAAGGATGCTTATGTGGCACATTTCCTGAAGAACGGCGCGAAAGAGGGGCGTATTATGAACCCTATCCTGGATGTCGTGGCATATCGTAAGGCATATGCAGATCTGGACGCTGCATTTGGCGATGACTGGGATGCTTATGTAAACCATTATCTTACAGTGGGTATTAAAGAGGGCAGAGTGACAGGCGTTCTGTTCGACCTGGTTGATTATGCAAATAAGAACGCGGATCTGAAGGCTGTTTACGGTGATGATTATGTGGCGCTTGCTAACCAGTATGTGACTTCCGGCATTAAGGAAGGCAGAGCCGGAGGAGTCATTGCGGCACAGGCTGAGGAGGACGAGGAGCCCGCAGCTGCAGATAATGGCAGTTCCAATAACAATCAGTCTGTGAATACACCCAAGCCCGCGGATACGCCGGAACCTGCGGAAACCCCGGAACCCACAAAGTCTCCGGTAGATGATGTGGTAGACTCTTATACACATGTACATGATTCCAAGAAAGTTGCCTGTCATCAAGTAGGGCCTGGGTTGGATGCGACCTGTACGACAGACGGTTATGTAGAATATCAATGTGATGAGCCTGTTATGGTGAATAGGTACGATGACAATGGCAAGTGGACTGGAACCGAACAAAAGACAATTAATGGAAAGCCCGTATACTGCGATGAAAAGTGGAGAGAAACTGTTCCGGCGAGCCATGTACCTGCGGAAGATCCCACGAATATATTTGTACAGCATCCCACCTGCACACAGGCCGGGTATATGAAGTATACCTGTACAAGATGCGGCGAGTCTGTGACTCAGATAGAAGGCTTTGAACAGCTTCGACATGATTGGAAGACGTTTTCAGATAAGGATCATCAGCCTAAGGCATCCTGGAGCTGTCAGGAGGAAGGTCGTGGTTATTATTGGGAGAAGTGCAAAAATTGCGGTGAGATTCGCCAGCAGTCTAATAAGGAGCTTTTGAACCACAGAACAGGTTCCTTCCCTAACGTTGACAAGCCGGCTACATGTACTTCTACTGGAATAAGCTATGGTTACTGCGACATGTGCGGAGTTGCAAAAGTGGAAAATATCATCCCCAGGGCAGAGCATTCTTATGGCAAGAATTACAAGACCAGGAATGTAGCGGTTTATGCTGATTCCTATTTGCCGGACAGCACAGAGCCTACTCATATTAAATGGACAATTGACTATTGTAATACATGTGGGGAAATTACACATGCGATGGAAGGCAGTGAAGCACCGTGCAAAGACGGAGATGGAGATGGCGCTTGTGATGACTGCGGACTTCCTATAAGCAGACCTACAACTAACCAAATTATGGAGTATCATGAAGGCGATAAGTATGTTGGAAAGGTTCAGTAAATAAACCTGATTCATATTTCAAACCCTGCTAAAGTTTGATAAAAATGTCCCAAAGCGAGACTTCCGTTTCGCAGCGGGACATTTTGGCATAAACAGGCAGCCGTGCAAGCGTACATAATTTTATGAAATTTTCATACAGACGCGGAAGGCTTAAGAAAAGCCGGTTTTGCACATGACACATTGATCAAAAGATACGAGGGAGGCTGAAGATGCGGTCCAACAGCGGATTTGACAAAATTGCATATCAAAACAGTTATATCAGGGAGAAATATGACAGGATCAATCTGACAGTGCCCAAGGGCAGGAAGGAAGAAATCAAGAAAAAGGCGCTGGCGGAGGATAAGAGCGTAAACGAATACATTAACAGCCTGATTGAAAATGACATGAAGTGAGGGGAATATGGTGTTTGCCTCTTGACATTTCTCAGCCGGGCTATGTTATTTGCTCTGCATATTTTTCAGCAGCTTCACAATCCGCTCCCTGTTTTTTGCGGTTTTCATGAAGGCGGGGAGAATGTCTGACTGCGTTTGCATTGGCTGGTATTTGACAGGTTCTTCCCGCAGGCGGGCGCTCAGATAATCAATCAGATAGGCAAGATGCTCCCGGTTGAGCGCCCAGACAGGTTTATTATGAAAAGCTGATAAAAACCAGAGCTCCAGCCCCCAAAAGGGTTCACAACCGTTCCTTATTTCTCCGGGATAGTAAAATGCTTCCGCTGTCTTATGAACTTTGCCGGACATTATCGTTCCGCAAAATGGACAGGCAACATGTAGGGACGGTTGGTGCTGTTTGTCTGTATCATGAATATCTATACGATAATACCTGCCGCAGAGTTTACATTGATTGTGAACATCACAGCGATAAAATGTGCGGTCTTTTTCTTTTGTATATCCGCAATTGGTGCATGTGAAAAAAGCAGTATTTTGATTTGCCTTCACAATACCAAAGCCCTGGCACCTGGGACATTTTACGTTAAGTCCTGATGACAAAGCGTTGTAAACAGAATAAGTACAATAAGGTTTATCTACAATTCGTTCCATACCTCATACCTTTTTTATGTTGGGCTCACCGATCTTTCCATTCTATCACAGTGCCGCCATTACTTCAAGCCCCGGCGTTTGATTGCCTCAAAATATATAAGCCATTTATGATAATGTCTCAGTAGACCACAAATAAAAATGTCCC
>CAOKQK010000098.1 GCA_948470905.1 uncultured Lachnospiraceae bacterium | reverse complement strand
TTCTTCCAGCTCCAACAGCACTGCCGGAAGCGGGAGTTCTTCCAGCTCCAACAGCTCTACCGGAAGTGGAAGTTCTTCCAGCTCCAACAGTGCTACCGGAAGCGGACATTCTTCCAGCTCCAACAGTGCTGCCGGAAGCAGTCATTCTGACAGCGCCACTGGAAGCAGTGCCGGCAATACTGACAATGTAGGCGGTACTACAAGAAGCGGCATGAACAGAAGCATCTTCAGACGATAAACATCCTCTCAGGCGTTCGCTTATCCTTAAGCCTGCGCCTGAGAACTTTTGTCAGCCAAAGTTCCTTACTGCTCCATGATGGTGCCTTCCCGGTAAGCCTCCAGAAGCTCCTCCAGATAATATATATTCTCCTGGATCTCCTTGCCGTTGTCGGTGTCGGCTACCAGCTTCCTGTGGGGAAAGGTCTCCACTTCGATGGATTCCGAAAAAAGGTCAGATTCGTTGACGATAGCCGCATGGGCGGACTCAAAATGCTCATGGGCAGCCAGGCGCATCCCTCTGGAATTACATACCAGCGTGTAACCGGCAATCCCCGTCTTTTTCTGATACGCCCTGGAAAAGCCGCCGTCGATAATGAGCAGCCTTCCCCCGCACTTGATGGGCGATTCCCCGTGGATCTGCTCCACCGGCACATGCCCGTTGACAATATGCGCCTCTTTATTATGCAGACCAAACTCCTTTAATATGCTGTCAACAATCTCCTCTTTTTCCAACAACTGGTAATAACTGTTCTTACGCTCTTTCTGGATCTCCTTCTCAGCTATGAAATACCGCTCGAAAGTAGCCATCTTCTCCTTGCCAAACACAGGGGAACCCTCCCCTGCCCAGATATACCATATGATATCCTGGCCGGCGGCGCGCTCCCTGTTGTCCTTGGCGTAATAGCCCCGTCTCGCATAGTATTCCAATATGTCATACAGGGCTTTCCCGCTGTAGCTTTTTCCATAAATTTCCACGCTGGCAAAGCTGCCGTCGTCATTCAGCGGCACACAGCCGTGATAGAGCAGATTGCCGTTATAGATCTTGTACATGCCTCCCTTGGAATAAAGAAAGCGCACATGGCGCTGGAGCTTCTCACACTGCATGAACGCCTGCTGCAGGCGCACCATCACCTTGGCCTCCTCCTCCGTAAGCGCAAAGGGATCCTTCGGGTCCACCGTGGGGAAATCCATATCCAGCATGGGATAATCCTTCCCCTTGATATTGACGGTCCCCTTCTCATAATCGATTTTATCCAGCATCATCCGGTGCTCCATGTGGAACTCGGGATGCCGCATGATCAGCTGCCCTTCCAGCTTGAACTGGATGATCGCCATCGCCTTGTGCATCTTTGTGTCAAGGCTTAAGTCCTTGGTATTATAGTCCGTGTTGTATTTGATGGAAAAGACATCGCAGTTGGTATTTTTGTACACTTCCATAGCAAAAGTGGCCAGGGGCAGCAGATTAATGCCATAGCCGTCCTCCAGCGTAGCCAGATTGCCGTAACGCGCCGCCATACGCACCACATTGGCGATACATGCCAGATGCCCGCTTGCCGCCCCCATCCAGACCATGTCGTGGTTGCCCCACTGCACATCCACGGAGTGATAGGCACAGAGGGTGTCCATGATAATATGGGGCCCCGGCCCCCTGTCAAAAATATCCCCCACAATATGTAGATGGTCTATGACCAGCCTCTGGATCAGATGGCTTAGGGCAATGATGAACTGCGGCGCCCTCCCGATTCTGATAATGGTGTGTATTATTTCATTGTAATATGCCTCTTTATCCTGAATCTCCTCCTTCTCTGTGATCAGCTCCTCTATGACATAGGCAAAGTCCTTCGGCAGCGCTTTCCTCACCTTGGACCGCGTGTACTTTGAGGAGACTCTTTTGATCATCTGCACCAGCCTGTGCAGGGAAATCTTGTACCAATCTTCGAGGTATTCCTCCTCCTGCCTGACAATCTCCAGCTTTTCCTCCGGATAGTAGATCAACGTGGCAAGACTCTTTTTATCCCTGGTGCTGATGGTATTGCCAAACTCCTCGTCAATCTTGCGGCGGATGGATCCGGAGCCGTTTTTCAGCACATGATTGAACTGCTCATACTCCCCATGGATATCCGTCAGGAAATGTTCCGTCCCCTTGGGCAGGTTCATGATCGACTGCAGATTAATGATCTCCGTGGAAGCAGCCGCAATATTCCGGTACTGCTTTGACAAAGTTTTTAATATTTTTTTATCCCTCTCGTCCATACCCTTTTCTCCAATACATTTAAATAATTTCGTCTGCAATTTTGCCTCACTATCAAAGCCCCTTAAGCAGGCTGACGGCATATCAATCCTGCAGCAATGCAAGCGGAATGCATCCATAGGACGCCGTAGCATTCGACCCTGGCGGGAGGGCTGTCTGAACCGTTACGAGATTACAGCTCAGCTTTCTGCCGTACTGCAGCCGTCTATAACGTCACACATGCCGTATTCTCCTGCCGGCTTCCCCGCCAGAAACTTCGCAGCCGAGACAGCCCCCCTGCCAAAGATTGCCCTGGAATATGCCATGTGTGAAAAGGTTATCACCTCGTCTGTCCCCGCAAAGATCACGTCATGGGTGCCTATGACCGTCCCGCCCCTTACGGCACTGATGCCAATCTCCTTCTCGGGGCGCTTCTCTCTCCTGGCACTTCTGTCGAACACATAAGTATAGGAATTATCAAACTCCTCGTTGATGGAATCCGCCAATGCCAGAGCCGTGCCGCTGGGCGCGTCCACTTTCTGGCTGTGATGCTTCTCCACAATCTCTATGTCAAAGCCTGCAGAAACCAGAACATTGGCGGCTTCCTTTAACAGCTTCAGCAAAAGGTTGAAGCCCAGGGACATATTGGCAGCTTTCAAGACCGGGATCTTCTTTGCAGCCTCCGCAGTCTTTTTCTGCTGTGCCTCGCTCAGGTCTGTGGTACACAGCACACAGGGAAGCTGTCGCTCCACACAATAATCCAGCAAATCATCCACTGACGAAGCCACAGAGCAGCCGATCAGACAGTCCGCTTCCACGTTGCAGTCCCGTAGATTTTGAAAGACAGGATAGGGATTATGCCCGTCATCCCGGGTAGCCACACCCGCCACGATCTCCGCCTCCCCGTCAGAGGCGGCAATGCCGCTGATGACCTGCCCCAGCTTTCCGTTACAGCCGCGTATGATGATCCTTACCTTACTGCGCTCTGTTCCCATAGAACCATATCCTCCCACACCTTATTCCTACAGACAATGAACCCGTACTGTGCCTGCTTGCTGCGGGGCTCTGATTTCCGCATACAATACTACACCATACACTACAGGGCAGCATCCGGCAATCCTTCCCGGCTCAGATCAGCTCGTCAATGACATCACTCATACCATATTTCCCTGCCGGCTTCCCTGCCAGGAACTTCGCGGCAGAAACTGCCCCCCTGCCAAAGATCGCCTTGGAATAGGCCGTGTGTGAAAAGGTTATCACCTCGTCTGTCCCTGCAAAGATCACGTCATGGTCGCCTACGATCGTCCCGCCCCTCACAGCGCTGATACCGATTTCTTTCTCAGGGCGCTTCTCTCTCCTGGCACTTCTGTCAAACACATAGGTATAGGAATTGTCAAACTCCTCGTTAATGGAGTCCGCCAATGCCAGAGCCGTGCCGCTGGGCGCGTCCACTTTCAGGTTGTGATGCTTCTCCACGATCTCCATGTCAAAGCCTGCGGGCGCCAGCACGCCTGCGGCCTCCTTTAAAAGCTTCAGGAAAAGGTTGATGCCCAGGGACATATTTGCGGACTTTAAGACCGCAGTCTGCTTTGCCGCCTCCTCAACCTTTTTCAGCTGTTCCTCACTCAACCCCGTGGTACACAGCACACATGGAAGCTTCTTCTCCACGCAATAATCCAGCATGCCGTCCACCGCCGGGGCGGCAGAAAAGTCGATCAGGCAGTCCGCCTCCACATCGCAGTCCCGGATATCCCGAAAGACGGGATAAGGATTGTGCCCGTCGTCCCTGGCATCCACGCCCGCCACCAGGACTGCCTCCGTGTCAGAGGCGAGAAGCCCGCTGATCACCTGCCCCATCTTTCCGTTACAGCCGTGCATGATGATCCTTACTTTTTTCTGTTCTGTTCCCATAGATAGATTCCTCCCAAAATTTATTCCCGCGGGCAATGAGCCAAGTCAACACAGTTGACTTTGTGTTACTATTCAGCCGGCCCCTCCCGCGAAGTCAATAATCGCAATGCGTCCATGGACGCATTTGTATGCGATTTTGTGAGACCTGCATGCATATGCATTCTCGTAACAATTCAGCGACCTGGCTGAACTGTTACGACTTTGTGCCGTGCTGCACGGACATGTTCCGCCGCCAGCGGTCTGACAACACAAAATCCCACCCTTGGATAAAAGGATGGGATATATTTATATCTTACAGAATTCCGTATGCCTTCATAGCCTTTTCAAGGCGCTCTGTATTTGCAGGCTCCATCTCGCTTAAGGGCATGCGCAGCGCCCCCGCTTCCATCCCCATCAGATTCAGGGCTTTCTTTACAGGAATAGGGTTCACCTCACAGAACAGGGCATTGCACAAATCCAGCGCCTCCAGCTGCAGCCTGCAGCTCTCCTTTGCATCGCCGTCCAGGAATTTCTGACAGATTTCATGGGTCTGTGCAGGCGCCACATTGGAAAGCACGGAAATAACTCCCAGGCCCCCAAGGGACATGATGGGCACGATCTGGTCATCATTGCCGGAATAAATATCCACGCACCCCTTTGCGATAGCCGCCAGATGGGCGATCTGGCCGATATTGCCGCTTGCCTCCTTGACACCCACAATGTTCTCCACATCCCTGCAGAGTCTCACAATAGTCTCCGGCAGGATATTGCAGCCGGTGCGGCTGGGTACATTATATAGAAGGATCGGCAGCTTCACGGAATCCGCCACCGCCTTGAAATGGGCGTACAGGCCGTTCTGAGTCGCCTTGTTGTAGTACGGGCTTACCAGCAGCAGCCCGTCAACTCCTATCTGCTCCGCCTCCCTGGACAGATAGGCAGCCGTCTCCGTGCAGTTGGAGCCGGTTCCCGCAATGACAGGGATCCTCCCTGCAGTGACCTTCACGCAATGCCGGATGACATCCAGATGCTCCTCATGGGTAAGGGTTGACGCTTCCCCCGTAGTACCGCATACAATGATGGCATCTGTGCCGTTCTTTATCTGAAATTCTATCAGCCCGGTAAACTTTTCGTAATTTACTTTTCCGTCTGCATACATAGGCGTGACGATTGCCACACCGGCTCCCTTAAAAATTGCCATTCCTTTTTCCTCCGTTATGAATACATTTATGTAATCAGTCAGGAGAGCTTCCTCCTCCCGACCGCCGCCCAGGCCGCATTCTGCAAAACAGCAATATACACTGCACCCGCCGGACACATATCAGGTAGGGGAGATTTTATCCCTGCTCACCGCACATGCCGCATGCTGCACCAGCAGCAAACTTCCCCGGAATGCTCCTCTTCCATGGAATGCACCTCTTCCATGGAATGCTCCTCTTCCATGGAATGCACCTCTTCCATGGAATGCACCTCTTCCATGGAATGCTCCTCTTCCATGGAATGCTCCTCTTCCATGGAATGCTCCTCTTTCACTTGCGTCCCTGTGCATAAAAATTCGCCGGCACCACTGCGCCGGCGAAAAATCCCAACAGGTAATCTCCCCTATCGGCGTTCCTGAAAAAAACGCATCCTCTGTTCTGTTATATATCATATCTGAATCATAGCATTTTAAGATTATGCTGTCAATGGCTTTATTTCCTGTATTTTACCGTTTCAATCCTCGAAACCTCGTCCGCAAGGGCACAGATATCGTCATCCAGCTTGACACCCGTCAGGATAACGCTGGTGTCTTCCCTGCATTCTATCATTGCCTTTACATCCTCCACGGATAAGATTTCTTTTTCAACCAACCCGAGCACTTCATCCAAGATCAGCAGGTCACACTCTCCCGTGGCGAGAACCTTCTTCGCGAAACTGATCCCGTTCTTTATATTGATAATCTCCTCCTGTTTCCTGTCCTCAGAAAGACTTTCAAAATTTTCATCTGATTTTTCAAAGCGAAACAGCTTGATCTCCGGCTCCATCCTGTCCAGAAAATCGGAATCCCCCAGCCCCTTTCCCTTCAGAAACTGGATGATCACCACCTGCTTTCCCTCTATCGCCGCCTGTACCGCCCTGCCAATCGCAGCCGGTGACTTGCCGTGCCCGTCACCGGAATATATATATACCAATCCTTTTGCCATAATACACCTCGCACAATTCAAAAATACTTACACTAGGATATCATACTTTTAAGGATTTGGCAAATCCTTCCTAAAACTTTGCTGAAATTAATCCGGCTTATTCCGGCACTTCCCCTTCCTCCACCAGCTCAAGCTTGCTGACAGACACTTCAAAGGCGACTCTCCTCTCCACATTCTCCTCATCCAGCTTCTTCATATACTCCCTGCTCTGTATCCTGCCCCAGACAACGCAGCGCTCCCCCACCTTGAAATGATTGGCATAGCGGGCATTTCTTCCCCAGCAGATACAGGGTATGTAGTCGGATTTCCCATAAGGGCGGTTTACTGCCAGGAGCAGGTCCGCAATCTCCCTTCCCAGCGGGGTCTTTCTGTAAATGGGCTCCTTACAGATATATCCATCCAGAAAGATCTGGTTCGTCTTGGAGCTCTCCTCCATCTCATCTATAAAGCTGACTTCCCTGGCAAAGACGGAGAGCACCAGGCGGTTTCTCCTCTCCTCATGGCGGTTATAGGAGCGAAACTGGCCGTTTACACAGATCAGCTCCCCCGTGTAATCCGCAGATACATCCATCAGACGCTCGGAAACCATGATGGGAATAATGTCATAGCTCTCACTCAGGCGTTTGCATCTCACATCCACCATATAAAATCCTTCTCCAAAAATCTCATGGCTATAGGTAAAACCGCTGACAATCTCCCCCATAACCGTTACCTGATTGTTTTCAATTACCTTATCTGTCATTTTCTGTTCTCCCTTCTTACATGTTAAGACTTTTTCCGGTAATACCCTCCGTTTAAAAAAAATACGGGCGGATATTATATTTATACAACAAATGTGGCAAAAATAGTACTAATTCTCATCGCATTTTATCTACTTTTTTCGCGGTTTTTTTCGCCATTTTTCACTCTGGCTGCCTCATTTTTTCTTGCAACGGCAAAGAGAGAGTGCTATAATGGAACGGTTTGAGAATTCAGGCTGGCCTCGCGGTATTCGTCAAGGTCCCAGAGAAGTAAACTTTCAGGAAGTTTACTTCCCTGGACTTGTGGCTCATTGCCCGCGGGAATAAACTCTTTTAATAGAATAGAAAGGTATGATTCATATGAAGCAAAAGAGAGAAGACGTAAGAAATGTTGCCATCATCGCCCATGTCGACCACGGCAAGACCACCCTGGTGGACGAGCTGCTAAAGCAGAGCGGCGTGTTCCGCGAGGGCCAGGAGGTAGCGGAACGCGTCATGGACTCCAACGATATTGAACGCGAACGCGGTATCACAATCCTGTCAAAGAATACTGCCGTCATGTATAAAGACACAAAAATCAACATCATTGACACCCCCGGCCACGCGGACTTCGGCGGCGAGGTAGAGCGCGTCCTGAAAATGGTAGACGGCGTCATCCTGGTGGTGGACGCCTTTGAGGGCGCAATGCCCCAGACCAAGTTCGTCCTAAGAAAGGCGCTTGAGTTAAAGCTCCCTGTCATCGTATGCATCAACAAGATCGACCGCCCCGAAGCAAGGCCGGATGAGGTAGTGGAAGAAGTGCTGGAGCTGTTCCTGGAGCTGGATGCAGACGACGCACAGCTGGACTGCCCCTTCGTGTATGCCTCCGCAAAGGCAGGCACCGCCTCCCTGGACTCCAGCGAGTCAGGCAGCAACATGGAGCCTCTGTTTGAAACTATCCTGAACTATATCCCCGCTCCCGAGGGCGACCCCGACGCCGGCACCCAGGTGCTGATCAGCACCATCGACTATAACGAATATGTAGGGCGCATCGGCGTGGGAAAGGTGGACAACGGGCAGATCAGGGTCAACCAGGAGGTCATCATCTGCAACCACCATGAACCCGACAAACGGGTAAAGGTAAAAGTCAGCAAGCTCTACGAGTTTGACGGCCTGAACAAGGTGGAGGTAAAGGAGGCCGGCATCGGCTCCATTGTTGCCATCTCCGGCATATCGGACATCCATATCGGCGACACCCTGTGCTCCCCCGACAATGTGGTCCCCATCCCCTTCCAGAAGATCAGCGAACCCACCATCGCCATGCAGTTCATGGTAAACGACTCTCCCCTGGCAGGGCAGGAGGGCAAATATGTCACCAGCCGCCATATCCGCGACAGGCTTTTCCGGGAGTTGAACACAGATGTCTCCCTGCGTGTGGAAGAAACCGATACCACCGAATGTTTCAAAGTCTCCGGCAGAGGCGAGCTACATCTGTCTGTTTTGATAGAAACCATGCGCAGAGAGGGATACGAGTTTGCCGTCAGCAAGGCGGAAGTGCTCTACCACACCGACGAGGCGGGCAAAAAGACAGAGCCCATGGAGCTTGCCTACATTGACGTTCCCAACGAATTTTCGGGTGCCGTCATCGAGAAGCTGGGCTCCCGCAAAGGGGAGCTGCGCAACATGGGGACCATCTCCGGCGGCACCTACACGCGCCTGGAGTTTTCCATCCCCGCCAGAGGGCTCATCGGCTACCGCGGCGAATTTCTGACGGACACCAAGGGAAACGGCATCATGAACACCGTGTTTGACGGTTACGCGCCCTACAAGGGCGATATCCAGTACAGGAAGCAGGGCTCCCTGATTGCCTTTGAGGCAGGCGAGGCGATCACTTACGGACTGTTTAACGCCCAGGAGCGCGGCACGCTCTTTATCAGCCCCGGCGAAAAAGTCTATGCCGGGATGGTGGTAGGACAAACCGGAAAAAGTGAAGACATCGAAGTCAATGTATGCAAGAAAAAGCAGCTGACAAACACCCGTTCTTCCAGCGCCGACGAGGCCTTGAGGCTGGTTCCGCCCAGGATCCTCTCGCTGGAGCAGGCACTTGATTTTATTGACACGGACGAGCTTCTGGAGGTAACTCCGGGCAATCTGCGGATCCGCAAGAAGATTCTGGATCCTACCCTGCGGAAGCGGGCGGCTATGAAGAAATAACAGGCGGGCAGAAATTCGTTTCTCCGCTGTTAGACGAGCAGGAGCGAATCCCCGCTGTGACAGGCGGCATACGAATCTCACGACAAAAACGAGGAGGTGAGCAAGCTCCCCCCTCGTTTTTGTCATGATCTTCCTGCCCTGCTCAATGCTCGAGCATATTTTCAATAAAAATCCCGTAGCCTTTGGCGGAGTCCTGGACCAGGACGTGGGTTACTGCGCCTATGATCTTGCCGTTCTGGATGATGGGGCTGCCTGACAGGAGTGTTGTCAATATGGGACAACAACTCCCAACAAATTACTTCAATTTATAATAACTCCCTTTCAATTTACCTTCTTTTATTACGAATCCGGTCTCCACCAATTCTTTTAAAATTTTTAAAGCACGGGAATCCTTAACATTCAGCAGCTCCTGAACTTCCTTATTTGTTATTGTTCCTTTTTCCTCTATGTATTTAACAATTTTTTTATGGCTGTCATTCAGCTTATCCGTACTTTTCCGTACTTTATCCGTACTCTCCATCTCTTTATCCGCACTTTTCCGTACTTTATCCGTACTCTCCATCTCTTTATCCGCACTTTTGCCAATTCTTGTCTTATCAGAAAAACGATATAAATTGATACGAAAACTTCCCGCAATTTCTGTCAGTTCCGGTTCTTCCAAGCCAAGTTCTTTGCATCGTCTGACAATCCTCGGAATTCCGCTCCCCCAATGTTCCATAATGTTCATGTAGGTAAACGCATACACCAGCGCACGGTTCCTTGGCATGGAAATACCTTCTCTGATATCTTTCAGCCTCAGGCTGCCAAACAGCATACCCGGAGAAGTCACTTCCACCCGGTCATCATACACCGCTACCTGAATGCTTGATGGGTGCAGATAGCTACGGTGAACCACGGCATTGCAGATCATCTCCCTGATACAGTCTGTTGGAAGCTCATACACATCTGTCCGATATAGCCCATTAATCTCCGAACTCATATTGATATTGCGCAAAACATACTCATAGGCCGCATCCAGCTGCGTCACAATATCCCCATCATATTCTCTTCGATCAATAAACACATCTCTGTCAGCTCCTTTGAATACAGCACATTGAATGGTCGCCTGCGGAAGCGGATTGTGTGTCATAAGAAGAAACGCATTGGTAGGATAGAATACCTCTCCCCGCTTTGCCAAAAATCCCCAACTGAGCAGATTCTGCCTGGTCAGACAATGAATTCGCTCTGCCGCCTCCTTAGATTTGCAATGCTCCACCGCATATTGATACATTCTATTGCATAAAAGATTAATTTCATTCTCCGTCACACCTTCCTCAGGTGCAGCATAAGTCTGGTCAAAGCAACGGTTAGCCCCCTCAAACTCAAGTTCTTTTAACACAAAATCATCTGCCGGTCTGGTCGTTCCTGACACTCGGATATAAGTTCCTTTATCCTTTCCCTTTGAGGTCAAATAATATGGTCTCTGGCCTCCCGGCATTATATTTACAACAATAACCACTTTTTCTTCAATAGATGCCAGTGTCACAATTGGGGTAATCATCGGTGTACAGCTGTCACAGATTGCCGAAGTAATTCCATCCATAAGCGAAAAGGCATTCTCCTGATCAATTCCAGATACTTTTAGTGTGCCATTTTCCACGCCGAATATAATCCTGCCGCCACTGCCATTTGCAAACGCAACTACCGTCTTCATATATGTTTCACTTCTTTCCGGTACCATCTGCTTGAATTCAAGATATTCCGATTCTCCGGCCATAATTTCTTCCAAAGTCATGTAGAGCCACCTTCTTTCTCATTTTCCAGCTTTTTATTCCTGAATTATCTTTTGGCAGTATTGCCAGATTATATTCATTTGATGACATAAGGAACTGTAAATAAATATCAGTCCAGAGCCATTTCCGGTAGTCCATTTCGAGGAAACAGCATACCATAGATTTCAATCCACGCTCCCACATAGGGAGCGACGTTCTTCTTGCCCTCCAGATACATTGCGTAGTATATTTCAATCCACGCCCCCACATAGGGAGCGACTCTGTAAAGTCATTATAGCTATTAAACCTCCAGTATTTCAATCCACACCCCCACGTAGGGAGCGACCGTGTTGATTCCGGCGCCGATTGTTTTACCAAGCATTTCAATCCACGCCCCCACGTAGGGAGCGACGTCGAAAGCTGAGTCATATCGGTACTATTTTGACATTTCAATCCACGCCCCCACGTAGGGAGCGACTTGAGTCGGTGGGAAATATCATCAATGGGGTAAAGATTTCAATCCACGCCCCCACGTAGGGAGCGACGCAATAGTATTGACATGTACAAGATCAAGAAGCCATTTCAATCCACGCCCCCACGTAGGGAGCGACCCTTGCCAGCTGGAGTATGGGCATCTGGTACTCTATATTTCAATCCACGCCCCCACGTAGGGAGCGACAGGTTTTGGCAGAGTTTTCCGGGAACATAAGAGTATTTCAATCCACGCCCCCACGTAGGGAGCGACCCGGGTTTAGCGTCATGGCAGGGTGTACCCAGTCTATTTCAATCCACGCCCCCACGTAGGGAGCGACGCGGATTGGACGACCTTGTCACCAAGTATGCGGTATTTCAATCCACGCCCCCACGTAGGGAGCGACTTGTAAAAAATCCGCATGGAATGATCAGTAACACATATCAATCCACGCCCCCACCGAGGGAGCGACCGCAAAGACCACCGGCCAACCCCCGTCCTC
>CAOKQK010000097.1 GCA_948470905.1 uncultured Lachnospiraceae bacterium | reverse complement strand
GAAATTACAACTGCGTCCCTGGCAGGTGGAATTTCCTTCCAGAACAGGGGGGCGTAGGAGTGGAGAGGCGGTACTGGATTAACAGCCTCGCAACGGATACGCCCCCGGAAGGAAATTACAGCTGCGTCCTTGGCAGGTGGAATTTCCTTCCAGAACAGGGGGGGCGTAGGAGTGGAGAGGCGGTACTAAAATCAGGAGGAGCAGGCATGGAGAAAATTGATTTTCAGAAAGAAGCGGAGTATTTTGACAAAGTGGAGGACCTTATCCGAAGCAGGCTGAAGAAACTGCTGGACAGTAAAGCTTCGCTGAAGGACCAGGTCCTGCAGGAGCGAAAAAGTATGTGGGACGACAGCAAGCACTCTATCGGGGATTTTGATGATATCGTCCTTCTGAGTTCCCAGGATGCCAACGTGAATTTTGCGGAAGCCCAGTATGGCCGTAACGAGCTGGAGATACAGCGGCTGAAGAAAATGGAACAGTCTCCCTACTTTGGCAGTATGGACTTTGAAGAAGGCGCAGCAGGCGAAAAGGACACCATCTATATCGGGATCAGCAGCCTTACGGACAATGATGCCTGTGAAGTCTATGTTGTGGACTGGAGGGCACCTATCGCTTCCATGTTTTACAATTTCGACCTTGGGCCGGCCTGGTATGAAGTGCATGACTCCAGAGAAGAAGTGAATGTTACAGGAAAGAGGCAGTATAAGATCAAAGACGGCCAGCTTCTTTCCGTGTATGACACCAACTCATCCATGTACGACGATATTCTGGGGGAAGTTCTCTCCGGACATTCCGACCATAAGCTCAAGGTCATCGTAAACAGCATCCAAAAGGAACAGAACCTGGCAATGCGCAGCGATACAAAACGTTCCTGCCTGATCTACGGGCTGGCGGGCAGCGGCAAAACCAGCATCGGCCTTCACCGGCTTGCCTATGTGCTCTACCATAACAAAAATACCCTGAAGTCCGAAAATATCCTGATCTTGTCCAATAACAACCTGTTTGGGTCCTATATTTCCACCATACTTCCCGACCTGGGCGAGCGGCCTGTGGAGACAAAGGTCTTTGCCGATCTCCTGGAGGAGGCTTTGGGCAGGGATATGGAGATTGAGGATTATTACAGCCAGCTTAAGGCAGTCGAAGACTGCCCTGACGGCCCGCGGACAAGGTGGATCCGGATCAAGTATTCGGCTGAGCTTCTCCAGTATTGTATTGATTATTTTGCCTCTTTTCCTTTCCAGATACCCGAGATCCGCTACAAGGAGGAACTGATCGTCTCGCCGGAGCGTATCTTAAGCAGGCTGAACGCCGGACGCTGCCCCACCTTTAAAGCCCGCCGCGAAATGCTGGAATACCAGATCAGGAAGACCATTGAAGACTTCTTCCGCATGCATAAAGACGAAATACGCAGGGATATCATGGAAGCAGAGCATTCCATAGATAGCCATGACGATATCCTGCAGACAGAAGAAGTAAACGGACTCTACCATAAGATCCTGATGACGTACTTACAATCTGCACGGGAGGAGCTGATCCGTCGAAACAGGCTGGATGCCCGGACACAGGCGGCAGAGATCCTTTCGGATTACCTGCATCAGACCGGAGAAGACCAGGAGGAGGCCTCACTTCTGTCCCTTGCCATAGACCGTGGGAAGCTCCTTTACGAAGATGCCCTTTTTTATCTGCTTGTCCGGGTATTGATGGGGGAGACCGCTCCTTTTCCCACGATTTTCCATACTGTCATCGACGAATCGCAGGATTATAACCCGCTCCAGCTGTATATCCTGAAATGCCTGTTTCCAAAGAGCAGCTTCACCCTGCTGGGCGATATTTACCAGACCGTCAATTCCGTGACCACCATGCAGAAGTATGAGGATTATGAAACCATCTTCGGTTCTGACCTTATGCAGATCCGGCTCAGCAAATGCTACCGCTCCTCAAGCGATATTAACGCGCTGGCTTTCCGGCTGATTGACGAGCCCGGTCATCCGGTCGCGGAAGAATATTCTTACTTCGAGCGGCAAGTCCGCAAGCCGCAGTATATGATATGCGGGGATCTGTTTTCCTGCCTTGTCCCCCTGTTGGAGCAGCTGGAGCAATATACATCCGTGGCGGTCATCGTGGACAGCGAGGAGGATGCCCTGGCGGTAAAAGCCCATCTGCAGGAATATGGTTCCGCACAGCTGATCCTGTCGCCTGCGGATGAGCTGAAGGGCCGGCTGGTGATCCTGCCCCTCCTGCTTGCCAAGGGTCTGGAATTCGATGCGGTGATATTATTCAACTGCATCTATGCCAATGAAAAAAACGCCCACATCCGGCGCAAGATATATCTGGGATGCACAAGGGCGCTGCATGAACTGTATTTTGTGGAAAGGGCCCCGCTGCCGGATTCCCTGCAGGAATGCAGCCCGTATCTGGAGATAAAAAATTTTTGACCCAATACGCCTAACCTTTTCTTTTTTCTGCCACTATATCAGCAGAGGGACATCCCGGCCGGGGCCTCCTCTTAGCAACTGTGCCAAAAGGCTGACAGCAAGCTGCCCGCGTTAAATACGTTCCGTCACGAAAGGACCGCCATGAAAGATCATTCAGAGGATACATTTTCACAATATTCCAAAAGGCTGGTGGACAAATATTCGGCCATGCTGCTCGGATGGGCATACAATAAGCTGGGCGACCGGAGGCTTGCGGAGGAGCTGGTCCAGGAGGTCTGGCTGCAGGTGTTCACCGCCCTGCGAAAGAGTTCGGACAGCGGTCTTTCCATCCAAAAGGAAGATCACTTCATCTGGAAGATCGCCCGCTATGTCTGGTGCAATTATCTCAGGCAGAAAGAGAAGCGCAAAATGTGCGTTTCTCTGGACAGCCTGGAGTACATGGCTGGAACAGCTGAAGCAGACTGCCTGACAGGAATGGACGGCCTGATCAGCGCCAGGAACGCAAAGAACCCGGTATTTGCGGAGGAATCAGGCTTTGTGAGCGAACGGGAGAACGAGGAAGATACAAAAGAGCTGATCTCCTACATGAGGCAGCAGATCCTGAACCTGAACCGCCTCCAGCGGGAGATCCTGATCCTCTATTATATCGACCGCAGACCTCAGAAGGAAATTGCCCGAATGCTGGGCGTCTCCCTGTCAGCCGTAAAGTGGCATCTATTTGACACAAGGAAAAAGTTAAAGGAGGATCTGATAACCATGAAAACAACATCTGCAAAAAACACTCCTGGGAATACCGTGGATTTTGTCTACCGTCCGAAACGGCTGCATGTAGGCATCAACGGGCAGGGCTTCCCCCCTCTGGACACCCAGGCGATAGACGGCAGCCTGACCAGGCAGAATATCTGCATTGCCTGCTACCGCACGCCCCAGACGCTGGATATGCTTGCAAAATCCCTGGGCATTCCCAAAGCGTACCTGGAATTTGATCTGAAATGGCTGGTGGAAAAAGAATTCCTCAGCGAAACCGCCCAGGGCTACGGAACCGACTTCCTGATCCTGTCTGAGAAAGAGCGCCAGGCAAAAGACACCGTATGGCTTGCGCATAAGAATCATTTCAGCGATGGGATCCTAAACCATCTGGCGGAATCAGAGGAGAAAATACGTGCCATCGGTTTCCATGGAAATGATATGCCCTTTGACAGGCTGCTCTGGCTCCTTATTTATCATTACTGCAATTATCAGAAATGCCCTTTTGTACCGGAGGGACCTGTGAGGCCGGACGGCGGCAGATACTTTCCCCTTGGCTTTGTCCGGGAGGATTTCCCGGATGAACAGACCTACAGGGAACATACCGACCCGGCGCTCTGCCGCTATGGCTGGGGCTGCAACGGTTCCATGCACAACGACAACTTCTGGTGGTACGGCCTGTACAATTTCGGCGCCTCCGAAATCGAAGACCTCCTGGACGGCCGCACGCCCCGGTGGGGGCAGCTTCACAGCCTGCTCTGCCGGCTGCTCCATTCGGACGGCGATATCTCCTCCTATGGAGAAGATGAGAAATATGCCTTGGCGGAACTGGCAGAAAAAGGCTTTATCACCATCTCCGGCACAAGGGCAGAAGCAAATTTCTGTGTGTTTACCCGGGCGCAGTACAATCAGCTGCAGGAGGAAATCTTCGCGCCCTTAAAAGAGAAACTGGCGCTGGAGTCTGAGTCGCTGGAAGCGGATTTTCGCGACCTGAGCGAGTCCCTGCTCCCGGCGCGGCTCCAGTCATATCAGGACCTTTTTGTCCAGCTGTCCCTCACGGACGCGGCCTATATGACCACTGTCCTGGCCTTCAACGAGGACAGGCTGTATGTTCCAAAAGACAGGCATGAGGGAGAATTTCTGACAATGATGTACATTGTATAATGTAATGTCGCCTTTTATCAGGCTCTGTTGAGAATATCTCAAACGGACGGCCCAGAATAAGATATTGATCAGCAGAGCCTTCGTTCTGGGGAGCAAAATGCGTCCAAAGACCGCTATTTCTGCATTTCCTCCTCCAGCCATTTTTCAAAATCTCCCTGGGGATTCCATTCAGAATATGCTGTTTTCATATTTTCAGCAACTGTTTTCGTATCGGGGTGGTCCAATCCAAGTCTAAGTGCCAGAATTTTATATGCCTTCAGATAATATGACAGCGCAGTTTTGTGCTCTTTCCTGCGATCATACATCTCTGCCAGATTGTTATAGCTCACTGCTGTAGACGGATGCTCCTCTCCCAGTACCTTTTTGCTTATCCCAAGGCTCTTTTCATACAGCTCCTGTGCTTCCTCGTACTTCCCCTGCTTCTCATACACATATGCCAGATTATTATAACCCGCTACCGTATTTGGATGTTCCTCTCCCAATATCTTTTTGCTTATTTCAAGGCTCTTTTCATACAATCCTTCCGCTTCCCGGTACTTCCCCTGCTTCCCATACACATATGCCAGATTGTGATAACTACCTGCTGTAGACGGATGTTCCTCTCCCAATACCTTTTTACTTATCTCCAGGCTCTTTTCATACAGCTCCTGCGCTTCTCTGTACTTCCCCTGCTTCTCATACACAGATGCCAGATTGTTATAACCCGCTGCCGTATTTGGATGCTCCTCTCCCAGTACCTTTTTACTTATCCCGAGGCTCTTTTCATACAATTCTTCCACTTCCCGGTACTTCCCCTGCTTCGCATACACGTATGCCAGATTGTTATAGGACAAGGCTGTATCAGGGTGCTCCTCTCCCAGTACCTTCTTACTTATCTCCAGACTTTTTTCATACAGTTCCTGCGCTTCTCTGTATTTCCCCTGACTCTCATACACCCCTGCCAGATTGTTATAGACTCTTGCCGTATCAGGATGCTCCTCTCCCTGCACCTTCTTCCTTATCTCCAGACTCTTTTCATACAGCTCCTGCGCTTCCCGGTACTTCCCCTGGACTTCATACACCCATGCCAGATTGTTATAACCACTTGCCGTATCAGTATGCTTCTCTCCCCGTACCTTCTTGTTTATCCCCAAGCTCTTTTCAAACAGTTCTTCCGCTTCCCTGTACTTCCCCCGGCTTGCATACACCCCTGCCAGATTGTTATAGCTCACTGCTGTAGACGGATGCTCCTCCCCCAGCACCTTCTTCCTTATCTCCAGGTTCTTTTCATACAGCTCCTGCGCTTCGTTGTACCTGCCCTGACTCTTATACACATATGCCAGATTATTCTGGAGCCTGGCTGTCTCCAAATGCTCCGTCCCCAGCAGCCTTTCCATGATTTCCCGTGCTCTTAGCAACAGCTTTTCGCTCTCATGATAATGCCCCTTATCGCTCTCGTCCTTTGCCTGTTCTGCCAAATTATATGCTTCCGCCAGCCTTTGCTTTAATCCTGCCGGTTCCTCCCTGCTTTCCTCCACGGAGCCCTCCGCCCCCAGAGGCAGCCGCTCCTCTTTTTCATACCTATATTTGTGAAAAATGACCCGAAGCTTTACAAATGCGTAGAAATCACAGGCTCCCACTGCCAGTCTGTCATCCCCATATGGCGTGACAAGGAAGATAAAGCTTTTCCCCAGCCCATCTATCATATCCCTGCTGAAATTCAAACGCTTCAGGCTATCCTCATCCTGTATGGCAAGCTGAAAATTGGCAATCATGAAAACCTTCGTCTCCGGCAGGCCAGTGACCCATTTCTGCAGCTCCCGAAAGGTATAAGCTCCCGGATGCCGCTTATAATCATAGATTTCCACCGTCCCGAGCCTGTAAACTTTGACAATTTCTTCCTGCACACCTTCATCGGCCACTGCCAGATACAGACCCTGTTCTGATTTATTCACTATCCATCCCAAAGTCTGATACCCTTCCTGATTACTCTCTGACACCCTGGATCAACCCCTGTTCTATAAAAAATTTCACAACCAAAGGATGCACATTATGCCACCGCTTCCCGTTATACTCCAGTACTACCGACGCCTGCAGCATTTTCAGCAGCATCTCCTTATCTTCTATCAGTTCCTTATTGCCATTATAAATATTCAGCAAAAAATCATAGTCTTTTTTCTCTATCCTTCTTGTCAGGGATGTCTTCAGCTCCTCCAGGGCACGTTCCGCATCCTCCATGGAAACCGTTTCGCTGCCCCTGCGTTCCGCCCTCTTTGCCGATGAATTGATCCCATGAAACAGATCCCTAAGAGAGCCTCCTGTGTACCGGATCAGTTTTTCCAGGACATTTTCCTCAAACAGGTTCAAGCTTGCACGCTTCTGCACAATCTGGTTAATGATATGGATACCTTCTTCAAAAGGCCGGTCATCCATTTTTGCAATTTTGATCATAGGAAGAGTTTTTGTGATAAAATAACTTTCCATGGCAGAAAATCTTACATCATAAGAAAGCCCGATGGGAAAAGTATATATCACAGGAAACCTCATTCCTGACAGAACTGCTGCGTAATGATAAAATACCTTCCATGCATCCTCCGGATTCAGCTTATCTAAATCCTCAAAAATAATAATCGGACTTTTTCCATTTGTTTTCCTGGTGATTTCTTCTGCCACATCCCCTAATATGCCGATCCACTCGCTGGAACGGACACTTATTTTTCTTCGGTATTCTTTCCTTATTTCTTCGTTAAACTTCAAATCTGTCTTTATCCTGGCAAAAACATTCAAAATACCCGCAAATATCCCTTTTGTCTCAAGGGATGCCCCTGTCTCTGTTGACTCTGTTTCTGTTTCCTGGGATATTGTCGTCTCTGTGCCTTCCCTCCAGAAATTCTCAATGCTTTCAATCACTCTGTCCTCCAGCTTACACCCTGCTTCTTCCGCAATCTCCAGCAAAGCCTCTCCCATCAAGATAAACAGATCCGAATATACAATATTGAACAAATCCAGATCCACGCCACACTTAACCGTTCTCACATAATATCCATCCCCGGCCAGCCTTTCGGTCATCCTGTTTAGCTCCGTACTCTTTCCGCATCCCCTGTGCCCCAGCAGCAGGCACGCTCTGTCTTCCCCGGGATTCCTGCAAATATCATAAATATCTTCAATGGGAGAATCGTACCTGTCACTTGTGCGATATTCCATTGTATCCTCACAGTAAAACTCCGCCATCTGGTCAATCTGCAAAGGCGCAGGTGAAAAGGCATTTATGATTTCCGATATATGATCAGCATATTTCATAAGCAAAACTCCTCCAATTAATATTTGGGATATCAGTCCGAAGGTAAACCAACCCGTTCACAATAACACCAATATTTTTCAATGTTATTAGGAAACGACTTCTGTCGTTTCCTACAATTATACATTATATATCAAAATTAAGCAAACATTTCGTAACAGGTCAAACAAGTCACTTAAACTGTTACAGCATTTCATCAATTCCCCGGATTTCTCCTGTACATCATATTGAATTCCGCACTTTTCTCATGTATAATTTATCCATAGTAAGCAAAGCCCTGGCGAATGCCGCGAGAGTAACAATATCAATGTCATTTGGTTTACCCAGTGACGGTCGCCCCTATGGTACAGGTGCCTTGTGAGGCATTAAGCGATGTGGAACCAAGACTCACGACAACGCCAACCCTTTGGTGAGCGTTGCCGATTATGGAGGCTTGGTGGAACGCCTATCGCGCCTGCCGAACAAGACGCCTGTACCATAGGGATGGCTGCCGCCTGGGCTAAACTAAATGACATGACCATAGCGCCCCTATGGGCGCATTCAAATTCCTAAACAGCTGCATTGATCGCCTGCAATATACTTTACTGAAACGAAAAACTGCTTATAATATGTGGTTCTACATAAAACGAAAACGGAGGAATAAATTATGCAGATGACCCTGCGCTGGTACGGCAGCAAGTACGACACCGTAACCTTAAAACAGATCAGGCAGATCCCCGGCGTGACCGGTGTGATCTCCACCCTGTACGGGACCGCCCCGGGGGAAGTATGGGAGACAAAAGACATCCTCGCCCTGAAAAAGGAGATAGAGGACGCAGGCCTGCAGCTTGCGGGTATTGAGAGCGTCAACATCCATGATGCCATCAAGGTGGGGACGCCCGACAGAGACAGGTATATCGACAATTATATCACTACCCTGGAGCGTCTGGGGCAGGCAGATATCCATATGGTATGCTACAACTTCATGCCTGTGTTTGACTGGACAAGGACGGAGCTTGCCAGGGTGCGTCCCGACGGCTCCACCGTGCTGGCCTATACCCAGGAGGCTGTGGACGCCCTGAACCCGGAGGACATGTTCGCCTCCATAAGCAATGACGCAAACGGTTCCATCCTGCCCGGATGGGAGCCTGAACGGATGGCGCACATCAAGGAGCTTTTCGGGATGTACAGGGATGTGGATGACGAGAAGCTCTTTACGAACCTGAAATACTTCCTGGAGCGGATCATGCCTGTCTGCGACAAATACGGCATCAACATGGCGATCCATCCCGACGACCCCGCCTGGAGCGTGTTCGGGCTTCCCCGCATCATCATCAACAAGGCAAATATCCTGCGCATGATGAAAATGGTGGACAACCCCCACAACGGTGTCACCTTCTGCTCCGGCTCCTACGGCACCAACCTGGAGAACGACCTGCCGGACATGATCCGCTCCCTGAAGGGCAGGATCCACTTTGCCCATGTGCGCAACCTGAAATTTAACTCTTCCACCGATTTCGAGGAATCGGCGCACCTCTCCTCCGACGGCACCTTCGACATGTATGAGATCATGCTGGCGCTGTACGACATCGGCTTTGACGGTCCCATCCGTCCCGACCACGGGCGTATGATATGGGATGAGGTGGCAATGCCCGGCTACGGGCTCTACGACAGGGCTCTGGGCGCCGCCTACCTGAACGGGCTCTGGGAGGCAATCTGCAAAAGCCGCGGCCGCAGTGAATAAGATACCTGGTCGCTGGGAAATTTAATTTTGATCAAACTATGAAATGGAGATTACTATGAAACTGAATTTAGCCGGACTGAAAGCAGACCACGCCGCCTTGGAAGCGGCGGGCTATGAGCTCCCCTCCTTTGATTACCAAACCGTCAAAAAAAATACCTACGAACACCCTGTCTGGATCCATTTCGGCGCAGGCAACCTCTTCCGCGCCTTCCAGTCCAACGTGGTGCAGAAGCTCTTAAACAGCGGCAGTCTTGACACCGGGCTGATCGCGGCCGAAGGGTATGACTACGAGATCATTGAAAAGAGCAACCGCCCTCACGACAACCTATCGGTCCTTGCCACCCTGAAAGCCGACAATACCGTGGAAAAGACCATTGTGGGCAGCGTGATGGAGTCCCTTATCCTGGACAGCGGCAACGAGAAGGAATACTCCCGCCTGAAAGAAATCTTCGCCAATCCCTCCCTGCAGATGGCAAGCTTTACCATCACGGAAAAGGGCTATGCCATTCATGACCCAAAGGGCGCCGTTCTGCCCGGTATTGCCGCGGATTTTGAGAAGGGCCCTGAAAAACCTGACAGCTACCTGGGCAAGGTGGTGTCCCTTTTATATCACAGATACCAGAGCGGGAAACTGCCCATCGCCATGGTGAGCATGGACAACTGCTCCCACAACGGGGACAAGCTGCAGGCTGCGGTTTTCGCTTTCGCGGACGCCTGGTGCGGAAGAAAACTTGCTGACGAAGGCTTCGCAGACTACGTCAGGAATCCTTCCAGGGTATCCTTCCCCTGGACCATGATCGACAAGATCACTCCCAGACCGGACGCAAAGGTGGAGGCAATGCTTGCTGCCGACGGCATAGAAGATCTGGACGCGGTGGTCACATCCAAAAACACCTATATCGCCCCCTTTGTCAACGCGGAGGAATGCGAATATCTGGTAATCGAGGACTCCTTCCCGGGCGGAAGACCTCCTCTGGAAAAGGGCGGAATCATCTTCACCGACCGTGAAACCGTGGACAAAGTGGAGAAAATGAAGGTCTGCACCTGCTTAAACCCCCTCCACACCACCCTCGCCATTTATGGCTGTCTCCTGGGCTACACCCTGATTTCGGAGGAGATGAAAAATCCCCTTTTGAAAAAGCTGGTGGAAACCATTGGTTATAAAGAGGGGCTGCCTGTGGTGGTCAATCCGGGGATCCTGGACCCGGAGGCATTCATCAGCCAGGTGGTAAACGTGCGCATCCCCAATCCTTTCATGCCGGATACCCCCCAGCGCATTGCCACCGACACCTCCCAGAAGCTCGCCATACGCTTTGGAGAGACTATCAAGGCTTATGACAGGAGCCCCTCCTTAAATGTCTCTGACCTGAAAATGATCCCTCTGGTGTTCGCCGGATGGCTGCGGTATCTGATGGCGGTGGACGACAACGGAAATGCCTTTACGCCCAGCCCCGACCCCCTGCTGGAGGCCGCCTGCGCCTATGTGGCGGACTATGAACTGAACGACGCCCCCAAGGATCTGAATAAGCTGGACAGGCTCCTCTCCAACGAGAAGGTCTTTGGCGTAAATCTGGTGGAGATCGGACTGGCAGACACGGTAAAAAATTACTTCAGAGAGCTTTCCTGCGGCACAGGCGCAGTACAGGCTGCTCTGGAAAAATATGTAAAGTAACGGGAAGCCGCGCGTGCAGGATTTCTCCTTCCTGCCCGCGCGGCTGAATACTGCCTGTCTGCTGTCCGGCTCTTTTTAATTTCATTTCGCCAATCCCTATTTCCCGCTCCTTAATCCGCCAGCAGCATCATGATATCATTGCTCCTTGCGATGAACTTCGTCATCGCCTCCGGAGACAGCGGTGCGTGCTGTATCTTTGCCAGATCATAGAGCTGTTCGCAGATCATCTCCACATTCTTTCCGTCCTGATGCTCCGTGACATACTGCACCAGCGGATGGTTGGCATTGAGGATCAGCGTCTCGCCCTCCCCGCCGAAAGCGCCCATATCCATGCCGGGCATGGAGTACATTTTCATCATGTCCTGCATGCGTCTGGATTCCTCGGACAGGGTGATCATGGAAGATATCTTCTTGTTTTTCAGCTTCTCCACCTTGATCACGAGCTTATCATTGTTCAAAGCCTTCTTCATGATCTTTCCGATGCTCTCCGCCTGTGCGTCCAGTTCTTCCTGGGTCTTCTGGGAAGTCTCTGCCTTAAAGGTATCCGTCAGGTCGGCGTCAATCCTCTGGAACTTGATGCCCTGGTTCTTGGACTCCAGCTGCGAGATGAACGGCTGGTCAATGTTGTGCGTGAGGATGACCGCATCCATCTTTGCTTCCCTGAACATATTGATATACTGGCTCTGCTGCTGCTCGTTGGTGACATAGTAGATGATCTTCTCTTTCTTCTCCTGGTCTTCGCCATCCTCGTCAGACCCGTCTTCCTCGGAAGATTCATTCACGATCTCAGCCTCCACCTTCTCGCCGTTCTCGTCCACAGCACTTCCTGCCTTGCCGCCTGCGACATTGCCGTCAGCAGCCTCCGAACCGTCTTTTCCATCGGCGTTCTCAGCTTCCGCGCTGCCTTTTCCATCAGCGTTTTCAGCCTCTGCACCGTCTTTTCCGTCGGCATTTCCAGCCTCTGCACCGTCTTTTTCGTCGGCATTCTCCCCATCGGCCGGCTTCGTCTCCAGGCATTCCGGCAGAGTCAGATACTTTCCGTCCAGATTCTTGAACAGGATATAATCATTCATCTTCTCGCAGAATTTGTCATCCT
>CAOKQK010000096.1 GCA_948470905.1 uncultured Lachnospiraceae bacterium | reverse complement strand
CGGAATGTGTCATGCCGGAGCAGCCGATGGTCTCCACCAGAGCCTCCTGGATGATGCCCTCTTTTACATTCAGGGTCAGCTTACAAGCGCCCTGCTGGGGAGCGCACCAGCCCACGCCGTGTGTCAGACCGGAAATGTCTTCCACCTTCTTCGCCTGAACCCATTTTGCTTCTTCGGGGATAGGGGCACACCCATGATGCACACCCTGTGCGACTGTACACATTTCTTCAACTTCCTTTGAATAAATCATGTGAAATCTCCTTTCAGGTTAAATTATGTAAGTTACTGTTTACTTCCCATACTGCACAGCTTTTAATGGAATGCTTTTCTTCCATAGGATAGGCAGCTTCATTAGGATGTGTAACTTCATTTTTATGGCAATGATCCAATAACCACATTCCGGTTTATTTTCTCATATCTATGATAAAAAATCAAGTCATTTTGTCGAAGCCTGCAGGATTCTTGTAACAGTTCAGCCAGGTCGCTGAACTGTTACGAAAGGACCGGCTGAATAGTTGCAGGATTCTTCAATGTCTGGTATTTTTCATATCCTTCCAATCATGGCTTTCTTCCCTGTTTTCTTGGCATAAGCCAACAGCCAGCTACCGCTTTCCCACAATCTCCGTACCCTTCTTATAAATACTGTCCGCAGGCACCACTCCCCGAACCATGGACGTGGGATAAATGTTTGTATTTCTGCCCACCACCGTGCCGGGATTCAAAACGCTGTTGCAGCCCACTTCCACATGGTCGCCCAGCATAGCCCCCATCTTTTTCAGACCTGTCTCTATGTGGATGCCCTTACCCTTCACTGTCACAAGGCTTTTGTCGCTTTTGACATTGGAAGTGATAGACCCTGCTCCCATGTGGGATTTATATCCCAGAATGCTGTCGCCCACATAATTATAATGGGGCACCTGTACCCTGTTAAAGAGCACCACATTTTTTAATTCAGTGGAATTGCCCACAACGGCGCCTTTTCCCACGATGGCGTTCCCCCGAATGAAGGCACAGTGACGAATCTCCGCCTCCTCATCCACGATCAGGGGTCCGTTCAGGCACGCTGTAGGCGCCACTGTAGCACTCTTTGCCACCCATATATTTTCCCCTCGCTCCTCATAACGTTCCCCGGGCAGACTCCTGCCCAGCGCTATGATAAAATCATGGATCTTCGGCAGAGCCTCCCACGGGTATGTCAGGCCTTCAAACAGATCCGCAGCAATAGTCTCTTTCAGGTCGTATAAATCTAAAATTGTTATTTTATACACATCTACACCTCCAGCCTGCCAGGGACAGGCACTTATTTCCGTAATTCATGACAGTCAACAACCCCGCTGCAAAGCACAATGCATGGGCATCAAGCTTGCAACGCTGCAGAGCGCAATGCGTCCAAGGGACGCTATGGTCATGTCCTTTAGGACATTATACCCTCGCGGCATTTTGCCCGCGGGAATCAAAGCCCCCGCTGCAAGAGTTCATTTTTGTCCACCTCCTTCCGTTGACATGGACAGCACTTCTGCGAAAAGCGGGGGACAGCCGTGTATAATAATCTCCTGCATGGTCATACCTTTCACGATTGCTTTTTATAATTCGCTGCCGCCGCATCAAACTGAGCATACAGGTTCCTCTGGTTGTTCAGCTGTTTCACATATTCCGTCCGCCTGCCCACAAAGCCCGCAAGCTTGTTCATATATTCTCCGGAGGTAATATCTCCGTCCGCCACCAGGGTAAGCCCCTTCTCCCAGCTGGCCGTAAGCGCCGGATCCAGCAGCGCCTTGATGGAACTGCCTACCACATCATATATCATCTCTCCCATCAAAGTGGGCGTCAGCACCTGGGTCTTCTTGTTCAGGGCAAGGTACTCGATGTTTACCAGCTTTTTCAGTATCTCGGCGCGGGTGGCGCTGGTTCCGATCCCGCTGCCCTTGATCTGGGCGCGCAGCTCCTCGTCCTCGATGAACTGCCCCGCATTCTCCATGGTCAGGATGATGCTGCCTGAATTATATCGCTTGGGCGGCGAAGTCTCTCCCTCCTTGATCTCGTAGGAGCTCACAGTCAGGCCCGCCCCCTTTTTCAGGTTCATCAGGATCCTGGTCATTTCCTCGTCACACTTTATTTCCTCCTCGCCATCCTTTTTGTCCGCGGTATCGTCGCCGGCGCCATCCCCGACATTGCCTCCGGCTCCGTTTCCGATACTCCCGCCGGCGCTGCCTCCGACATTTCCTCCGGTTCCGTTTCCGGTACTCCCTCCAGTGCTGCCTCCGACATTCCCTCCAGTTGCGTTTCCGGAATTTCCTCCAGCTACGTTTCCGGTACTCCCGCCGGCGCTGCCTCCGACATTCCCTCCGGTTCCGTTTCCGGTACTCCCGCCGGCGCTTCTGCCGCTTTCTCCTCTGGCGTCTGTCTTTGCGACAGCGCCTGGATCGATGCCTGTGCTTTCCTTCAGGATCACCTCAGCCCCGGCATTCTTCAGGAAAGAATACTTCACTACCTTCAGGTAGCCTTCTTTCACCAGGACCTTAAAATTCGCAAAGAACTTCTCCGTCCCCACTCTGATGCAGAGGGCAAACTTCCGGTACTCCGCAGGAGGGTAAAAAATACTTAAGAACCTTCGGACGATCAGCTCATAGACCTTTGCTGACAGCGCGGAAAGCCCCTTCAAATTGCCCAGTCCCTGCCCTGTGGGGATTATAGCGTAATGATCCGTTATCTGCTTGTCATTGACATAACGGGTCTTGGCGATCGTCTTATAGCTGCCGTTCTGCATGACCTCCGACGCAAGGGCGGCGGCAGGCGCATATCCCTTAAGCCCTCCGATATTATTGTGTATCTCCTTTGCCACCGCAGTAGACAGCACTCTTGCGTCCGTCCTGGGATAGGTGACAAGCTTTTTCTCATAAAGCTCCTGAACGATCTGCAGTGTCTGGTCAGGGCTTATCTTGAAAAATTTGGCGCAGTCATTCTGCAGTTCCGCCAGATTGTACAGAAGGGGCGGATTTTTATTCTCCTTTTTCTTCTCGATGCTCTCTACCAGAGGCGCTTCTTCGGTACCCTGCAGCAGGCTGACCAGCTGTTCGGCCATCTCCCGCTCTTTGAATCCGTTCTCTTTATAGAGCCTGGGGGACTGAAAGTATTTTGAGCCCTCCACCGCCTTCCACTCGCCGGTGATCTTTCTGCCCTGCAGCTCAAAGTTTCCCAGCACCCGGTAAAAGGGTGTCTTCACAAAAGAGCGGATTTCCCGCTCCCTGCTTACCACGATCCCCAGCACACAGGTCATGACCCTGCCTACGGAAATGACCGCCTTATCTCTTTTCAGATAATCCTTGACCGTCCTGCCATACTTTAAGGTCAGCACCCGTGAGAAATTAATTCCCATGAGATAGTCCTCTTTGGCGCGCAGATAGGCGGCATCGCTCAAGGTATCGTACTCTTTCAGATCCTTGGCGTTGCGTATGCCCCGCAGGATCTCCTCCTCTGTCTGAGAGTCGATCCAGACACGCCTGCGCTCCTTGCCCTTTACGCCGGACATCTGCTCCACAAGCCTGTATATGTACTCCCCCTCGCGCCCGGAGTCCGTACAGACATAGATCCGGCTCACATCCTTACGCTTCATCAGGGAACTGACTATAGTATATTGCTTTTTGGCGGTTTCTATCACCTCGTACTTAAATTCACCCGGGATAAATGGTATCGTATCAAGGCTCCAGCGCCTGTATTTTTCATCATAGACCTCCGGATAGCTCATAGTGACCAGGTGCCCCACGCACCAGGTGACTATGTCATTCCCCGATTCCAGATAACCATCCCTGGACGCGGCACTTATTTTTAGCGCATTGGCAAACTCCCTTGCAACGCTTGGTTTCTCCGCAATATATAAATTTTTACCCAAAATCTGTCGCCTTTCATGGTTCCCGCCATTCCCCGTCAGCCCTCCGTGGACAGCACGCTTGCCATCTCCTCCGGGGGGAGCGGTTTGCTAAAGAGATAACCCTGGATCACGTCGCAGCCTATGGAATGCAGGTATTTGTATTGCTTCTCATTCTCCACACCCTCGGCAATGGAATCAAAGCCCAGGGATTTCACCATATTGACAATGGATTCCGTAATCACCCTTGTGGCGGAATCCGTCAGCACGGTATCAATAAAGGACTTGTCAATTTTCAAAGTGTCTATGGGCAACCTTTTCAGATAGGACAGAGAAGAAAAACCTGTGCCGAAATCATCCAGGGAGATCCGAATACCCCAGTCCCTCAGGACTTTAAGTTTCTCGTAAACGCTCTGGAAATCATCGATCAATACGCTCTCCGTAATCTCCAGCTCCACCTCGGAGGGGCTTACCTGATACCTGTTCAGCACAGACAAAATAGAGTCCACAAAGTCATCCCGCTTATACTGGAGCGCGGAAATATTGATGGACACGATAAACGGGAACCCAAACTGCTTCCGCCATGCCGCATACTGCCGGATGCTCTCCTCCACAACCCATTTCCCAATGGATATGATGGAGCCGTTTTTCTCCGCAACCGGGATAAAGGTCGCAGGGCTGATGAGATGGGACTCCTCGTCCACCCATCTGATCAGCGCCTCCACGCCCCTGAGCTTGCGGTTTCCAACATAATACTGCGGCTGGTAATACAAGACAAAATTCTGGTTGGAAACAGCTTTCTTCAGCTTATTTTCCAATTCTATGGCGTTAAAGAAATCATTGCGGGCAGGAAGATTAAAATACTGAATATTGTTTTTGCCCATATCCTTGCTCTTGAAGACCACGATCTCCGCACAGTTTATGAGCTCCAGCGCCGTAGACGCAGCCTCCGGAAATTCCGCCACGCCCACGCTGACAGTAACCCGCAGCTCCGGTCCGCTGCTGATCTTAAAGGGTTCCTTCAGCCTTTTCTGAATAGCTTTATAGATGGCCTCCGTACACATTTTCTCCGTAGGCGCATAGATTGCCAGACAGAACACATCGGTGTGCAGGTGACAGGCGATCATATTTTCTCCGCACAGTTCCTTTAAAAAAGACGCAAACTGCTGTACCAGCTCATCTCCCACCACAATGCCCAGCCCGTCGTTTATCTTGTGGAAATCATCCATGTCGATGATCATGACGCTGACAATATTATCCGTCTCCGAAGCGTTCCTGACGAATTCCCCCAGGAAACGGACAAAGTAATTGCGGTTATACAGCCCGGTCAGGTCATCGTAGTATGCCATGTAGGTCAGTTCTTCATTCTGCAAACGATATTTGGTGATGTCGCTTACGGACACTACCTTGTCTGTGGGATGGCCGCTCCCATCATAGTAAACCCTGGTGCGGAACTGCAGCCATGTATTTCCTTCCTTAAGCTGGCACTCCGTGCTGGACATGTTCTCGCCTGTCTTCTCCAGATACAGGACCTCTCTGAGCGGAAGCACATACTGTTCATCCACAACATCAAAAAAAAGCGAAAAATCCTTCACATCCTTGACCTCAAAATCGAAATAATCCTTCCAGGGTCCCAGGGTCTTAATATAATTTTTCACATGCGAATAGTAAAGAAAGGCATCCATAGCGGACTCACATACCTTAGTATACATCCTTTCCTTCTCCGTCAGCTTCTGATTCATTGCCTTCAGCAGGTCCATCTGGTAATCTAATTCATTCATTTAATCCTTCCCCTCCGACGTGCCCTTTCCCAACACAATTCCTTTCCGGCACAAATTCAGGAATTTTTGCCCGTAATATATCCCTGCGCCTTAAGGAGCTCCGCACACAGGACCGCACCTCCTGCAGCACCCCTGACCGTGTTGTGGGACATTCCCACAAACTTATAATCATATACTGTATCCTCCCTGAGGCGTCCCACGCTGATCCCCATGCCTCTCTCGTAATCCACATCCAGGGTAATCTGCGGCCGGTTGTCCTCATCCATGTACTGTATAAAGTGCTTTGGCGCGCTGGGAAGTCCCAGGCGCTGAGGCTCTCCGGAAAATTCCCTCAGCTTTCGGATCAGTTCTTCCTTTGCAGGCTTATTGCGAAACTTTACAAAGACAGCCGCCGTATGCCCGTTCAGAACCGGCACACGGATACACTGACAGGTGATCACAGGGCTCACAGCCGGAACAATCACACCGTTTTCAATCCTGCCCCAGAGGCGCAGCGGCTCCTTCTCACTCTTTTCTTCCTCGCCGCTTATGAAGGGAATGATATTTCCCACCATCTCCGGCCAGTCTCTAAAGGTCTTGCCGGCGCCCGATATCGCCTGATAAGTGGTGGCAACCACCTCCGTGGGTTCAAACTCCTTCCACGCAGTCAGCACAGGAGCATAGCTCTGGATAGAACAGTTGGGCTTTACCGCCACGAAGCCTCTTGTAGTTCCCAGACGCTTTTTCTGGAATTCGATGACCTGCATGTGCTCAGGATTGATCTCCGGCACCACCATGGGCACGTCGGGCGTCCATCTGTGGGCGCTGTTGTTGGATACTACCGGAGTCTCCGTCCTGGCGTAATCCTCCTCGATCTTTTTGATCTCCTCTTTCGTCATGTCCACCGCACTGAATACAAAGTCTACCTCAGAAGCGACCTTCTCCACCTCATTTACATTCATCACGACAATATTTTTTACTGCCTCCGGCATAGGGGTATCCATCTTCCACCTGTCGCCCACAGCCTCTTTATAAGTTTTCCCCGCGGAACGGGGGCTTGCCGCTATCGTTGTCACTTCAAACCAGGGATGATCCTCCAGCAAGGAAATAAACCTCTGCCCTACCATCCCGGTTCCGCCCAAAATGCCAACCTTTAATTTTTCACTCATCACATACCTCCCTGCTTACCCGGCACACATGCCAGATCAATCGTTTCATCTGCCAGATAATCCCTGTGCAGCGCTGTCACCTTCCGCATTGCCTCCGCACCCGGAGCGCCAAAGGTCAGGCGCTTCCCGACGCAGGTCTTCAAAGAAACCGCGTCATAGATATCTTCCTCAAACTTATCACTGATGCTCTTTAGCTCCGGAAGGGATAAGGCATCAATAGACGTGTTTTTCTCAATACAATAAAGAACCAGCCTCCCGATGATGCTGTGGGCATCCCTGAAAGGCACGCCCTTTCCCACCAGGTAGTCAGCAGCGTCAGTGGCATTGGTAAAACCGTTCATGGCGCTTTTCTCCATACGCTCCTTATTCACCTTCAGCGTATCCAGCATACCCGTAAACAGCATAATACAGCTCCTCACGGTATCCATGGCATCAAAGGAAACCTCCTTGTCCTCCTGCATGTCCTTGTTGTAGGCCAGTGGAAGGCTTTTCATGGTGGTCAGCAGAGCCATCAGCGCCCCGTAGACCCGCCCCGTCTTGCCCCTGACCAGCTCCGCAATGTCCGGGTTTTTCTTCTGAGGCATGATGCTGCTTCCCGTAGAATAGGCATCATCTATCTCTACAAACTGATACTCATTTGAATTCCAGATAATAATCTCCTCGCAAAAGCGGCTTAAATGCATCATCACCAGAGAAAGAGCCGAAATAAATTCAATCAGATAATCCCTGTCAGACACGGAGTCCATACTGTTCATGGTAGGCCCGTAAAATCCCAGCAGACTGGCGGTATACTCCCTGTCCAGAGGATACGTGGTCCCGGCGAGCGCTCCCGCCCCCAAAGGGCAGTAATTCATCCTCTTATAAATCTCCGCCATCCTCTGCCTGTCCCTCTTAAACATCTCAAAATAAGCTCCGAAATGATGCGCCAGCGTCACCGGCTGAGCCTTCTGCAGATGAGTAAAGCCCGGCATATAAGTCTCTATATTTTCTTCCATAACCCTCAGTATGACCGAGAGAAGCTCTTTGAGCAGTTGATCTGTCTCCACGACCTGCTCCCTGACATACAGGCGCATGTCCAGCGCGACCTGATCATTGCGGCTCCTGCCGGTATGGAGCTTCTTTCCCACATCCCCGACGCGCCTGGTCAGCTCTGCCTCCACAAAGCTGTGGATATCCTCGCATGTCTCGTCTATCACCAGCTTCCCGGCATCCACCTCCTCCCGGATACCGGCAAGCCCACCAAGGATAGAATCCCGCTCATCCTCCGTGAGGATCCCCTGCCTTGCCAGCATTTTCACATGAGCGGCGCTGCCCTCTATATCCTGATGAAAAAGACGCCTGTCAAATCCAATGGATGCGTTAAAGTCATAGACCATCTGGTCTGTCTCCTTGGTAAAACGTCCTCCCCATAGCTGTGCCATAAACACCACACCTTTCTGCAGCCTTGGGGAAGCCAAGGCTGCACTTTAAATTAGATATTAACATAAAAAGGACTTGAATGCAAGTTTCCACGGATCAGGGCAAAGCACTTACACGGTAAATTCATATGCCAGCGCAGTCCCGTCATACAGGGTAATCGTCAGGGTATGGCTTCCCTCTGTCAGGGAAAGTGAGGAATCCATCACCGTAATGGTCAGCACATTGTCCATCATGCCTCCCTCCGAGCCGTATTCCGTCGAACAGGAAAGTTTTTTCCCAATCCCGCTGATCTGGGTGCCGGTGTTGTCATAGAGTCCCATGACCGGTTGATTGAACACAACCCTGAGCTTTATCCTGCCGGAAGCCGAAAGGACGGTCACTCCTGTTATCCTGAGCCGGTCTTCCTGATCGGGAATTTCGGTATATTCAGGAATCTCCTTATAGCTGTAGAACGCTTCCCTGTTTCCGCTCTCATCCTCTGACGCGCAGCAGAACCACTGTCCCGCCTTTATGCCCTTGACCTTAATATAATTCAGGCCGTATCCGATTGCTGCCTTTGTGCCTTCGGCATAAATCTGCGTAGGATCCTTGGCAGCGGTGGTGCCCTCTCCCTCTACCTCATCCTGGACCGCATAGTAAAGAAATCCGGCTTCATTGGAATTTACAAGCACCTCTATGGTCTCCTCGTCCACCCACTCGATGCCCCTTATATTGACATCGGGCGCCTGCACGTCAAAATAACACGTACCCTTTAGCTGTGTGCCGTCCTTCATGTTGATCAGTATTGTATAGGTATTATTGCCCTTGGGCACAGTACCTCTTTCCATATATACACGGTAAACCTTATTGTCCGAAGTCTTAATATCCCCAAGCGTCGTCTTGTTCTGAGGGCAGCTTATATCAAACTGATCCAGGGTCAGGCTTTCCGAAGTGGCGGCCTCCAGCTCTATCTCAAAGCCATAGAGAAATTCATAGCTTCCAAATTTCTCCGCGAATGCCTTGACACTCTTGATCGCAGCCGCCTGCTCCACATAGACTTCCCCGTCGATGGAAAGGCTCTTTACCAATGTGGCCTTATCCTCCGTATTGACAGCCACATAATACATAGTGTAGGACACACCCTCTGCCAGGCCGTCAACAGTAAGAACATTCTGATGCTGTTTCATCTCCGTCTTCACGCCGTTCTCAATGACTTCTGCCTCCGTGGGCTCCGTGGAAGATGCCGCGCGCGCCAATCTCTGATTGTTCTCCCTCAAGATATAATAAAAATAGCCGGGTTCATCAGAATTGTAGGTGATCGAAGCCTCGCTGACTCCCGTACGCACAGCGGCTGCATCTGTGATCTGCGCGCAATCGGTCCTGTAGGCAAATACCATGGAAGCAGTGGAACCGTCTGCAAAGGTTATCTGTATATCATATTCCTGATCTCTGTAATAAGCAGTTGTCAGGTCATATACCATATTGTCCTTTGTGGACACGGACAGAATTGTCATATCGGAACCGCCGCCATTACATATGATGCTGAACGCCCCCTGCGCAAGAGGCTGCTCCGTCTTCCTGTTCAATGTTACCCTGATGTGACCGCTGCTCATGACATCTACATTCTGGATTTCAAAAGCCTCTTCAGGCTCAGACGGCTTCTCTGTAGGCTCTGCAGGCTTCTCCGTGGGCTCTGCCGGTTTTTCCGTGGGCTCTGCAGGCTTCTCCGTAGGCTCTGCAGGCTTTTCCGTAGGCTCCGGCACCCATTCGCTGTCGTCAATTTCCTCCTCCGCTGCCTCCTCAGCCTTCACTACGGCCTCACTCCTTGCCTCCCTGCCCTCCTGCTTTCCGTGTTCTTCATAGTGCTTGTAAGCAGAAAGGAGATCATTTCCAAAAGCCTCCTTCAGCTCCCCATATCTGTTAAGATAATCCACAGGATCAAAGTCAGTGCCGTTTTCCCTGTGTTCAAAGGCGCCAAAGGCGAGGTAATGCTCCACATAAGCATCCCAGTCCTCCCCAAACGCCTCCTGGAGATCCTTGTAGTTCTCCCTGTAGCTGACTATGTCTATCATCCCATTCATGCCACGGCCTTCGGAGATGCCAAATTTCAGGAAATGCTCTAACAGCACCTCCCTGTTGTAGCCATACGCAGCTTTCAGATCCGGATACTTATCCGCATAATAATGTTCGTCAAAAACATCTTCCACCCCTGCCGCTTTCGTGTAGCCGATGCTGCCCAGCACGATTGCACCTGCCATTGCAGTGACAACAATCCTCCTGCCCTTTTTTGCAGCAGCTGCCAATTTTTTCCTGGATTCTTCCTTCATTGTACTATTAACTTCCTTTCCACTTACATTATGTTTTTTGAGATTGCAATATTTTCCATCATCATCTATCATAATGCTTTTTTGCCCCGCCGTCAAGTACGGCTGTCAAAGGCGCAAATCTTTTAATGCCTCGTGGCAGCAGTTGGGACAACTTTCCCGCAAAGCCCAAATTACATTACTGCTCATTGCCCGCGGGAATAAAATCGCATACAAATACACCCACGAACACATAACTATTTCTTTCATACATTATAAAAAAAGGATTGGGAACTGTCTACTATGCAGAATACCATGGAAAACGCCATAGAAACCAGTTTTCTGGAGTTAAAAAATATTGGGTATTCCTACCACAGCCTCCACGGTGAGATACAGGCCCTGAAGGACATTTCATTCCGGGTGCGTGAGGGTGAGTTTATCGCCATTGTGGGGCCGAGCGGCTGCGGCAAATCCACACTGCTCTCCATTATCGCAGGTCTCATTGCCCCGGAGAGCGGGACCATCGTGGTCAATAATCCCGACGGCCTGCTCCATTATCCCAGAATAGGATATATGCTCCAGCGTGACCACCTCTTTGAGTGGCGGAATGTCTACCAGAACGTCACACTGGGCCTGGAGCTGAATCATATGCTCACAAGAGAACATCTGGACACTGTGGACAGACTTTTGGAGGATTACGGGCTTGACAAGTTTCGATATAAACGTCCCGACGAGCTTTCCGGCGGCATGAAACAGCGCGCTGCCCTGATACGGACCCTCGCCCTGGAACCCCAGCTGCTGCTGCTGGATGAGCCCTTCAGCGCCCTGGACTATCAGACCAGGCTCTTTGTGTCAGCTGATATCTGCCGGCTGATACGTGCCGCCGGCAAAACCATGATCATCATCACCCATGACCTCTCGGAGGCGATCAGCCTCGCTGACAGGGTCATCGTCCTCTCCGGGAGGCCTGCCACTGTCAAAAACGAGATGGAGATCTCTCTGACCCTTGAAGGCGACTCTCCCCTTGCCGCCAGAAACGCACCCGAATTCCAACAGTACTTTAACAGGCTATGGGAGGATTTAACGCATGAAAACCAAAAAGAATGAACTGACAAGACAGGAGGAATTTGTCAGGAACCACAAGAGACACCATCATGAGATTGCCTCCTGGCGCACCTTTATTTTTATCGCGTTTTTAGCGCTCTGGGAGATAAGCGCCCGCCTGGGCTGGATCGACAGCTTCTTCTTTGCCAGCCCCAGCCGTGTGGCACGCTGCTTTGTGACACAGCTCAAAAGCAATTCACTGCTCTCCCACATCGGCGTGACTCTGTATGAAACCCTGTTGAGCTTCCTGCTGGTGCTGCTCCTAAGCCTTCTGGTATCCACCCTGCTCTGGTATTCCGAAAAGCTGTCGGAGATCCTGGAGCCCTACCTGGTGGTATTAAACAGCCTGCCCAAATCGGCGCTGGCGCCATTGTTTATTGTCTGGCTTGGCACCGGGACCAGGACTATCATTGTCGCCGGCATGTCGGTAGCAATCTTTGGCTCCATTATCAGCTTCTATACAGGCTTTCAGCAGGTGGACGCGGAGAAGATCACCCTGATCTACACCCTGGGCGGCAAAAAGAGAGACGCCTTCTTTAAAGTTGTGCTCCCAGGCTCCATCCCCATTCTTTTAAGCACCGCAAAAGTAAATATCGGACTCGCCCTGGTAGGCGTCATCATCGGAGAATTCCTGGCGGCCAGACGGGGACTGGGCTACCTGATCATATACGGCTCCCAGGTATTCCAGCTGGATATGGTGATCACCAGCATCATCATCCTGTGCATCATAGCCCTGGGCTTCTACAAGTCCATCCAGATCATCGAACACCAGATCAAGAAGCGCCTGCGCATGTAAAAATACAGACATTCTGGACAAAAAAGTTATTTATATGGCATAAATTGAATTTATGTAAAACAATAAACAGAACCGCAGCTTCAGGATTTTATAATAAAACTCTGAAGCTGCGGCTCTCTGTAGGCAAGCTGAAAATGGGACTTGAACCCACGACCCCTTCATTACGAGTGAAGTGCTCTACCAACTGAGCTATTTCA
>CAOKQK010000095.1 GCA_948470905.1 uncultured Lachnospiraceae bacterium | reverse complement strand
AGTGCCACCTCCTTGTATGGGATATAGTTTAGGTTTTCCTCTGTTACGATGTCCGCATAGGTCAATCCATCGGTTCCGGGTATCGGTTCGTCAAGGCTTACAGTCTGTATCCGTCTTTTCTGTTTCTGCCGCTCATGCCCGACTGCCGAGCGCATATTGTTCCATGCTATGGTGCTGAATTCATAGCGGTATAAGTCCGGGCGGTCAAACCAAAGCTCCACCGCTCTCAGGTACCTGAAAATCACCACATCGAACCAGTCATCAAAGGGGAGCTGGTTGCGCCGCAGAAAACTTTCGACCAGCCAGAGGTTTTGAACCGCCACCTCTTTTTCAATCGGGGCGAGGGGTCTAAGTGCTTTCCGCATAGGCTGTTACCCACCCAAGCTCCGGGAACCTCTTTTTCTCTTTCTTTTCATTCCTTACCTCCATTCTTGCATCAGGTGTCAGTCCACATTTCCAAATGCTTATAGAGAATTGCCTGAATGCCCTCCAGTTTCGTTGCCCCGATGCCACGGATGTTCCCGATTTCATTGACGATGTCCTGAATGTTGACCGACCTGTATTCAGGTATCCTGGCGGCTCCCTGTCTGAAGCCCTCGCTCCTGGCTTTCTCTACCCGGTCCTCCACGTAATGTACCAGCTGCTCGTCTGTCATCCTGCGCATCTTCACGGCCTTTTCATGGATGACGTTCTCATCCGTTGTGCGTCTGCAACTTCTTTTCTTTGCCATCAGAATCCTCCTTTCTTTGTGGTCGGATAGGGCAGTGGCGGCATCTGCAAAGAAAAGGTTTCCTTTACACATCGCCCTGCCCTCCCGCCGCCATTGCGGTTCTTTCCTTTTTCCACCGCCTGTAATCTTCCTGAACCTCCGGCCGCTGGTAATCCTTGAGGACTGCTGTGAACACGGCTCTTGCGAGGTGCGAGGTGATGCAGGGCGGCTTTCTGCTGGTACTGGCGGCTGTGTCTGCCATCGGTACCGTTCCTATCTGACTCATCTTTTTCTCCTATCTCGGTTTTAGACCGTTTTGCCTTGCAGGGCTTCCTTGCGCTGTGCGTCCAGCTTTTGCTGGAGCTGCATCCCCTCTAAGACGGCGTAGGCGATCCTCTGATCTTCTCCGCTGAGAAGTCGGAACAATCGCAGAACCGCCGCTCCCTCTTTTTTCTCGGATGCGTATGTCTGGTTGCTTGTTCCATTCATGTTCTTTCCTCCTTTCAGTGTGGCTTGAAAACCTTTCACTGTGTATATTATAACTAACGTCGTGTATTTTGTCAAGCGGTTTCGGCTGGAAATATTGACAATGTGAATTTTTTGTGGTATCATGTGTAATCAGGAGGTGGTCTGTGTGGAAATTCGGGAAAGGCTTTTACTGGTTCGGAAAAGCAAAAAATTAAATCAAACGGATTTCGCAAAAGCGATAGGCGTGACTGGTTCCGCTATCTGTAATTATGAAAACGGAACGAGACCGATAGGAAATCAGGTTATTCGTGCCGTCTGCCGGGAGTTTCAAATTAATGAAGAGTGGTTGCGCTCTGGCGTTGGTGAAATGGATTCACCGGAACCGTCCAGCGTTGTCGGCGATCTGATTGAAACCTACAAATTAAACAACTTCGAAGCTACTTTTCTGGAGTCCTACCTGAAATTGTCGCAAGAGGACAGACAGGGCTTTTGTCGCTATGTCGTTAGTGTCTTTGGAGATGTGTTCGCCAAGTTGTCGGCGGAGGACTTGGATGCCCTTTCGCCGTGTATTCAATCTTCGGATGTCGATGTGGCTTCGCTTCTCCAGAAATCCCCAGCCGATATGACTGAAGCCGAGGTGGAAGCTCTGGAGGCTGAATTCCATCGTGAAATTCTTCAGGAAAAAGAAGCGGCGGCAGGATCGTCAGTTTCCTCCGACTCCGCTGGCTTTCAAAACGAAAAACGAAAAAAGGCATAAAGAAACGCCCCGGCACTTAACCGGGGGCAGAAAGGTGGTTTCTATGAAACATGGTATTGTTTGGTGGTTGCTGATTGGCTGGTGGTGGTATCTTTGCTTTGCGTGGTGGCTTTATCCAATCAAGTGGCTTCTGTTCGGGAGATCCAAAAAAACGCCGCCGGATGAGCCGGATGGGAATGGCTACGATTGGCGGCTATTGCGTGAAGCCGAGAATGGCATCCTCGACTTCCTGAAAAAATCCAATGGCGGGACGGCTTTACAGGTGACGGTCAAGAATAGTCTTTCCAGGCGGCTGGTGTCTTATTTCGATGATGCCGTCCGGGAACTTTACCAAAATGGAAAGATAAAGACCTCTAAAGACAAAGACCGTATCCGGCTAGAGCTTGTGGGGAAGGTGGACGCTGAATGAATGAACGTGAAACTTATCAGGATTGTGTAATCTATGCCAGGTATTCCTCGCATAACCAGCGGGATGCTTCCATTGAACAGCAAGTGTCCGAGTGCGAGGCGTTTGCCCGGTATAACGGCTTGCGGGTGGTGAAAGTCTATGCTGATCGGCATCTCTCCGGGACTACTGACCAGCGTCCGCAGTTCCAGCAGATGCTGAAGGATGCCGAGCGTGGCAAGTGGTCGGTTGTCCTGACCTGGAAGGTTGACCGCTTTGCCCGGAACCGATACGATTCTGCTACATACAAATACCGCCTGAAAAAGCACGGGGTTCGGGTGGTCTATGCGAAGGAGTCAATCCCGGACGGACCGGAGGGCATCCTCCTGGAATCCATCTTGGAGGGGTCCGCCGAGTATTACTCTGCAAACCTGGCGCAAAATGTAAAGAGGGGGCTTCGCTTCAATGCCGATGCTGGCATCGCCAATGGCGGGCATATGCCGTATGGGTTCCGGCGTGGTGCTGACGGGCGGCACGAGATTGTGGAGTCCGAGGCTGCTGTTGTCCGTGAAATCTTTTCACGGGTTGCCGGGGGCGAGAAGCTCTCCCGGATCGTGGAGGACTTGATAACTCAGTGCGTCCCTACGAGGGCTGGCGGCAAGTGGCGGACGGGTACGCTCCGGGCTATGCTTTCAAATGAAGTTTATGCAGGGGTATATCGTTTCGGGGAAACCAGGACGGAGGACAGCGTTCCCCGGATCGTGGACGATGCTACTTGGGAGGAGGTAAAAAGGCACATGGATTCTGTGAAGGGGACGAGGGTCCGCTCTGAAAATTATTTGTTTACCGGGAAGGTACGCTGTGGGCTTTGCGGTGAGCCGATGGTCGGCCGCACGGCTCATGGCAGGAAAGGGACGGCGTATTCCTATTACTGCTGCCGTGGACATCGCCAGAAGTTCTGCGAAAAAAAAGACGTGCGGCGGGAGCTGCTGGAGGACTCTGTCGTGTCCCGTGTCCTGGAAGCTCTGGACGATGCCGCCGTTGTGTCGTGGATCGCCGATTCAGTTATGGAAATGCAGAAAAGGGAAGCAGAAAAAAGCCGCACGGCTCCTGACGCTTTGCGCTCCGAGCTGGCGGCTGTGAAAAAGTCTATCAAGGGGATTATGTCTGCAATCGAGCAGGGGATTGTCACGCCGACCACAAAGGGGCGGCTCCTGGAGCTGGAAGGGGAACAGGGTCGGCTTGAAAACGCTATTGCCGAGGCCGAGATTCCGGCTCCTGCAGTGGAACGGGATTTCATCGTCTATTGGCTCACCAGGTTCCGGGGCGGTTCTGTGGGTGATGCCGAAGCCCGGAGGGATGTCGTGGAGTCCCTGATCCATTCCCTGCGTGTGTGGGACGACCATGCCGAGGCGGTCTTGAATTATGCCGGGGAAGAGAAAGCGGTCAACGTGCCGCTGGCTCCTGTTGATGGTGATGGGGGTGGTTCGCCTTATGAACAATCCAGTTGTGAATCATTTTTAAGATCACTCCCAGGACATTCATGCCTCCATGGAGCAGGATGCAGAAAATCAGCCCCTCCCTGTCGGCGCCGATCCCCCCTGCCGCCAGCTCCAGGATATTAGCCAGCACAAGAGGCGTCGCTATGGAGATTGCCACCATAATGACAGTGATCAATATTTCCAATATGATAAACGCAGGATACACACGATAACAATCCAAAACCATACGGCCAATGTACCGCAGCACTTTTCCTTTTTTACTTTTATGCCTTTCTTTTTTATGCCCTGGCTTTTTATTATTTTCCTTCTGATGCTCCGCTTTTTTTTCCATATCTACCTCCAAGTATGAAAAACGGCTCTATACCCAGCCACCCATACTGATTCCTTAATTTTCTGCAGCCATTTCTGCCGCCTGCGTTTCCTGATAAAAAGCGCTCTGTGCCTCAAACATAGTGGCATACAGCCCCTGTGCCGACATCAGCTCCTCATGGCTGCCCGTCTGCACGATCCGTCCACCGTCCAGGACGAATATCCTGTCCGCCATCTTGGCACTGGCCAGCCTGTGAGAAATCATGATCGTACCACGCTCACGGAAAACTCTGGCAAAATTCTCATACATGTGGCTCTCCGCCAGCGGGTCCAGGGAGGCAGTAGGTTCGTCCAGAATCACATATTTCGCGTCAGACACAAACGCTCTTGCCATAGCGACCCTCTGCCACTGGCCTTTGGACAGGTCCTGCCCGTCCTCGGTGAGCTTGCCCAGGTTCCTGTCCAGCCCCTTTTCCTGACCACTGACCAGCTCCAGGCCGTCCGCATCCTTAAGCGCGGAAAGCAGCCTCTCATCCTCTCTCAAGGCGCCAAGGTTTCCAAAAGCCACATTTTCCCGCAGCGTCAGCTCATAGGACTGAAAATCCTGAAAGACCACGGACAACACCTTTGTGCGAAACTCCTCCGACAGCCTCCTCACCGGCACTCCTCCCACAGTCACACTGCCTGACGAGGGCTCATAAAGCCCGCAGAGCAGCTTGATGATGGTGGACTTGCCTGCCCCATTCTCCCCCACAAAGGCGGCGCGGTCCCCCTCCCTGATATAAAATGTCACATTTTTCAGTATCTCCCGCTCTGTCCCCGGATAAGTAAAGCTTACATTTTCAAAAGCAATATCATAGTGGGACAGCCTGTCCACGTCCCCCCTGTCCGACCGGGGCTTCATAGCCATAAACTGCATATAAAACTTCACTTCAATCGAGAGCTGCAGCGCCTGTGAGGCATAGAGCACACAGTTGCTCACCCTTCCGCCGATGTTTCCGGCAGCATTGACAGCCGCGGTAAACTGCCCCAAAGTCAGGCTTCCCGAAAGAAACCCAACCGCAGTGGTACAGATGATAAAAACCAGATACACCAATGCCAGCAGCGTGCCGCCCATATCGGCAAGCATGGACTTCCTGCTCTCCTTAAGCGTCAGCTCAGCCAGCCTGTCGCTGTAGATATCCCACTTTTTCGTCAAAAGCTCCTCCGCGCCAAACAGCTTTGTCTCATACATGGCATGTTTGTTGGTCAAAAGCCCCAGCAGATCCCCCCTGCGGCGTTTCGCATCCGCCGCCTCCTCCGTTATAACAGCCATACGCCCCGCAGAATACAGGCTCATAAAAGCCATGGGAATACCGATGATCACCACGCCAACCCCCACCCAGGGAGAGATGACAAAGTACACCGCCATAGTAAAAACAAGAGATACTAACGCCTGTATAAACTGTATGATCCTGTAACCGCACCGCTCTACACTTACTTCCGGCTCGTGGGACATCTTCTGGAAAACCTCCTGGGTCTCCTGATCCTCAAAGGCAGAAAACTCAAGTTCCGAAAGCTTTGCCGCAATATCCGGCGCCATCCTCTTCTTCATCTTCACGTCTATCACCGCCCTCTCATAGACGGCAATCCTCTGCAGCGTCACCCAGAGCGCCAGCATCACCATAAACGCCACGCCCCATGCCACAAGGGGCTTAAGCTCCCCTGTGCCTCCGATCAACGCAGCCGCGCTGTCCACTATTTCCTGCAGCATGATCATCTGAAGCCCCGTAAAGCAAGCCGGGACCACAAAGCCCACAATCACAAGAAATGTATTCCATCCCGCATAGCGAAACATCATTTTGATACAGAATAATCCGTTTTTGACCGCCTGCATAAAATCTGCTCCTCTCCTTTTTCTCCCCTTCAAAAGAGTATTTTAGTTCATTATAACGGTTTATACCGCATAAAACAGCTTTTTGTATCATATTGCAAAAAAAATGTCACAAACTGCAGCCGCCCGGCACCCTTATCCCCGTTTTGAACGCAAAAAAGACGTATGGCTTCCCGCTTTCTGTTCCATACGCCTTCTGCAATACAGTCAAAAAAATAAAACTCCCCGTGGGAATCATTCCGACTGTTTCTCCTGGATCACAGCTCCTCCTTCTCCATGATCCCTGTCAAAAATTCCTCCAGCTCCCTCCTGTCGTCTCTCCCCAGCAGTGTAAGACCGGAACTGCTGAAAGCTATCTTTTAACAGCCTCTTATTGATACTTCAGAACAAGATCCAGTATTTTCACATCCAGCCTGTAAATGCCTTCACACGGCAGCTCAATATATGCCCGTGTACTCAAACCAGGTTCTTAGTACATACCTCTCCAATCCTTGATCCACTCCAGCTGCTCATCAATAAATTTTTCATCTATACAATCAAGCCCATATATTTCAACAATAGTTGCCTGCAGCTGAAAATGCCTTAACACAATAAAGTCATAGAATTGCTTTATACTGAAGTTCAATTCCTTATTACCATCAGAATAAGATTTCATAAATTGATGGAATATTTCGGTAGTATGTTCAAACTCTTTTTTACTTAATTCAAAATAATCCGTTGTATCACATATTACTGCAATATCAAATAACTGTGGTGCCAGACAAGATGTATCAAAATCCAAAAAATATATGCTGCCCTCAGCAGTTTTCAGCAAGTTGCCTCTGTACAAATCTCCGTGACAAAATCCGTATTGCAAATCCTTGACACTGTCCCACAGCCCGTTACCAATTTCAATATATTCGTTTAGCTTTCCTGTTTCACAGTGTTTCTTTTTGAGGATTTCAATATATCTGTCAACAAAGAATTGTTTGTTATGTGTTGCAAGCTTATCAGGATATCCCTTTAGTACCTTGTGCAGTTTTGCAACATTTTGCCCTATCTGACCAACATCTTCATCAAGAGAAGGTTCAACGCCATCAATAAACTCATACAAGACAAATAACTGTTCATTATGCCAAAAATATAGCTGGTTATTATTGCCAGGCATAATTTTTGGTACAGGGAATTGCTGCCCTATAAGGTATTGCTGGATGCCTATTGAACGAATTGCTGTTGTCATAAACGCATCGCTTATAACTTTAAGCAGATATTTTTTATAACTGCTTTTCACTATATATGACATACAACCACCTTTTCTTAAAAAAGAAACATCCTCAATATCCAGATTATAATTATCATTTAAAACATTTAATATTTCCTGTTTTGTCATAACGTTTCCTCTCTTTCTAAACAGGTTATAAGCTCTTTGTTTGGATAAATGTCTCGATCTGTCCCAATCAGCTCACTTTCACCCAAACGAAGCACTTTTCCATAAAATTTGCCCCCTGTGCCGAAAGTCCTAACCCTCGGAAACACGCATAAAGGCAGCACCCCTGCGGCAGAGCAGCAGAATTATTGACCTTCCCGGCATTCGCCAAGGTCCCAGAGAAGTAAAATTTCAGGAAGTTTACTTTCAAGAAGTTTGCTTCCTTGGATTTGTGGCTCATTGCCCGCAGGAATCACGCTTTTACAGCTTCTGATGAAAGACCCACAGCTTGTGGACCTTGCCCAGCCCACCCTGCAGGGCTCCCGTTTTCTCCCATCTTCACGTACTTGTCCACCAGGTCTCCGGCAATGCGCCTACAATTTCGGCAGCCTTACCACCACCGTAAAATCCCTCTCCCTGCTGTCCACCACAAGTTCGCCGCCGCACCCGTGGACAATCCGTTCCGCGCTGCGTAGCCCAAGCCCATGCCCCACACGATTCTGTCTGTCCGCTTTAGTCGTCTGGAGGACGCCTCCCTGTTCTTTCGCCCTTCCTTCCGCCGCATTCTTCACTTTGATATAATACACTTCTGTCTGCTCCCTGCAGTCTACCTCCAGAAATCTCCCCTCCTGTACCTGGCGGTTTGCCTCCAGCGCATTGTCCAGAAGGTTGCCAAACAGTCCGCAGATCTCGTCCGGCTTTAATAAAAGCCCTGTCAGATCGCAGAGAGACAGCCTGAGCTCCACACCCTCTTTCCTTGCCCTGGCAACCTTGTCCTCCAACAGTGCGTCTACAATGATATTTCCGCTCTTTACCGGAAGCGTCAACAGATCCACATCCTCCCCGAACACCTTCAGATAATCAGCCATCTGTTCATATTTGTGCTCTGAAAGCAGTATATTCAGAAGATTGATGTGATTCTTCAGATCATGCCAGAGCTCCCTGGTCCGCTGATAATTGTTCTCCACATTCTCCAGGTAAACATCCGCCTCCCGTTTTCTGCCCAGATCTTCTGCCCGCTTTCTCTCACCCTGCCTTTTCCTGACATAAACTACCTGTGAGCTATAAAAGAGCAGCAACACTCCCAGAAAAAAAAAGGCGGTCAGGAAACGTCTCCCCACGCTTCCCTGCTGCCCGGGGATCCCCATTGCCAGCACCATGAAAAACAGCGTGACCCCCAGGGTCAGCCCTGTCATATAATCCAGCCCCTGCTTCCCCCCATCGCCGGGTCCTCTCTCACCGGTATCCGCCCCGGAACCTGCCCTCCCTGCCCTGCCGCTTACCTCTCCTGTACCGTATCCTCCTGCACCTGCCATCCCTCTGACTGCTCCTGTCCTGAACCCCCCTGCTCCTGCCATCCCTGCCACGCTTCTGACCGCTCCTGACCCTGCACCTGCCATCCCTGGCCCGTCCTCACCCTGCTGCCCAGACAAAATCACCTTCCCCAGGATCAAGCCGGACAGCATAATGCTCTTTGACACCACCACAGCCAATATGCCAAGCACCGCTCTCCCTGTCCCGGCGGCGCCAAGCCCTTCCACGATGAGTACACACATGAGGTCAAGATAAAAAGCCACAGTAAAAAAGCCGACACCCGCCACGCATCTTTCTGCAATGCTGGCATGGCGACAGCTTTTGAACACATAGCATGTCATGACAATCGTTATTAACAAACCGAACAGTTCTATTGTTCCCGCTTCCATGTTCCTTCTTCCAACCGTAAATACCTTTTGCAGCCCGCGGATCCATATGCTCCGCACCTCCAAAGCAACTCTGCGCCGCCCGCCGGTCCCGCGCTACGCACTTCAAAGCGGCAGTGTGCCGTCTGCCAGTCCTGGGAGCTACACCATCTCCAGCATCAGCCGCCTCATGCACTCCTTTGCATAAACACGCCCCACCGGCACAGCTGCCCCGCCCTTCAGACTGATCTGTTCCCTTGAATATCCCTGTATCTGCCGCAGGCTCACCAGATAACTTTTATGACAGCGCAGGAAGCTCTCTCCCAGCTGTTTTTCCGCCTGCTCCAGGCTGCCGTAAAAACAAAAGCTTTCCTTTTCCGTGTACAAATACAGCTGTCTTTTGATACTCTCCAGATACAGGATTTTCCCTTTTTCCACCCGCAGGGTCTCCCTGCCTGCCCGAAAGGCAAAATATTCCTCTCCTGCAAGCTCTTTTCTGATTGCCGAGAGCACCTCTGCCAGCTTGTCATTATAAAGTGTCGCACCCTCTTTCCCTGCAGTTCCATCCTTTCCCGGCTCTTTGCCAGAAGACACTGTCTCATCCCGGCCCGGCTCTTTCCCAAAAGGCTCTGTCTCATCCCTCCCCGGAGCCGCAGTCCCATATATCTGGCTTTTCAAAAGATATCGGAAAGCCTTAACCTCATATCCTGTCTGGGCATAGTCGATAAAGCCTGTCACATAGACAATGAGGCCATTATCCCCCCGGCGCCTGAGCTCCTTCGCCGCCCGGATACCGTCGTCATCCCCATTCTCCATCTGGATATCCAGAAAATATACATCTGCCCGCTCCCCGGCGTCCAGGGCGGCTATCAGCTGCTCTCCGCTCTCAAATTCCGCGATCTCCGTTTCAAAATCCTGCGAAAATGCATACTGCAGGATCCTTTCATGCAGAAGCCGCCTGTATTCCGGTTCATCGTCGCATATCACGATACGCATTATGCCAGCTGCCCCTCTAAGACCTTCGCCGCCTCCGCAATGGCGTCGGGAATGCCCGCGGGGTTCTTGCCCCCCGCCTGTGCCATGCCCGGACGTCCGCCGCCTCCGCCGCCGACCAGCGCCGCGATCCCCTTGATCAGGTTGCCCGCATGGGCGCCCTTTGCCAGCGCCCCCTCGGTAGCCATGGCGATCATGTTCACCCTGCCGTCCGCACTTGACAGCAGGACCACAACGCCTTCCCCAAGCTTACCTTTAAGCTGGTCCCCCAGCTCCCGGAGCCCGTTCATATCCACCCCGTCAACCTTTGCTGCAAGAAGCTTCACGCCCCTTACCTCCTGCACCTGGTCCATGACATTGCCCAGCGCGTCCTTAGCCGCCTTGGATTTCAGGGATTCCAGCTCGGAATTCAACGCCTTAATCTCCGCCATCAGATGCCCGCACTTCTCCACCAGCGACGCAGGCGACGCCTTGACGACTTTGCTTGCCTCCTCGAGGGTCTTTTCCAGATTCTTATAATAATTCATCACGCCGCTGCCGGTGATTGCCTCGATCCTGCGGGTTCCCGCCGCCACACCGTTCTCGGACAGTATCTTAAAGCTGGAAATAACACCTGTATTTTTAACATGGGTCCCGCCGCAGAGCTCCACGGAGAAATCCCCCATCCGCACAACCCTGACTTCTTCCCCGTACTTCTCGCCAAACAGCGCCATAGCCCCTGTCTTCTTAGCCTCCTCAATACCCATGACCTGGGTGGCTACAGGAATGTTCTCGGCAATCTTCTCGTTTACCAGCTGCTCAACCTTATCCAGTTCTTCCTTTGTCATTGCCGCAAAGTGGCTGAAGTCAAATCTCAGCCTCTCACCGTCCACATAGGAGCCTGCCTGCTCCACATGGGTGCCCAGCACCTCTCGCAGCGCCTTCTGCAGCAGATGAGTGGCGCTGTGGTTCTTGCAGGTATCGGAACGCCTGCCGGCGTCCACCGTCAGGGTCGCCATATCGCCCACCTTGATCATGCCCCTGGTGACTGTCCCGATATGCCCTACCTTGCCCCCCAGAAGCTTTATGGTATCTTTCACCTGGAAGCTGCCGTCCTCTGTGGTGATGGTTCCGATATCCCCGCACTGGCCGCCCATGGTGGCATAAAAGCAGGTCTCGTCCACGATGACAGTGCCCGCCTGCCCGTCTGTCAGAGCCTCCACAAGCTCCTCCTCCGTGGCCAGCACCGTGATCCCGGAATTGTTCTGCAGCCTGTCATAACCCACAAAGACAGATGTTATCTTCGGATCAATGGACTCGTACACAGTCACATCCGCGCCCATATAATTCGTAGTCTTTCTCGCCCTGCGCGCCATTTCCTTCTGCTGCCGCATGCAGGTCTCAAAGCCCGTCTTATCAATGGCAAGGCCTCTCTCCTCCAGGATCTCCTCCGTCAGGTCAACCGGGAAGCCATAGGTATCATACAGCTTGAACGCATTCTCGCCGGAAAGCTCCGCAAGCCCCGCCGCCTTCATCTCCTCCTCCATCTGTGCCAGGATGCTTAAGCCCTGGTCGATGGTCTTGTCAAACCTGTCCTCCTCCTGGGTAAGGATATTCAGGATAAAGTCCTTCTTCTCCTCCAGCTCAGGATAGCCGTCCCTGCACTCACGGATGACAGTCTCGCTCAAAGAAGCCATGAACTTGCCCTCAATGCCCAGCTTCCTGCCATGCCTTGCCGCACGGCGGATCAGGCGGCGCAGCACATACCCCCTCCCCTCGTTGGAGGGCAGGATGCCATCGCTGATCATAAAGGTAGTAGAACGGATATGGTCGGTGATCAGCCGGATGGAAACATCCTTCTCCTCATCCTTCTGATATTCCGTCCCCGCAATCCGGCAGATATGGTCCCTGATCGCTTTCATGGTATCCACATCGAACACGGAATCCACATCCTGCACCACTACCGCAAGACGCTCCAGCCCCATGCCCGTATCAATGTTTTTCTGGGAAAGCTCTGTGTAATTGCCGTGCCCGTCGCTGTCAAACTGGGTGAACACATTGTTCCACACCTCCATAAAGCGGTCACAGTCACAGCCCACCTTACAGTCGGGTTTCCCACAGCCGTACTTGATCCCCCTGTCATAATATATCTCCGAACAGGGACCGCAGGGCCCCGCCCCATGCTCCCAGAAATTGTCACAGTCCCCGTTCTCGTCCCTGTAGAAACGGGTGATCTTCTCTCCGGGGACACCCACTTCCTTCGTCCAGATATCGTACGCCTCGTCATCCTCGCAATAGATGGAAGGATAGAGCCTGTCCGGGTCCATTCCCACCACCTGTGTCAGGAATTCCCAGCTCCAGGCAATGGCCTCATGCTTAAAATAATCCCCAAAAGAAAAGTTTCCCAGCATCTCAAAAAAGGTCAGATGCCTTGCCGTCTTGCCCACATTCTCGATATCCCCCGTGCGGACACACTTCTGGCAGGTCGTCACCCTCCGCCTGGGAGGGATCTCCTGCCCGGTGAAATAGGGCTTCAGCGGCGCCATGCCGGAATTGATGATCAACAGGCTGTTGT
>CAOKQK010000094.1 GCA_948470905.1 uncultured Lachnospiraceae bacterium | reverse complement strand
TGTGTAATAAGACCTCTGAGGATATGATGAAGGTGCGTAACCTGGGCCGCAAGTCTCTGGAGGAAGTGCTTGCGAAATTGAAGGAGCTGGGGCTCCAGTTAAATCCCAGCGAGGAGAATTAGATATCAGGAGTTTCCCTGGACGGTAAGACCAAAAGGCGCGTCCGTGGTTTATCTTCGGGTGGAAAAATAATGCATTCGGTAAGTAAGCCCAAAGTGCGTGGCCGGATGTACCATGAATGGAGAAAGGAAAACTATTATGGCAAAATATAGAAAGCTTGGCAGGACATCTTCACAGAGAAAGGCACTTTTGAGAAATCAGGTGACAGCGCTGCTGTGCCATGGAAAGATTGTTACTACCGAGGCAAGGGCTAAGGAAGTGAGAAAGATTGCGGAGGGTCTGATTGCTCTCGCAGTCAAGGAGAAGGATAATTATGAGACTGTTACCGTTACCGCCAAGGTTCCTGTAAAGGACAAGGACGGCAAGCGCGTAAAGGAAGTTGTGGACGGCAAGAAGGTAACAAAGTATGAGTCCGTGCAGAAGGAGATCAAGAAGGATCTTCCTACCCGCATCCATGCAAGGCGCCAGATCCTGAGAGTTTTGTATCCGGTTGTGGAAGTTCCCAAGGAAGCGGCAGGCAGAAAGAGAAATACCAGGGAGATAGATCTTGTGGCAAAGCTTTTTGATGAGTATGGCCCCAAGTATGTGGACCGCAAGGGCGGTTATACCAGGATCGTCAAGATTGGCCAGCGTAAGGGTGATGCTGCTATGGAAGTGATTCTGGAGCTGGTATAAGCTGGTATAAGAAGCAGAAAGAAAATAATGCAATGGTATGCCGTTAGCAGTAGAAAGGGCTGTGAAAAAAGTGGAGTTAAAATGCTCCGTTTTCCACAGCCCCTTTTTTGCGTTATCCGCCTCGTACAGCATGCGCTCCGGATAGCGTTAAGGAGCCGGGGGCATGCTTTTCTGAAAGTGTTGGTAATCTTTACCGCTGTTGCGGTTGCCGCCCCAGGTAAAGCCGTGCTGGACAAAGAGCCTGTAGCACAGGTCGTCCTCATCAATCTTATAGGGAAAACCGGCTGTGCGGTCGGCGTAATCGGCGGCGGAAGCAGGCGTGACTGTCTGGCTGCCATCCTTTTCATAGGTGACGCGGGGATTGTAGCAGGGATTGATGTCCAGGGCAAGTCCCAGGGCGTGCCTGGAAAGGGAGCTGTCTGTCTCGGAGGGAGCATAATAAAAACAGAAGGAATTGTTGTCCTCCCTTGCGGCATCCGCGTCACCGTCGTATTCGTCTACCAGGAGCACCTTTTCCAGCTGGTACTCGTTGCGGTACAGCTCATAAAAGATTTCCACCAGGTCTTGGGCGATATATTGGCTGCAGATGAGTTCTCCTTCTTTTGGCATACCCGAAAAGTCGTAATGCCAGATATGGACGTAACGAAGTTCTTCCAGCTCTGCCAAAGCGGCGGGACTTTGCCGGTCCTGTGCCTCAGATTCAGGTTCCGCCGACTCTGCGGCGGGACGGGTTTGGGGCTGTTCCTGGCTGGGCTGCTGTCCCTGACCTGATTCTTGGCGTTCTCCTGGCAGGATTGGTCCGGCTGTTTCTTCCACAGGGTTAGTAGCAGGATAGGAGACGCCGGTGATATAGCGGCGCAGGCTGTCGGAGAGGGGTTCATAATAGAAGCCCTCTGTATAGGTGATGCGTGCCTTGAGCTGGGAGCTGCCGTTTAGGGAGGCGCCGGTCAGGGCGGATACGGGGGCAGCTGTTGCCTTGGGAGCCGGAGAAGCGGATGGAGCGGGCGGTTCATCTTCGGGTGCAGGGCTTTCCGAAGGGCGTGCGGAGGCGTTCAGCGCCGCGTATTCTGTCAGGCTCATGGAATCTCCGGCCGTAAGCTTTGTGAGGCTGCGTACAATGACCAAAATAGCTGCCAGTACGGCAAACATTTGTATGATCTTTTTTTTATCCATAAAAATCTTCCTTTGTCAGTCAAATATAAAAGAACTGTTCCCCAGGAGCAGGTTACTGGACTGTTATATGATTATACCATGGGTATCCGCTCAGTTCAAGATTCGCCGGTGAAATAACCGGTGGGAGGGAAGGTAAGCGGAAGCGACCTGTCTGAATTGTCTGGAGGGAAGCACTTGAACTGTAACTCCTGAAACATTTATACGTTGTAATTTTGCCCGGAATTGATTATAATGGTAGAAGTTGTATAAAGAGGTAGGAAAAAGTGGATATCATAAAGACGAAGGATCTGACATTTGAATACATCAGGCGGGACGAGGACGGCAATGTAGAGGGGATCACCACCGCGGTGGACAAGGTGGACCTGGATATTGCAAAGGGCAGTTTTGTCGCCATTTTGGGACATAACGGCTCAGGCAAGTCTACGCTGGCAAAGCATATCAATGCCATCCTGAATCCCACGGAAGGGACCATGTGGGTGGACGGCATGGATACCACCGACCAGGATAAGATCTGGGATATCCGTCAGACGGCGGGCATGGTGTTCCAGAACCCGGACAATCAGATCATCGGGCAGGTGGTGGAGGAGGATGTGGGCTTCGGGCCGGAGAACATGGGAATTCCCACCAGGGAGATATGGGAACGTGTGGAGGAGAGCCTGAGGGCGGTAGGCATGTACGAATATCGCAAATATTCTCCCAATAAGCTTTCCGGCGGCCAGAAGCAGAGAGTGTCGATTGCGGGCGTGCTGGCCATGCATCCCAAGTGTATCGTGCTGGATGAGCCTACCGCCATGCTGGATCCCAGTGGGCGCAGAGAAGTAGTGCGGGCGGTGCGCGCCTTAAACCAGGTGGAGGGGGTCACGATCATATTGATCACCCACTACATGGAGGAGATCATTTATGCGGACAGGGTGTTTGTGATGGACAGCGGAAAGATTGCCATGGAGGGAACGCCCAGGGAAATCTTTTCCCAGGTGGAGCGCCTGAAGGAGCTGCGCCTGGATGTGCCGCAGGTGACGCTGCTTGCCTATGAGCTGCAAAAGAAAGGGCTGCGCCTGCCGGACGGCATCCTGACTGTTGAGGAGTTTGCGGATGCCCTGGAGAAGCTTTGAGGGCAATGAGCTGTCAGGAGGCATCTGCCTGTGGGGATGGAAATTCCGGCAAGTAAAAGTGTGAGCAATTCCCGCGGGCAGCGAACCGGGGGGCTGCCTGCGGCGTAGGTTTGACTTAGGGACAGTTACTTAGACAGGAGTAAATATTATGCCGATTATTTTGGATCATGTGACTTATGTATATGGCGAAGATACGCCTCTGGCGGTGAAGGCGCTGGATGATATCTGCCTCCAGATCCCGGACGGGCAGTTTGTGGGGATCATCGGGCATACAGGCTCCGGAAAGTCTACCCTGATACAGCATATGAACGGGCTGATCAAAGCCACGTCAGGGCATATTTACTATAACGGTGAGGATATTTATGACAGGGATTATGACCTGAAAAAGCTGAGAAGCAGCGTGGGACTGGTGTTCCAGTACCCGGAGCATCAGCTGTTTGAGATTGACGTGTTCACCGATGTGTGTTTCGGCCCTAAAAACCTGGGACTGGATAAGAAAGAGACTCAGCTGCGCGCTTTTGATGCCCTGCGCAAGGTGGGGCTGCCCAATGAGCTGTATTATCAGTCGCCTTTTGAGCTTTCCGGCGGTCAGAAACGCCGGGCAGCGATTGCGGGCGTGCTCGCCATGAAGCCGCAGATCCTGATTCTGGATGAGCCTACGGCGGGGCTTGATCCCAGGGGCAGGGACGACATTCTCAGGCAGATCAAGAAGCTTCAGACCGAGACAGGTATGACGATCCTGCTGGTGTCCCACAGCATGGAGGACGTGGCGGAGTATGTGGACAGGATCATTGTGATGAACAAAGGACGTGTCATGTATGATGATACGCCCAGGGAGGTTTTCTCGCATTATAAGGAACTGGAGGAGGTAGGGCTTGCGGCGCCGCAGATGACCTATGTCCTGCAGGAATTAAAGAAAAGGGGCTACAGAGTGGACGTCCATGCAGCCACTGTCGGGGAAGCGGCAGAGACGATCTGCAGGGCGCTGGGGTATGGAAATGCTTAAGGACATTACATTAGGACAATATTATCAGACAGAGTCGGTGATACATAGGCTGGATCCGAGGGTGAAGCTGGCTGGCACTCTGCTGTACATTATTTCGCTGTTTTTCTTTAAAAATTATTTTGGCTATGTGATCGCGGCTGCTTTTCTCGCGGTGGTGATCAGGCTTTCCAGAGTGCCTTTTAAATTTATGGTGCGAGGCATGAAAGCAATTGTGTTCCTGCTGCTGCTCACTGTGGTATTTAACCTGTTCCTCACGCCCGGTACGCCGATTGTGTCATTTTGGAAAATAAGCATTACCATTGAAGGACTGCAGCTTGCCGTGACCATGGCGGTCAGGCTTGCCATGCTGGTCATCGGTTCTTCTGTCATGACGCTGACGACTACGCCAAACAACCTGACGGACGGCATGGAGAAAGGTATGAAACCTTTAAGGATATTCCATGTGCCCGTCCATGAGGTGGCGATGATGATGTCCATAGCCCTGAGGTTCATTCCTATTCTGCTGGAGGAGACGGACAAGATCATGAAAGCCCAGATTGCCCGGGGAGCGGACTTTGAGAGCGGGAACCTGGTCAGGCGCGCAAAGGCGCTGGTGCCGCTTTTGGTGCCGCTGTTCATTTCGGCGTTCCGCCGCGCCAACGATCTTGCCATGGCCATGGAGGCAAGGTGCTACCGGGGCGGGGAGGGCAGGAGCAAGATGAAGCCCCTGGTATACCAGAAAAGGGACAGGTGGGCATACCTGTGTATCCTGCTGTATTTGATTGTGAGCATTACCGTAGGCAGGATGTGAAAAAGGCTGGAATTGCGGCCAGGGGGAACAGAAGGGAAGAAATGGGACTTATAAAGAGGAGGATCAGGTGGGGAGAGTACGGCTGACGGTTGCCTATGACGGCACCGGATATCATGGCTGGCAGATACAGAACAACGGAGTTACAATAGAATCAGAACTCAACCGTTGTCTTTCGGAGCTTTTGGGTGAGCCCATCCGGGTCATAGGCGCCAGCCGCACGGATGCCGGGGTTCACGCTTTGGGAAACATTGCTGTGTTTGATACAGAGAGCCCCATGCCGGCGGAGAAGATTTCCTATGCGCTGAACCAGCGGCTGCCGGAGGACATTCGGATCCAGAAGTCTGAGAAGGTGGCGCCGGACTGGCATCCCAGGCGCTGCGAAAGCCGCAAGACCTACGAATACCGTATATACAGGGCAGAATTTCCCATGCCGGTGAAGCGCCTGTACTCCCTTTTCCTGTACTGCCGCCTGGATGTGGGGCGCATGAAGGAGGCGGCGCGCCGCCTGGAGGGGGAGCATGATTTCAAGAGCTTCTGCCAGACAGGGTCACAGGTGGAAAGCACCGTGCGGACAATCTATTCCCTTCAGGTGGAGGAACAGGGTGCAGACCTGGTGATCAGAGTCTGTGGAAGCGGATTCCTGTATAATATGGTCAGGATCATTGCGGGAACTCTCATAGAGGTGGGGAAGGGAAAGCGGGAGCCGGGATCCATGACGGCTGTTTTGGAGGCCAGGGACCGGGCCGCGGCGGGAGCTACCGCGCCTGCCCACGGCCTGACGCTGGTAAGGTATGAATTTGCGGACGAATGCGGATAGCACCGAAGCCGGCTGCAGTCATAGGGAAATCCAGATGCGGTAGAATTCCTCGGAATAGAGCGCTGTAAAGGGAATTGCCATGTCAGGAACCGTATGAGAAGAACTGCGGCGGAAAATATGATGAAAAAGGTAATGAAAGGGAATACTATGAAAAAGAGTATACAAGTTAAAAAAAGAGAAAAAGGTATTTTAAGATATGGCCTTTTGAATCTGCTGTTGGCAGTATCGCTGCTTACCGGATGCGGTAAGCAGGACGATGAGCCTGCTCCTGCGCCGACGGCTCAGCCCAAGGTAACGCAGGAGCCTGCGTCTGCTCCGGAAGCCACATCCCAGCCGACTGCTGAGCCGGCTCCTACTCCGCAGCCTACCGCCCGGCCAACGGCTAAGCCCACAGCGGAGCCTACGCCGGAACCGGAGCTGGGTGAGCTGTCACAGGAAAGGATTGATGCCGCCATGGAGAAATCCCGGAAGTACATCGAGGATCTTACGGTGAATTCCAAGGTCAATGTGCCCGCACAGGTGGTTGCAGACGATAAGCAGTTTTTTACCTGGGACAATGAGAAGCGCAGGCCAGGCGCCAAGCCGTACCTCTTTGAGTGGAGCTACTACAACGGCGTTGTCATGGAAGGGCTTTTCAGGATATATGAGGCGGATCCGGAGAATAATGCCGTATACCTGGAATATGTCAGGGAATATCTGGATGCCATGATCGAAACTGACGGCAGCGGGCATAATACGCTTAGCGGTACCCGCGCCGGTTATGTGGATTATCACGGCGCGGACTGTTACAAAACGGCGGCGCTCATGTTGTATGCTTCCGAGGGCAGGGACGCCTACATGGAAATCTGCGGGGACCTGTATCGGGATCTGACTGACACCACCTATGCCAACACAAACGGGCATGTGGTTGCAGCAGAGTACACGGAAGATGCCCTTGGACATAACTACTGGCACAGCTGGTCCAGCAACAAGCCGCCCCAGTTCAAGGTGTGGCTGGACGGGATTTATATGCTGCAGCCCTTTATTGCAAATTATGCCGCAAAGACCGGGGATACGGCACAGCTTGCCCTGGTCCAGGAGCGCCTGGACTGGGTGGCACAGAATCTGCTTGCACCCAATGGACTGTATTATCATGCGGCAAACAGCGCGGATAATGTATGTAACTTTCATTGGACCCGCGCCATAGGCTGGTATGGCATGGCAATGGTGGACGCCATGGATGCCATGCCTGAGGAATACATGGAGGAGCGGAAGGCGGCTCTCAAGACTTTTGTGGACGGCATGCTCCAATATCAGGACAAGAGCGGCCTGTGGGCAAATATCGCTGACAAAAAGGTCACGGCCACCAACCGCCTGGAGGTCAGCGGCACTTCCATGATAGCCTATACGATATTAAAGGGAGTCCGCAACGGCTGGCTGGACGAATCCTACAAAGATGCCGCAGTCAGGGCGTTTGTGGGCATGGCGGAGTTCAAGCTGGATGAGCAGGGGCTGCACGATATTTATTTCAAGGCAAGCGCCAATGGCACAAACAATTATGAGAAGGTCAGCGACTACCTGACCGATGAGGGAAAAGGGAGTGGCCCTTTCATACTTGCCTATTCCGAGATGCTGCGTCAGAGATGATGATTGATATGCGCGCCAAAGCGCGCAAGGGGTATAAAGATGAAAAAGTGGAGCTCCATGAAGTCCGACATATTGAAGATACCTGTCACCAGAATTATTTTATTGGTCATGTCGGACTTACTGGCGATCTTGCTGGCTTCTGTCCTGAGCCTGTATGTGCGCTATGATTTCAAGTTTATGGATGTGCCCCGGGAGTTCTGGGAGGCGATGCTGGCAATTTACCCGTGCAACGTGGTTGTGCTGTTGATAGTTTTCAACTTTTTGAAGCTGTATAAAAGCGTGTGGCGCTATGCCTCTGACACCGAGCTTTTAAACAATGCCATAGCGGTTTTCCTGTGCGCTGTGGCGCAGCCCATATGCCTGTGGGCTCTGGGCAGGCGCCTGCCTGTGAGTTACCCGTTTTATTACGGATTTTTCCTGATGATCTTTACCGGGGGGCTGAGGTTCAGCTATCGGATCACACGTATCCTTCAAAACAGACGGCTTATTCACAAGACGGGGGCTGCCAGGGTGAACTGCATGGTGGTCGGAGCGGGAGCGGCGGGCAATGCCATCATAAAGGAGATAGAATCCAGCAATTATCTCAACATGAATGTGGCGTGTGTCATCGACGATAACCCCGGCTGCCATGGAAAGTACCTTCGCGGCGTTCCCATTGTGGGCGGAAGGGAATGTATACCGGACTGTGTGGGTAAATACAGCATTGACGAGATCGTCATAGCGATTCCCTCCGCTGACAGGAGCCGATTGAAGCCGATCCTGGAAATATGCAAGGAGACCGGCTGCAAAATGCGCATTCTGCCGGGCATGTATCAGATCATCAACGGAGATGTCAATGTCCTTAAGCTGAGAGAAGTGCAGATTGAGGATCTGCTGGGGCGCGACCCCATAGAGGTCAATGTGGACGAGATCATAGGCTACGTGCAGGGCAAGGTGGTGATGGTAACAGGCGGGGGCGGCTCCATAGGAAGTGAGCTGTGCAGGCAGATTGCACAACACATGCCCAGGCAGCTTTTGATCTTTGACATATATGAAAATAACGCCTATGAGATCCAGCAGGAGCTGCTGCAGAAATACCCGAAACTGGATATGGCGGTGCTAATAGGTTCCGTGCGTAACAGAGAAAGGGTGGAGAGTATTTTCAGAACCTACCACCCCGACATTGTCTATCACGCGGCGGCCCATAAGCATGTTCCCCTGATGGAGGACAGTCCCAACGAGGCAATCAAAAACAACGTTTTCGGCACCTTAAATGTGGCGAGAGCGGCGGATGTGTCCGGCGCCAGGCGGTTTGTGCTGATATCCACGGACAAGGCGGTCAACCCTACCAATATCATGGGGGCGAGCAAGCGGATCTGCGAGATGGTGATCCAGAATCTGAACAAAAAATCCAGGACAGAGTATGTGGCAGTGCGCTTTGGAAACGTTCTGGGCAGCAATGGCAGCGTGATTCCCCTGTTTAAAAAGCAGATCGAGCAGGGGGGGCCGGTCACGGTCACGCATCCTGATATCATACGGTATTTTATGACGATCCCGGAGGCAGTGTCCCTGGTGCTCCAGGCGGGAGCCTACGCCAGGGGAGGAGAGATATTCGTGCTGGACATGGGTGAGCCCGTGAAAATCCTGGATCTTGCCAAAAACCTGATTCAGCTGTCCGGCTACAGGGTCAATGAGGATATCAAAATAGAGTTCACGGGCCTTCGCCCCGGGGAGAAGATGTATGAGGAGCTCCTCCTGAATGAGGAGGGGCTGCGGGAGACGGCCAATAAGATGATCTATATCGGCAGGCCGGTAGGATACGATTCGGATGCCTTTGAGCGCCAGCTGCAGGAGCTTTATGAGGCGTGCTGGAACGAGTCCGCGGACATAAGGAAAAAAGTGCAGGAGATTGTTCCTGCCTATCAATATGAGGCAAAATAATGATGTACCCGCATCCGCCGGGAGTGTAGATGTGGAAGTGGAGCCAGACAGAGTCTGCCGGGAACGCGGGTGTGGAAGTGGAGTTAGACGGCATCTGCCGGGAACGAGGGTGTGGAAGCGGAATTAGACAGAGTCCGCTGGGAGTGTAGATGTGGAAGTGGAGTTAGACGGCATCTGCCGGAAACGCGGGTGTGGAAGTGGAGTTAGACGGCATCTGCCGGGAACGAGGGTGTGGAAGTGGAGCCAGACAGCGTTTGCCGGGAACGGGGATGCGGAACTGGAATAGGGGGTAGGTATGTATCAGAAACTGAAAAGAGGGATTGACTTTGTGTGCGCGCTTCTGGGACTGATTATATTGTCTCCTCTTTTTTGTGTTTTGGTGATCGCCATCAAGGCGGATTCCAGGGGGCCGATCCTTTTTAAACAGAAACGGGTGGGTATTCACAAGACCCATTTTTATATCCTGAAGTTCAGGACCATGCGGACGGACACTCCCAAAGACATGCCGACACATCTTTTGAAGAACCCGGAGCAGTATATTACTAAGGTGGGGAAATTCCTGCGCAGGACCAGCCTGGACGAATTGCCGCAGATTGTCAATATTCTCAAAGGGGATATGGCTGTCGTGGGGCCCAGGCCGGCTCTCTGGAATCAGTATGACCTCATAGAGGAGCGGGATAAATACGGGGCGAACGACGTGCGTCCGGGGCTGACCGGATGGGCGCAGATCAACGGGCGGGACGAGCTGGAGATTCCTGTGAAGGCAAAGCTGGATGGAGACTATGTGAAAAAGATGGGATTTCTCATGGACTGCCGCTGCTTTTTCGGGACTTTTCTGAGCGTGCTGCGCGGTGACGGAGTGGTTGAGGGCGGCACCGGGAGTATGAAGGGAAAGTGACCGGGAATCGGCAAAATCGCCGTAGAAACTGGACAAAACAGACAAAATGTGTTATTTTTTTAGTAGAAGTTTCTTTACAGTCCCTAACATATGTGAGGCGTTTGGCAAAGGGGAGGAATCATATGTTGTCGATAGATGAATTGAAAGGTGTAAGAGCAATAGGCTATAACATTGCAAAGATGTTGGATGAGAAGAAAATGAAGAATTGGATGTCATAGCAGAGGAGCTTGGAGTGTCAGTTTCCGAGATACTGAAAGAGCCGGATGACGACATTATGAATTATAATATACATTATATGGGCAAGGCGGCCAATCCGGCAGAGATGAATAAGCTGTTGGATGAAGTTGATTTTTATGTGCGTCTTTTAAATTCTTAATGATGAGAAAGGCGACACGATGGGATGAAAGAAAATATGGGAATCACCCGTCTTCGCACTCCGGATCATAAGATTCAGACCTCTGATCCGGTAAGGAAAGACAAAACGATATTTGACGATCCACAGATCACAAAGTATCTCACAGAAAAAGAAATGACACAGTATCTGAAGAACTTAGGGCTGTCTAAAAGCAACATTGCGCTGGCAGGGAAAATGCGGCAGATAGAAACTGAGATGTTGGATTTGTCGGAGAAATCACAGCCTGAGGAAAATGATTAGGCTTTCCTCAGGCTTTTGGTTTATTTACTTTTATATCATCTCCTTTAAAAGGTTATAACTATTATATGTCATTTAGCGGGAAAAAACCAGCAGATTTTTATCAGACCAGGAAAGGTACAAAATCCGCATGAAAAAGATTCTCATTACCGGGGCAAACAGCTATATCGGCAATGTATTCAGACAATATATGGACGCATACCAGGCGGAGCATCAGGAGAGCAGGTGGCTGATTGACAGCATATCCCTGCGGGACGATGCCTGGGAGCAGGCTTCCTTTGCGGGATACCACACCATCCTTCACATGGCAGGTATTGCCCATGCGGATGTGGGGAAGGTGTCGGAGGAAGGCAGGGCACAGTACTACCGGGTCAACCGTGACTTGGCGGTGAGGGCGGCGAAGAAGGCGCGGGCGGAGGGGGTACGGCAGTTTGTCTATATGAGCAGCGTCATCATCTACGGCGACAGCGCGCCTGTGGGGAGGCAAAAGCATATCACCGCAGACACGGCCCCGGTCCCGGCCAACTTTTATGGGGACAGTAAGTATCAGGCGGAGACAGAGCTTCAAAAGCTGACAACCGCTGTTTTCCAGGTGGCAATCGTCAGGGCGCCCATGATCTACGGAAAGGGGAGCAGGGGTAATTTTCCCATGCTGTTTAAGCTGGCGAAAAGGACTCCTGTATTTCCGGACATACAGAATCAGCGCAGCATGCTCTATGTGGAGAATCTGGCGGAATTTATCAGGCTTTTGACGGAGGCTGGGACCGGGGGTATCTTTTATCCCCAGAACGTAGAATATGTCTCTACTGCGGAAATGGTAAGGCTCATCGGTAAAGCGCTTGGCAGAAAGATCCGCCTGTGGAGACTGCTGAATCTTCCGGTAAGGCTTGCGGTGAAAATGCCCGGAAAAATCGGCGCAATGGCGGGGAAGGCGTTCGGCTCCCTGACAATTGACAAGGGGTTGAGCAATCAGGGAATTACGGATTACCAGATTTATTCCCTGGAGGAAAGTATAAAGCGGAGCATTTGATGGGGCGTGGCAGAGGAGCCAGATGAAGATCAGCATAATTACAGTGGTGTACAACGGCGAAAATACCATAGAGGGCACGATAGGATCTGTGTGGGGGCAGGAGCTCCCTGAAGGGCTGGAGATGGAATATCTGGTCATTGACGGAGCAGGCGGCGACGGCACCGTGGCGAAGGCGGAGAGCTGGCGGGAGAGGCTGGAGCGGAAAAACATAAGTTTCAGGATCATCAGCGAACCGGATGGCGGGATCTATGACGCCATGAACAAGGGCATCAGGATGGCTGCAGGGGATGTCATCGGGCTTTTGAACAGCGGGGACACCTATGAGCCGGGCACCCTGCGGACGGTGGCGGAGACCTTTGAGAGAGAAGGCTGTGAGCTTATGTTTGCGGATATCAGGATACGCAGGCACGACGGCAGCAGTTTTGTGAAAAAGGCACGCCTGCGCAGATTCCAGACTTCCCGGGACTGGAACCATCCCACCACCTTTGTGAGGGCGGACATATATAAGGAGAATCCTTTCCGCTGCCTGGGCATCCATGACGATTACGGCTTTTACCTGCAGATGGTCAGGCAGGGCAGGAGGATCGTCACGGTGGACAAGGTGCTGGCGGAGTTCCATATGGGAGGCGCCAGCAGCAGGAAGGATTTGAAAGCTGCGAAAAAGCGTATCATGGATCGGTACAGGTACTGTTACCGCATCAATGGATACAGCAGATGGTATATGATCGAATGTGTTGCCATCGAGGCGGCCAAGATGATCTTGGGCTAGTACTGCGTTGCGCAATTAACAGTGAATTCAGCACCGCCTATTTGCACCAAT
>CAOKQK010000093.1 GCA_948470905.1 uncultured Lachnospiraceae bacterium | reverse complement strand
CCGATGACCACCTGGTCAATACTGATCCTGTCCATTTCTTTGATCTCATCAATGGTATGCGTATTCTCAGGCAGGTGCGGAAATGCCACCGTGGGACGAAGCGCGCCCAGGTCGATGGTGTACTCCGCGTCATAGACAGCGTCGGCATCCGCCTCAAAAACCTTGTATTTCCTCTCGGAATGCTCCTTCATATACTCTGCCGCCACATCATCCACGGGGAAAATACCGTTCTTCCCGCCCGCCTCGATGGCCATATTTGCAATGGTAAAGCGGTCATCCATGGAAAGGTTCGCTATGCCGTCCCCCACAAACTCCATGGATTTATAGAGGGCTCCGTCCACCCCGATCATGCCGATGATATGCAGGATGACATCCTTGCCGCTGACCCACTTGGAGGGCCTGCCCGTGAGGTTAAATTTAATTGCCGCAGGCACCTTGAACCATGCTTTCCCGGTTGCCATTCCCGCCGCCATGTCGGTACTGCCCACCCCGGTGGAAAACGCTCCCAGCGCGCCGTATGTACAGGTGTGGGAATCCGCGCCTATGATCACGTCCCCGGCAACGGTAAGCCCTTTCTCAGGCAGCAGCGCGTGCTCAATGCCCATCTCCCCGACCTCAAAATAGTTGGTGATCTCATTTTTGCGCGCAAACTCTCTGACACATTTGCAGTGCTCCGCGGATTTGATATCCTTGTTGGGCACGAAATGATCAGGCACCAGAGCTATCTTATCCTTGTCAAATACGCCTTTTACGGCAAACTTATCCATCTCTTTGATCGCCACCGGGCTTGTGATATCATTTCCAAGCACCAGATCCAGATCCGCCTCTATCAGCTGTCCGGCCTCCACCTTCTCCAGCCCGGCCGCCGCGGCAAGAATCTTTTGTGTCATTGTCATTCCCATCTCACTTACCATACCTTTCATATTAAATCTTTCATTTCTGATCCTTACATCTCTGAATCTTCGCAATGGTTCAGACAGCATCACCACAGCCCAACACCATGAACGTATCATAACATAATTTGGCGTATTGTTCAAATATAAGTTATTGATTTTTGTTATGATTGCCAATGGCTTTCCCCATGTATCCCTTTACTGTTCAGCCAAAGAAGAACATCAGTCAATGCGTATACGCTATTTGCTGGTTCCCTATTGAGAAAAAAGCAGATTTGTGGTACAATTCAAAATAATTTATATACAAAGATAGATGTGGAGGATTTCACCATGAAGGCATTTAGAAATTTTGCCCCAACGGAACGCCGAAACTATATAACTTTATCCACAGGAGAATATTATCCTGATATTCTTGAAGATGCGTGCCACTTATATATGCCTGTGCTGGAAACCTTTTCACAATTATTGAAAAGATCCGAAAGCTCTACGTCTCTTTTTTTGAATATTGCCAATACGCCCAACCCTTGGATGAGGATTCAGTTGTGTCGCGTTTTCAGGAAATATGTTTCGCCTGAAACATCTGTGGAAATGCTGAAACAGAAGTCCAAAGCAAGGCAGATTTGTATGGAGTTCGGAGACGGATTCCGGGCTATACAGACTGTACAGGAACGTTTTGATTCCCGTCCCATGCCAGATGAAGCACTATGTGCCGTTTTGTGGGAATACAAGGATAGAGGGAAGAAAGGCTATGACCTGACAGAAAAATTTTTTAACATGATACAGGTCAAGTTTCCTGATTTGTACATATGGGGACCCGTGCGCGCCGGAAGCGATGTCCAGGCAAAAGAGATATGGAGAGATTTTCCGAATGACAGCCGCCCTTTAGATTTTGTAATTTCGTCAGCGGACAAAAAAATAATATATGCTGTTGGCTTAGCAAGATATGATGGGGATAGAGGCGGTGCGCAGGAAGACGACAGGACAGGCGGATACAAGAACTGTGCCGACGAAGTTCTGTCGTATGTACATTCTCATGGGCTTAAAACAAAAGTTATCTTTCTGAATGATGGGCCTGGATTATTACTTGGTTCAATGTGGGAAGACTATTCAAGAATTGAAGAAAGGTATCCTGATGAAGTCAAAGTTATTACGCTGCGTATGATTGACGAAAGGCTTACCAAAGAGTGGTTGATAGGTGATTGATTTATGGCAACTGGGATTCCTCCCCAAAAAAGTAATAAACGGACAAAAATACCTGTATCTTTGTCTTATGATGGAAAACAACCTGAAGAAAGCATTATTTCCCGTACAGGCATAGAGTTTGATGAGATACTCCCCATAAATGGTGATGGTGAAAACATCCTTTTTTATGGAGATAATTTTGATGCCCTTTTGTTCTTGTTGCATAACGGGTATAAGGGAAAAATCAAACTGATATATATTGATCCGCCATTTGCAACAGCTTCTGATTTTGTAAACCGGCAGATGGAACACGCATACAGTGATGCGTTGTGTGGTGGAGAATATGTTGAGTTTTTGCGGGAACGTTTAATTTTAATGCGTCAACTGCTAACAGATGATGGATCTATTTATCTCCACTTAGACAGCAAAATGGCATTTACCATGAAGCTGATAATGGATGAATTATTTGGCGAGGATAACTGCCGGGCATTTATAACACGCAAGAAGTGCAGCACAAAAAACTATACTAAAAATACATTTGGCAATGTATCTGATTATATAATGTTCTATTCTAAAGGTCCTGATTATACATGGAACCGCCCTTATGAGCCCTGGGAAATAGATAGACTGATAGAAGAATATCCTTGCATTGATGAAAGAACCGGAAAGCGCTATAAAAAGGTTCCCGTTCATGCTCCAGGTGTTAGAAATGGTGAGACGGGAAAAGCATGGCGCGGGAAAATGCCGCCTATCGGAAAGCATTGGCAATATACCCCAAAGAAATTGGATGAACTCGATGCCGCCGGCGAAATATACTGGAGCTCTACCGGAAACCCGCGAAGAAAAGTTTTTTGTGACCCCTCGAAAGGTATTCCAATACAGGATATTTGGCTTAATTATAGAGATTCAATCAATCAGGCTCAAAAGACCACAGGTTATCCAACTGAAAAAAATTACGAAATGCTTAAAATGATTGTCTGTGCATCATCTAATCCCGGTGACATTGTTTTTGATTGTTTTGCTGGAAGTGGGACAACGTTAGGTGCAGCTTTCGAGTGCGGAAGAAAATGGATAGGCGCAGATAAAAGTCTTGAAAGTATTCGGGCTATTTTGAAACGCTTTACGGCTGGACTTGACGTTTACGGAGACTATGTAAGCGTGCCGTCAGAATGTAAACAAATGACTTTAGAACCAGACCAAAAGTGCTCATTTTCTATTTACACGACAGGTGAGTTAAAGCCTGAATTAAAAAATCTTTGTGAGATAAAAATGGAATTGGAAGCTGTTAGGGTTAGCAATATTTGACGAATAGGCGGGGGCCGTGCATAAAAAAACTGCCCTTTTTCAGGACAGTTTTCTCAAGACAGTACTATCTTCTATGGCAAAATTGGAACTAAATTTTTTAATCAGGCAGCCCCTCTGTATTTCCCTACGGCAGCGTCCAGCTCACCGTAGCCTTGAACAGATCTCCGTCCACCTCCAGGGAAAGCTCGCCTCCCTGGATCTGGGCAAAGCTCTTGGCGATGGCGAGCCCCAGCCCGCTCCCTTCTGTGTTGCGGGAGGCATCTCCTCTCACAAAGCGCTCCATCAGCTCCGAAGAATCCACCGTGATCTCCTGGGCGGAGATATTCTTGATGGTGATCAGTACTTTCTCGTCCACGCAGAAACCGTTCACATACACCCTGGTTCCCGGCATGGCGTACTTTGCCACATTTCCAAATAGATTCTCAAAGATGCGGTAGGTCTTCTGGCTGTCCAGGGAAAGGACGATCTTCTCATCCGTCAGGTTCATCCTCACGTCCAGATTTGCCGCAGCCAGCTTGTCGGACATCTCAAATCCCACCTGTTTCACCAGATTCATGATATCCACGTCCATAAGGTTCAGCGTGATATTCTGTGAGGTGGCCTTGCTGACCTCAAACAGATCCTCTATCAGCGCCTTCAGCCGCAGGGACTTTCTCTCCAGAGTTGCAAGGTATTCCCTGCGCTGCTCCTCGGTGACATTCTCCTCCTTTAAGAGGTTAACGTAGGTTATGATGGCGGTCAGAGGCGTCTTCAAGTCATGGGATACATTGGTGATCAGCTCCGCCTTCATGCGCTGGCTCTTTACCTCCTGGTCCACAGCCTTCTGGAAGCCCTCCTGAATCTTGAGCAGCTGGGGCTTAAAGGGTTCAAATACTCCCAGATCCTCATTGATAATCACATTTAACCTGCCCTCCGCCATCTCATTTGTGGCATCCAGAAGCACCTTATATTTATCCTGAAGGTCGCTGATGTATTTTCTCAGGATAAAATACAGGATCAGGGAATACACTGCCACAAGGCCAACACCCCCTATCCAGAAAAAGCTGATGGCGGACAGGATCACCGCGTTGATGACCAGCAGCTTTATGATAGCCCTGTGCGCATTCCTGGTCAGGTCCAGGTGAGTAATATTGTAGTAAAAGCCCCGCACCTTTCTCTTGATAAAGGGGAAAAATCTGTAAATAAGGCTCCTTTTCCTGATATAGCCCCAGATTCCATACTCCCTCACCGCCCTGGCACAGACTCCCATATACCACCAGGCAAAGAAATACAGGCTAAGACCCATAAGGTTGACGCAGAGTGTGGGCAGCCTTGCCGCGCTGTACGATATTCCAAGCATCGTACGGAAACTGTTCCTCATGTCGCCGTCCAGAACATTTACGATCATGGACGTTACCCCGTCGTTAAAGGAACAGAACAGCACCCCCGCCATAAAGACCACCTCAAAGGGAAGGGAGCAAAGCTTCGATTCCTTCCAGGGCTTCACATTTCGGAAAACAGGCATGAACAGCCCCATAAGCACCATGGCCGCCATAGCCGCCGTAAGCGCCTCACCCACTCCGGAATACAGATAATATGCCGTGAAATAACTCCTGTTAAACTGGTTTCCCAGAACAGAATTCTCTGGCAGATTATATCTGCTCCCGCTGTTTTTCCCCAATATTTCATTTGACACCGCAAAGGTGACAGTGCAGTTTCTCGGGGCGCCCACTGTGCCATAGCGTTCCAGAAGCTGCAGCTGGGAATCTTTCAAAAGGCTCTCTCTTGCCGCCTCATAGGCATATTTTCTCACCAGAGCCGTATCCTGCCCGCAGATCTTATCCCCTACCTTTACATTGCCTTCCGCATCAAATTGAAAAACCAGATAAAAGAAATTGTCTGACATGCCGCGGTTCCTGTCATCTACGGACATGTTGGTAATCTCCTGTCCCGTGGTGTCATCTACAATAGAATAGTCATAATCTGCGTTCAGACGGTTAAAATTATTCTCCAGAGCCATAAACATGTTCTCCAGGTTATCCATTTCGTCCATGATGCAGATATATTCATCCTGCGTCAGCATCCCTGCCCCATTATTTCCCACAAACTCCAGCTGCGCTGTCTCAAATTCATTCTCCACATCATTCCTGGATCTCTCATGCAGCCAGGAATATTCCTCGTCCAGCTCCAGGTAGAGTCCGGCGTAATCCACTGATTCCTCGCTGTAAGCGTTATACAGGTCTCTGTAAAGCAGGTAACAATTCTGATACAGCCAGGAAATATTATCGGATCTCTCTATGGGGTTTTGGACATTTTTTTCGGCATTGGAGCAAAAAATCCCATAAAAACAGCTGAATATCATGGCAGCGCCAATACTGAAAACACACCCCCAGAAAATCCAGGAAAATTTGTCCAGACGGCTTCTCTCCCTGGAATGCTTTTCTTTCAAACCTTTTCCGTCCAGGAATTTTCTATCCATGGCTTTTTCGTTCATAGCCTTTTCATTTACTGCTTCTCTGTCTGCTGACGCGCCAAGCCTTCCAAATACTCCCATACCCTGTTCCCTTCTTACTTTCCGCCGCGTCCTGCGGCATGCGCCGTCTCCTCTTACTCAGCCAACACCCCCGCTGCAGGCAACAAGACATCAAACCCTCACGGTATTCTCACGTAAAAGAATCCCGCCAAACGCTCACTGCCTGTCAATCTTATAACCTACGCCCCAGACCACTTTCAGGTACTTCGGATTCTTGGGGTCAATCTCAATCTTCTCACGTATATTTCTCACATGCACCATGATCGTGTCCGTGTTCACTGCCTTTTCGTTCCAGATGCGTTCATAAATCTCATCCGCAGAAAACACCCTGCCCGGGCTCTTGATCAGCAGCTGGACGATCTTGAACTCCATGGGTGTGAGCTTTACAGGCTCCCCGTCCACCGTCACCTCTACGGTATCCTCGTTGAGCTCCAGCCCGCCTATGCAAAAAACATGCTCACTGCCACTGTCTTCCTTGAGAGCCGCCAGGTACTTGGAATATCTGCGCAGGTGGGAATTGACCCTGGCCAGCAGCTCCAGCGGGGTAAAGGGTTTCGTCACATAATCATCGGCACCCATGTTCAGCCCCATGATCTTATCCACCTCCTCGGACTTTGCCGAGAGCATGATCACCGGAAATTCCTGATTCTGCGCCCTCAGCTTCATGAGCATGGTGACACCGTCCATCACAGGCATCATGATATCCACTATGGCAAGATGAATCTCCTCCTTCTCGATCATCTTCAGCCCTTCCGCGCCGTTTGCTGCCTGAAAGACCTCATAGCCCTGGTTCCTCAGATAAATCTCTATGCCCTCCCTGATCTCCTTGTCATCCTCAACCACTAAAATGCGATACTTCTGCTCCATTTCCATAGCCCCTCCAGAATCTTCTGCTGTGTCCGCGCCCTCCGGCGGCAGCGCGATTCGCAACAGTCATATTGTTGAAAACAACAGGCTTATTTACAGCCATCTCGTTGTCCGCAACAATATTATTATAATATCGAATCGCTTTTATGGCAACAGCATCTTCTCTGTAGCTTTCCGCCGTCTGACCTGCATTTTCCTCCAATGCCTGCCTGTCATAGGCTCCCTCCAGCACAGCCGTCAGCTGTGCGGCGTACACATGGGGTTCTTCCACGGTCAGGAAACCATTCCTGCCGTCCTCCACCAGATCCTCCACCCCGGAAGCCCTGACTGCGATGACCGGCGTCCTGCCGGCAAAAGCTTCCAGTATCACAATTCCTTGAGTCTCCGTCTTCGACGCGAACAAAAACAGGTCTGCCGCCTTAAAATAGGGCGCAATTTTGTCGTTGGGCACCGTCCCGGTAAAGGTAACATAATCCGCCAGCCCCAGCTTAACGCTTTTCTTTTCCAGCGCCTCCCTGTCAGGTCCGTCTCCCACCATCAGCATACGAAAGGGCTTTTTATAATAATCCTTCACCAGGGCAAGGCTCTCCAGTAGGAAATCCACATTCTTTTCCTGTGCCATCCTGGACACAGTTATAAGCAGGGGGATTCCTTCCGCATGGACGCTCTTTCTCAAGACAGCTGCCTCCTTGGCACTCACCTCATAATTTCCCGCCTCGATGCCGGTGGGCAGGATTCCCGTCCTCTCCGGCGCCATCCCGCACTGACTCACAAGATATTCCCGCATACCCGCCGTGGGCGCAAACACATAACTGCAGTGCCTTAAAAAAGTGTGCAGATAAAGGGGCATCACCTTCTCCAGGCGCAGAAGCCCTTTGGTGTAACATTTCACATACTGCTCGTATCTGGTGTGATAAGTAAAAGTCAGCGGAATATTGTATTTTTTTGACAGATATACCGCCGTCCCGCTGATCAGCACCGGATGATGGACATGGATGATATCGTAATGGTTCTTTGCAAATTCCTCCTCAATGCGGCGGTCATAGGGGTTGGGAAGGACGATCCCGCCAATAAAATGCCTTAAAAGCGTTGCGTAGCGGAACACCCCCTCCTCATCAGTCTGTCCATCGCCCCCTTTGCCATCCCCATAGGAGGGCGCAAAGACCGTCACCTGATGCCCCATAGCCCGAAGCCCCCTGGCCAGCCTCTCGATGGAAATGGGCACCCCTCCCATAATAGGTTTGTAGTTGTTTGTCATAAGTGCAATTCTCATACGCCCTCCTGTCCCGGTCAGCCTTACTGTCCCGGTCATATGTCCTGCCCGGTTCAGATAGCCTGCCCTGCTCAAATGTCCTGTCCGGTCAATCCCCTGCTCACTCAAATGTCCTGGTCAGTTCCCCTGCTCACTCAAATGTCCCGTCCCGGCCAATCCCCCTGCCCCGCTCAAATATGCAGCATTTCAAACACCTTGTCTCCCAGGACATATCCTGCCCCCACAAACACAAAGTTCCAGACAAAGATACCGCATGTGGAGCTGACTACATATTTTAAAAGATCCATCCTGATCACCCCGGCCGGAATGGAAATGATGGTCCTTACCATGGGGAGAAGCTTCCCCAGGAAGATTCCCACACAGCCCTTCTGCCGCACCCATTCCAGATTCTTCTCCAGCGGTTCCTTCTGTTTGGGGAAACGCCTTGTGTAAGCGTTCAGGAACACTTCCCCGCCCTTTCTGCCGACCCCGTACAGCACCAGGCTGCCCAGAAGCCCCGCCGCTACCGTTATCACCATGACCCATACAAAATTAATATTCCCCTTTGCAGCCATAATGCCCGATAACGGCATGATCACTCCCGCCGGAAAGCCCGGAAGATTCAGGTATTCCAGAAAGACGATCACAAATATGGCAATGGCGCCGTATCTGGTAAAATAGTAAGTAACAGTTGACAAATCCATAATTTATACTCCTCCGCTCCTTAGGCGATCCGGCCTGGCTGCAGCCTCTGCAGCAGTGATTCACCCTTTTGATACTTACTATAGTCTGCAAACCTTAACGCTTTCGACATGCAAAAACAAAGATTTTCTAAAGAGAATCTGAAAAAACTGCTTAAACGCCGCTGTGCCTTGAATCCCAGGGCATACTTTGATAGAATCAGACTGAAAATACATTACTGACCCGGAAAATTTTTATACACCTTCCCCAACCTTTTTCTGCCGGTCTGTGTCTATATGACAAGCGCTTATGATAACAGGACCAAAGAAAAGGTTCCGTTATCAGATTTCCATATATGAAAATTTTCATATACATAAAATCAGGAGGACACATGTTGCATTATCAGAGCCAAAACGATGAAACCCTTGTGATGCTGACGCTTGCGGGGGAACAAAATGCATACGAAGTTTTAGTCACACGGTATCAGAAAATGGTAATTGCAGCGGCCGCAGCGGTCACGCACAATCAATTTATGGCGGAGGACGCGGCCCAGGATGCCTTTGTCACGGCGTGGATGAAGCTGGATACGCTGCAGGAACCGCAAAAGTTTGCCGCCTGGGTCTGCAGGATCTCCAAAAACTGCGCCCTGAATATGGTCACGCGTTTCCGGAGCTTTCTTCCCCTTGACATTGTGGAGAATCAGAATATGGCGGAGGAACCGGGGCTGAATCCTGCGGAGGCTTATGTGTTGTCCGAAGAAAAAGACGAACTGCACCAAAGCATCGGGAACCTGCCGGCAAAGGTAAAGCAGATCATCCGCCTGCATTACTTTGAAGGGCTGTCCATCGCGGAAATTGCGGATAGAATGCGGATTTCCCCGGGGACGGTCAAGTGGCAGCTTCACGATGGCAGAAAAAGGATCAGAAAGGAGCTTTGCGCAATGAACGAAAAATACAGCGATACTCTCGTACAGCGAGTGATGAAAAAGGTAGAGGAGCTGAAACTCTGGCAGGTAAAAGTAAATAAAAACGGGTTTGGATCCGTGTACAGGGACGTTCTGCGGGAGGTGGAGGAGCTTCCCGAATCCGGCGATAAATACCATGCCCTTGCAGATGTGCTCATGCGAGGCTGGTGGTGGCTTCCCGGAGAAAAGAACGACGCCCTTTTTGCCCGGATCAAAGAGGCTGCGCTGCTTGGCAAAAACGATGAAGTCATGGAATTTATCGTCACCCGCGAGGATATGTCAGTTTACGGCGGGGCTGCGGCTGCTATTGACTTTATACGGAATCATCAGATTCCAATGCTTGAAAAGGCAGGCCTTGTACACGCCCTTGCCAGGGAATGGTTCTGGCTGGGATATCAGTATTTCAGAGAGAACAGGCCGGAAGAAGGGTTTAATGCCTACGACAGGGTGAGAGAAATCCTGAAGCCCTCCGATGCGTATTATGCCCTGGTACCGTATGCCCGTGAAATGGAACAGAAGCTTTCCACGGATTATAATGGAAAAAACGTAAGACAGTACCAGCTTGAAGCCGCCGCAGAGGAATTCCGGTATATCGACAGGGCGCTTTATTACTGGAAGGAAGAACGGTATGGCGAAGGATACATTTGTTCCGCAGACCGGGACATGTTACACATTTTTCGCAATTCCTTCCGCTGTGACGGCCGTTTTATGGACGCAAAACTTGCCGTAGGCGAAACCTGCACCGGATCAGACGGCACGACACTGACTTTTGCTTCCGACTGCGAGACCGTGGAAACGCCCTGCGGGACTTTTAGGGACTGCCAGCTCTGGATCACCACCTCCGACGATCAAGGCCATTCTGTGTGGAAGAGTTATTATAAGAAAGGCATCGGCATTGTAAGGCATGAACATACGCTGGACGGCATCACGGATGTGAGGGTTTTAAAAGATTACCACATTGCAGGCGGCGGGGAGCCGCTTCCCAGGAATGCTCTGCTTCCTGGAAGCACTCTGCTTTCGGGGAATGCTTTGCTTCCCTTGGCCGCCGGCAACACCTGGGAATATGTCGGTGAGTACGCGCCCGATGTCATGGGGACGCGACTTAAGTTCCAGGTATCCTACGCGGATGAGAAAAAAGTCATCCTCTCCTCCGGCGGAGAGCTGGAACGCTTGAGGTATGACGGGGATTCCTGGCTTGATACCATGGAGCAGATCCGAAATGAATACTGTAAAACAGATGCAGGCGGCAGGGAGAAAATCTGCGATGTGTCCCATGCTGTCAGGCGAGCCGAAGCCCTTGCCAAAACCCCCGTGGAAAAGGCCCATACAAAGGCGGCATGCTCCGTCGCCAGGCGGATCATGGAAACGGATCCCGCATTCAATCCAAATCATACCGCAACGGGCCACTGGAACTTCTTTGAGAAATGTTCACTGCAGCAAAAAGGCAGCCGTCTTACGTTTTCCCACAGCCCCCGCTGGTCATTTGAATGGAAAAACACCGGAGGCATGGGCGATATCGAAACACCGCTGCTCTACAATGATATTTACGGTATACTCCAGGACGCCGTCAACTGTATCTGGTCAGACGAGTGGAGAACAGGCGCCTCCCCTCTTGTAGAATATATGCTGTGGGAATCAAGACCTGTCAAAACACGGATTATATGTGAGGAGGTTGGAAAGCTCACCACAAAAGCGGGAACCTTTGACCATTGTCTGGCGCTCTCTTTGGACATTGAGGGCTTTGACGAGGGCTGGGCCTACCGGGGAGGGAAGAAAAAATACTATTTTGCAGAGGGCATCGGAATAGTCCGGACAGAACACGAATACTGCAACGGCGCGAAAAAAACTGTTTATGAACTGACCTCTTACACAGGCGCAGGGGAAGGATATATGCCCTTCGCAGACGGCATGGTGCGCCGTTATGACGCCCTTGGCCTGACGGACGGTTTTGTGGGCGCGGCGGAATATACTTACATCCGGGACGAGGACAGGCAGATCGCGGTCTTTGCAGACAGGACCGGCATCCGCCAGATCCCTGCGCCGATCACACAGTATTCCTTCATTCAGGGGGAAGTGCTCGAAGACAAACTCTGGGAGGAACGCAGGTACGACGAGAGCCGCCTGCGCCATGATATCAACAACTTCCATCTTCTGGCCCATTTTCTCGACCGCCCCCAGCGTTACTGGGCGATGCCGGAAAAGGCTGCTGCCTGGAACAAATACCGCCTGCAGCTTTTGGAAGGGCTTGGCGAAAACGGCGAGATTCCGCCCGCATGGCTGGGATATTATGCCGGCACATGCTTTCGGACTGCCTGCGCTTTGTTCGGATGCATCAAAACGCGTGAAGAAAATCCCATGGAAAAAGATCATTCCAGGGAAGAAGGCTATGAATATCTGGAACGTTCATTTGAATTTTTCCCGAAATGGAATAACATTGCCGACGGGGAGGAACTGGAGGTAGGAAATCCCCTGATCTATGGCGGCGTCAGGGTCGTCAAGGGAAAAGGAATCTTGAAGCTGCCGGACGGCACATACGAACCTATATCCTATAAGGATATCTTTCATGACAACATCAATCTGCCGTATTACGGGCTGACCGCCACCCGCGGCTGGGAATGGTTTAACTCTGTCCGAAATGAGGAACGCTTCAAAGAATATGTGGAACGTGCGCGGGAACTGCAGCCTGGCTGATTCCCGGGAAAGTGATCGGGAAACTGGGTAAAATCCAAAGTCAAGCCAGTCCCCCCTCTGTCGGGGGACTGGCAGACCTTTTGACGCTATATTTGTAAAGGCTTATTTACAGTTCCTTACTCTACTTTTATGGTAAATCCTTCATATATTCCAACTGGTATCTCTTTACCAAAAGAATATTCTTCTACAGATTCCTTTTCAAAAAAATAAACTGTAATACGCTCTTTTACAGGATCAACTATCCAATATTCCCTGACACCCGCTGTACGATATTTGAATAATTTTGTAAAATAATC
>CAOKQK010000092.1 GCA_948470905.1 uncultured Lachnospiraceae bacterium | reverse complement strand
CATAAGGTTCTGGACAGTCATGCCGGTAAACTTTGTATACTGCTCCATGGATATGCCCTGGGACTGGAGCCTCTGTGCATAATCCTGTACCATCTGCCTCTGCTGTGTCTCAAGCATCGCGTCCGGGATATCCATTTTGGAATCTTCAATGACCGCGTCAATGACAGCAGTTTCCTTTGCGTCCTTGGCTTCCGCTTCCTTTCTGTCGGCAAGCTTCTTCCTGACTTCTTCCTTATATTGCTCTACCGTATCGCTCTCCTCGGAAACCTCTTCCACGAAATCCTCGTCAAGCTCCGGAAGCAGCTTCTCCTGAAGCTTTTTAACCGTACACTTAAAGACTGCCGCCTTGCCCGCAAGCTCTGCAGCCTGATAATCCTCAGGGAAAGTCACATTTACATCCTTCTCCTTCCCCACTTCCGCACCGATCAGTTCCTCCTCGAAACCGGGGATAAAGGCATGGGAGCCAATGGTCAGGGGATAATCCTCACTCTTGCCGCCCTCGAACGCCACTCCGTCAATAAAGCCCTCGAAATCTATGGTAGCGATGTCACCGTCCTGTACCGGCCTGTCCGTAACCTCTACCGTCCTGGAATTCTTCTCTCTCTCTCTGTCAATCTCAGCCGTAATCTCATCGTCTGTCACTTCCGTGTCAGCCTTTTCCACCTTCACACCCTTATACTGGCCGAGGGTGACTTCCGGCTTCAGGGCAACCTCCGCCGTAAAGATAAAGGGCTTCCCTGCTTCCAGCTGCTGCACGTCAATCCTGGGACTGGATACAATATCTTCGGTACACTCCTCCAGCGCCTTCTCATATGCATCGGGGATGATGGCATTGGCAGCATCCTCATAGAACACGCCCTTGCCGTACATCTGCTCGATCATCTTGCGGGGCGCCTTGCCTTTGCGGAAACCGGGGATACTGATTTTATTCTTACTTTTCTGAAATGCGTTTTCAATTGCCTTCTCTAATTCTTCAGCCGACACCTCGATGGTCAGCTTCGCCATATTGTTCTCTAACTTTTCTACCTGTAAACTCATCGCTACATTTCCTCCTTTAATCACCCGTGCCGCACAGACCACAAATTGTCCCAAAAATTAAAATAAAGCACAGACGTATGTATTATAACACAACAATTTCCAAAATACAAATGTTTTATACATTTTACAGGCAAATTTTACGCGTAAAACCTTGCAGCAGCTGGTAATGCTGCAAAACTTTTTCCATATACAATGTGCAGGGTTCCATTTTCACTCCGTTTCTGATACAATACTCGTGAATCCTGGTAAAACATGTCCATATGCCAGACATGGAACAACCATAACACAGCAACATAGCTTTTTATCCGTCCAGAACTTCCTGGACTATCATAAAAATCCAACAAACACAGAATCGGGGGGATACGACCATGGCATTTGACGGAGTTACCATAGCAGGCGTAGTGTCTGAATTAAAGAAGGAGCTGGTCGGCGGGCGGCTGTACAAGATTGCCCAGCCGGAGGCGGATGAACTGCTCATAACAGTCAAGCAGCCCTGGGGGCAAAAAAGGCTTTTCCTCTCCGCCGACGCCTCCCTTCCCTTGATCTACCTGACAGAGAGCAACAAGCCCAGCCCCATGACCGCGCCGAATTTCTGCATGCTCCTGCGCAAGCACCTGCAGAACGGGCGCATTACGGATATCTCCCAGCCGGGGCTGGAGCGCATTGTACACATCGACATAGAACATCTGGATGAGATGGGAGACCTGCGCCGCAAAACCCTGATCATAGAGATCATGGGCAAGCACAGCAACATTATTTTCTGCAACGAAGACAATGTGATCATCGACAGCATCAAAAGGGTGTCCGCCGCAGTCAGCAGTGTCCGGGAGGTCCTGCCCGGAAAGCCCTATTTTGTGGCTCAGACCCAGGACAAGCTGGACGCACTGCACACGGACTTTGAAACGTTCCGCCATACCCTCACGGCAAAGCCCCAGCCCGTCTTTAAGGCAATCTACGGCAGCTTTACCGGCATTTCCCCCATACTCGCCCAGGAGCTCTGCCATGAAGCAGGGATTGACGGGGAACGCCCTACTGCCGCGCTGACGGATTCTGACTACGATACCCTTTACAGTGTGTTTACCCGCATGGTCAATGCTGTCTGCGAGGAAAATTTTGCTCCCCAGATAGCCTATCAAAATAAGAAACCTGTGGACTTTTGCGCTCTCCCCCTGACACTCTACGGCTGTCCTCCGGCTCCGGAGAGTACCCATTCCTCCCCGGACCAGCAGAATCCCGGCAGCTATACAGTACCCTACAGTTCCATATCCGCGCTGCTGGAACAATATTACGCAGAGAAAAACACCTTAAGCCGCATCCGCCAGAAGTCCGCCGACCTGCGCCGCATCGTGCAGACCACGCTGGAACGGACAGTCAAAAAATATGACCTTCAGCTGCACCAGATAAAAGACACCGAAAAGCGTGAGACTTACCGTATCTACGGCGAGCTGCTCAACACCTATGGCTACAGCGCCGCCCCCGGGGCAAAATCCCTGGAGGCGCAAAACTACTATACCAATGAGACTGTTACCATTCCCCTGGATCCCACCCTCACCGCCTCGGAGAACGCCAGGAAATATTTTGACAGGTACGGCAAATTAAAGCGCACTTACGAGGCGCTGTCAGAGCTGACCAAGGAAGTCAAGGCGGAGATAGACCATCTGGAATCCATCTCAGCGGCGCTGGACATCGCCCTGCACGAGGAGGATCTGGTCCAGATCAAAGAAGAACTGACCGAAAGCGGCTACATCCGCAGAAAGGGCGGCACAAAAAAGCAGAAGATCACCAGCAGACCCTTCCACTATATCAGCAGCGACGGCTTCCATATGTATGTGGGAAAGAACAATTATCAGAATGATGAGCTCACCTTTAAATTTGCCTCCGGAAACGACTGGTGGTTCCACGCAAAGCAGCTCCCCGGTTCCCATGTGGTCGTAAGCCTGGGCAACGCCAGAGAGCTTCCCGACCGCACCTTCGAGGAGGCGGCACGTCTTGCGGCATATTATTCCAAAGGCAGGGAACAGGAGAAAGTGGAGATTGATTATATCCAGAAAAAGCACGTAAAAAAACCGGGCGGCGCAAAACCCGGCTTTGTGGTCTACTATACCAATTATTCCATGGCTATCGACAGTGATATCTCCGGAATACAGCTGGTGTCGGAGTAGCGCCCGGGCTGTTTCCGCCCCTCACCCCAACAGCCTGCACCGCTTCGCCAGCTTCACCAACAGGTATCCCTTGGGGAATCCCTTCAGCTCGCTCTCCGTCAGCCCCCTGAACAGCAGGACCAGCACAAAATACACCGCCGCCCCCACAATGACCGCCGGGAACACGGCGATCCTGGGAGACTTCACCAGCATCAGGAAGCCCTCATACACCGCCCATGTGACCATTCCCATGAGCACCGAGGCGAGACTGGGTACGGCAAAGCTCTTTACCATCTCCTGCCTGTAACCGATGGCTTTTCTCACGGAACGCTGGTTCAACAGGCACATAACCCCGGAGAAGACAGTACACGCAATGGCAAGGGCATAAATGCCAAGCTCTGTAAACAGGAGCAGGGGCACAGCCACAGCTGTCTGTACCAGCAGCGCGATCGCAGCATTGTATATGGGCGCGTTCATCTTCCCCACTCCCTGCAGAATCGTGTTATTCAGGGTGGAAAGCGCGAACAACACCACAGACAGCGCCAGCAGCATCAGAAGCTGTGCCGCCATCTCCACCACCTCGTCCCCTCTCGTAGGAAAGAGGAGCAGCGTCACCGGCTTAGCCAGGACGAACAGCCCCACTGCGGAAGGAATGGATATCACCATGGTTGATTTCACCGCTGCCCCGATTTTTTCTTTTGCGCTCTCCATGTCCCCGGCGGCAAGAAGCTGGGACACATAGGGCAGTATCGCAGCCGCCACTGCGGAAGAAAAGGCAATGGGGATATTGGAGATTGTCACTGCCATCCCGCTGTACACGCCATAATTGGCATGGATCGCCGCCTCGTCCACCTCGCGGATCAGGGGCAGCCCCTTTGTATACAGCCAGGAATTGACGGAAATGTTCAGGTTATACACCGCCGTGCTCAGGATAAACGGCGTCACTACCGCCCCGATCATCCTCAAAATATCTTTGTAGGAATCCATCTCCTTATGACGGTCCTTCCTGATCTTCTGGTGGATATAGCCATAGTTCAGCGCATAGACCCCCGCCACGAACAAAAGCGCCACTACCACGCCGGCACCGGTTCCCATGGCGCTTCCCATAGCGCCGCTGACCGCATGCTTCATCCTGCCCTCCGCATCCTCCGGCATGGCAAGGCTGCCCACCTGGGAAATGATCAGGAACCGTGCCAGCAGAAGGCTTACCACCACATTGGCAATCTGTTCCAGGATCTGGGATACAGAGGTCTGCACCATGCTCTTATGCGCCTGGAAATACCCGCGCAGCACACCCAGGACCCCGTATACAAACACAGTGGGCGCAAACACCCTCAGTACAGGGACCGCCTCCTTGGCAACAAACAGCCTTGCCCCGAAAAACAGAAAAAGGCTGGCGACAGCTCCCACAGCGAACACATAACCGATAGCACACAAAAAAATCCTGTGGGCATTCCGGTATTCTTTCAGCCCCAGCTTTTGGGCGATCACTTTGGAGATTGCAGAAGGGATGCTGTAGGAGGAGATCATCAGGACGATGGTATAATAATTGTAAGCTTCCGAGTAATAGCCCATCCCCGTTTCGCCTATGATATTCATCAAAGGGCTCTTGAAAAGAAGCCCTATCACTCTGCTGATGATCCCTGCTACCGCCAGTATCCCCGCCTGCATTATGAAATTACTTTTTTTACTTCCATTCCCTGCCATTCTTAACCAATCAGCCAATCATACATTTCCTGATACTTTCCCGCCGAAACGTTCCACGAGAAATCCGCTGCCATAGCCCTGTCGATCAGCTTGTTCCATTCGCGCTTCTTATCATAATATATATGTTCGGCATAACGGATCGTATTCAACATCTCGTGCGCATTATAATTTTTAAAACTAAAGCCCGTACCGGAGTTCTCATACTCATTATAGGGAACCACCGTATCCTTCAGGCCGCCTGTCTCACGGACAATTGGAACCGTGCCGTAGCGCAGCGCCATGAGCTGGCTCAGCCCGCAGGGCTCAAAAAGCGAAGGCATCAGAAATGCGTCGCAGGACGCGTAGATCTTGTGGGACAACGCATCGGAATAGTAGATATTTGCCGACACCTTATTCCCGTATTTCCAGTCAAAATGGCGGAACATATTCTCATAGCGTTCTTCACCGGTGCCAAGGACCACCATCTGGATATCGTCCTGGCACAGCTCATCCATGATATAGGCGATCAGGTCAAAGCCTTTCTGGTCCGTCAGCCTGGACACCACGCCTATCATCATCTTCCTGTCATCCTGCGCAAGCCCCAGCTCCTGCTGCAGGGCCCGCTTGTTCTTTACCTTTTCCTTTCGGAAATTTACCGCATTGTAAGGCTTCTCTATATATTTGTCCGTCTCGGGATTGAAATCGGAATAGTCGATTCCGTTCACAATCCCTCTCAGGCTACCGGATCTGGCACGCATCAGCCCATCCAGCCCTTCCCCATAGAAAGGCGTCTTGATCTCCTCCGCATAGGTGGCGCTCACGGTGGTGACAGCGTCCGCATAGACAATGCCGCCCTTTAACAGGTTGGCGTCCTTGTACGCTTCCAGCTTGTCTGAAGTGAAGAAATACTCCGGCAGTCCTGTGATCCCCTGCACCGTCTTCGTATCCCACTTTCCCTGGAACTTCAGGTTATGGATGGTGATGACGGACTTCATCCCGGTGTAAAAATCGCTTCCCCGGAAACGCTCCTTCATATACACGGGAATCAGACCGGTCTGCCAGTCGTGGCAGTGGATGATATCCGGCTGGAAACCGATGACCGGAAGCGCGGAAAGCACTGCCTTTGAGAAATACGCATATCTCTCGATCTCCCACTTGGGATCGTCGCTGTAGGGCTTATCTCCGCTGAAATAATACTCATTATCTATAAAATAATAATGTACGCCCTCCACTTCCGCTTCCATAATACCCACATAGACATTCTTCCAGTTGAAATCCATGTAAAAATTCGTTACATAGTTCATCCGGTCTTTCATCTCCTGCTTCATGCAGGAATACTTGGGGATGATCACCCGCACATCAAAGTACCGCTTGTCGATGCATTTCGGCAGGGAACCGACAACATCCGCCAAACCGCCGGTTTTAACAAAAGGAACCCCTTCAGATGCTGCAAATAGAATTTTCTTCATAGAAACCCCTCCACACATATATACACATGAGCATAACCCCGAAACGACATAAGGCTGCCCTCTGGATATATTTTACAACATTATGTTTCCTGTGGGAAGTACTTTTTTGAGAAAACCCTGAACAAAATATGCAGGTGGCCGGACTTTGGGCATCCGTCTCCCTACTCGCGATAGGACAATCTGATCTTATCTGCAATCAGGGCAATGAATTCCGAGTTTGTGGGCTTGCCCTTTCCCGTGTCGATGGTATAGCCGAACAGTGCATCCAGCGTCTCCATCCTGCCCCTGCTCCACGCCACCTCTATGGCATGCCTGATCGCACGCTCTACACGGCTGGACGTTGTCTGGAACCGCTTGGCAATGGTCGGATACAGGATCTTGGTGATAGAACTGATCATTCCCGGGTCGTCCACCGACATCATGATCGCTTCCCTCAGGTACTGGTATCCCTTAATATGTGCCGGAACGCCGATTTCATGTATCATATTGGTGACATCCTGTTCCAGGTCCCTCCGCACTGCGGGCTTCTTCGGTTCCTGCGCCGCATTTTTAATACCTGTATCCTTCCCGGAAGGCACCGTGATCATAATCTGAAACTCCTTATCCCCATTCATCAGATCTCCGAGAATCTTGTATATCTTTTCATTATCCTTTGCAGCAGTAATGTTCAACTGTTCCATAGCGGCCTCCATTTCCATAACAAAAAATCTGAATCCATGCTTTATTATTATAAAAGAGAACAGATTACCACAGCAACTGTAAATCATCGCATTTTTCGCCGTCATCCATCAAAAAGATACGCAAAACGTGCCTGTCCGACAATCATTTCCTTTTTTCAACATAATATGCTAAAAAATTTTTTTACTCCCCCTCTCCGGATATCCCGCCCAAAACCTGGTTGGAAAAAGTATTGACTTTTTCCTGATTCTGTCTATAATTATACCCAGTAGAATGCTAGGAATTAAATTTCCATGCCCCTGTACTTTTTAGACAATAACTGTATTGTTTTCGGGCTTTCTGTGTTATACTTAAAAAGCGGCATTAGATTATAATGGTCGTAATAGTTCAGACAACTCACTGAGCTGTTACGCCGATGCGCAAAACGCCTTGCACAAAGGGCTGTCTGAACTGTTATGAATGAATCGGCAGTCACAAAAGGATAAAGTTTAAACAATGTCCGCCGTGGCGGACAGGGAGGTATAAACATGCTTGAATTACAGAACTTAAGCTTTCAGGTCTCAGATGAAGCGGATGGCCAAAAAGAGATCATCAAGAACCTAAACCTGACCTTTGAGGACCACTCCTTCATTGCGATCACCGGTCCCAACGGGGGCGGCAAGTCCACGCTGGCAAAACTGATCATGGGAATCGAACAGCCCACCTGGGGCAAAATAATATTTGACGGCACCGACATCACCCACATGAACATCACGGAACGCGCAAAACTGGGGATCAGCTTTGCTTTCCAGCAGCCGGTACGCTTCAAGGGCATTAAAGTAAGGGATCTGATCACCCTTGCCGTAGGCGGCAGCAAAAATAACCCCAACATCTGCGATTATCTCTCAAAGGTAGGGCTGTGCGCAAGGGACTACATCAACCGCGACATTGACGCAAGCCTCTCCGGCGGCGAGCTCAAGCGCATCGAGATAGCCACGGTCATCGCCCGCGACACGCCTCTTGCCGTTTTTGACGAGCCGGAGGCAGGCATCGACCTGTGGAGCTTCAACAACCTGATACAGGTGTTTGAGGAGCTGCACGCATCCCGCAGCAATTCCCTGATCATCATCTCCCATCAGGAGCGCATCCTGAATATTGCGGACGAGATCGTCGTTCTGGCAGACGGCTCCCTCCAGGCGCGGGGAAGACGGGAAGACATCCTGCCTGAACTGTTAAAGGGCACCGAGAGCTGCCGTTTTTATCAGAAAGCGTGACAAAAAACTATTGCCTGTGCGCTGCAGTCCGGCGCCCCGCCTGCATTACAGCCGCACAGATGGAAAATTATCAGGAAAGGGAAACAACCATGGATGAGATACAGAAAAACCTGCTGGAGCAGGTGGCAGGGCTGCACGAAATGCCCTCCGGAGCTTACAATATCCGCGCCAACGGCCAAAGTGTTGAGCGCTCTACCACGGCACATATCGACATTGTCACCAAGACAGACAAACAGGGGATAGACATTGTCATCAAGCCCGGCACCAAAAAAGAAAGCGTCCACATTCCCGTGGTCTTAAGCCAGAGCGGCCTGACCGAAATGGTCTACAATGATTTCCATGTAGGGGACGACTGCGACGTGACAATCGTAGCCGGCTGCGGCATCCACAACAGCGGCGACAGCGACAGCCGCCACGACGGCATCCACTCCTTCTACATAGGCAGGAATTCCCATGTAAAATATGTAGAAAAGCACTATGGCAGCGGCGACGGCAAGGGCGAGAGGATCATGAACCCGGAGACGGTTGTGGAAGTGGGCGAGAACAGCTTCATGGAAATGGAGACAGTGCAGATCAAGGGTGTGGACTCCACCAGGCGCCTCACAAAGGCAAAGCTGGCGGACAACGCCAAGATCGTGGTGACGGAAAAGATCATGACCCACGGCTCCCAGTTCGCGGAAACCTCTTTTCAGGTGGACTTAGACGGAGAGGGTTCCAGCGCCAACATCATCTCCCGCTCTGTGGCAAGAGATGATTCCAGGCAGCTGTTCCTGTCCAGGATAAACGGCAACAACCGCTGCGCAGGGCACTCCGAATGCGACGGCATCATCATGGACAATGCCAAAATCAGCGCCATCCCCGAGATCACTGCCAACGACCTGGACGCGGCGCTGGTCCACGAAGCCGCCATCGGCAAGATCGCCGGCGACCAGATCATTAAGCTGATGACCCTGGGACTCACGGAAGCAGAGGCTGAGGCTCAGATCGTAAACGGATTCCTAAAGTGACAAAGCCTCCATAAACGCTTTCACGCCCTCCTCCAGGCGCCTCAGCCCCTCCTGCAGGCGCCTCCTGGGGCAGGCGGGATTCAGCCGCAGAAAGCTTCTTCCGCAGCCGCCGTACTCCTCGCCCTCGGTGAGATAAAGCCCGTTGTATTCACGGATATAATGCACCAGCTTCGCCGCGTCCTCCGTGATCCGGCTGCAGTCCAGCCACAGCAGGTAGGTCGCCGTGGAAGGCACCACCCTGATCATGGGCAGCCTATCCCTCACAAAATCCCGCACACACTGCTTGTTGTCACGAAGGTACACCCTGGCTTCCTCCAGCCATGCCTCCCCTTTCTCAAAAGCCGCCACCGCTGCGCCTATGGCAAATGCATTGGGCTCAGCCACCTCATCGGTATTCAATGCCCGGTTCAGCTTATGCCGAATAACCGGATCCGGCACCATCGCCGCAGCTGTCTGCAGCCCCGGGATGCTGAATGCCTTGGTAGGCGCCATGCAGGTGATGCTGTTGTCCCGGCACGTCTCACTGACAGAGGCAAAGGGGACATAATCACAGCCCGGATCCGTCATATCACAGTGGATCTCATCGGACAGCACCAGCACATGATGTCTGGCACAGAGCTCCCCTATGCGCGAAAGCGTGTCCCTGTCCCATATTTTCCCCACAGGATTATGAGGATTGCACAAAAGCATCAGGGTAGTCTGGGGATCCGCAAGCTTCTGTTCCAGATCCGCAAAATCAACGGAATACTCCCCCTCTCTGTACACAAGGGGGCTCTCCAGGACATTTCTCCCATTATTCCGGATACTGTTAAAGAAAATATTGTACACCGGCGTCTGGATCAGGACATTTTCCCCCGGTGTGGTAAATTTCCTCACCGTACTGGATATTGCCGGCACCACCCCTGTGCAGAAGATCAGCCATTCCTTTTCCATCTCAAGCCCATGCCTGCGGCCCCACCAGCTCCGATATGCCTCATACCAATCCTCCGTGACCACACTGTAGCCAAAGATCCCATGTTCCACCCGTGCTTTCAGTTCATCCATTATCTCCGGCGCCGTCTCAAAGTCCATATCGGCAACCCACATGGGAAGGTCCCTCTCCGGCACATCCCATTTCAGAGATCCCGTCCCCCTGCGGTCAGTCATCTTATCAAAATCATACATTGCCCTAACCCCCATCTACAGTTACTCTCTCTCCCACTCCGCGCAGTCAGACCTCTTCAAAATCTCCCCTGCCTCAATCCTGGTCTGGTCGATCCTGACCTTCCTTCCGTCCATGATCAGCTCGCCGATCCTGTCCGCACGGATCACGCCGCCGCTGGGATTGAGCACGCTGTCCACGGTCCCCACGATCTCCACATCCGCCTGACTGTACTCAAAAGCAAGATTTGTGTTGATCAGCCGACAGTTTTTCATTTTCAGATTGTCGATATAACACATCCCCTGCAGGCTCTCGATGGTACAGTTGATCAGGGTGATGTTCCTTGAATTCCAACCCAGGTATTCCCCGGATATAAAAGAGTCAAAGACTGTCACATTATCCGCATTCCAGAAAGCATCCCTGGAAAGCATGCGCGCATTGTGGATCTCCACATCGCTGCAGCCGTCAAAGCTGTAATTTCCCACCAGATGGAAATCCCTTGCCACAATCCCGCTGCTGTTCATGGCAAAGTAGTCTCCCCTGGCGGAAACCTTCTCCATCTCTATATTCTCACAGTTCCAGAGCGTCTCCGAAGCGTTGGGCAGCTCCACATTAAAAAGCTTGACGCCCCTGGCGCGCCGAAAATTCTTAGGCGCCTCGATAATAGTGTCAAAGACGGAAATATTCTCCGTGTACCAGATTCCCGCCCGCGCCATCTCGAATAAGGTAGAATCCCTCATTTCCACATTCTTACAATACCAAAGGGGATACTTCCACTTAAACAGCGTATTGTCAATCTTCAGATCACTGCTCTCCTTTAAGGGAGACTCACCCTCCGCAAAAGTACAATAAGTGAAATGACAGTCCCTTGCCTGGAACATTGCCCTCTCACCTGTAAGATACTGCTGATTGATTTCTTTCATATTAACTTATACCTCCTATTCAATTGCCGTAAACGGCAATTTGTGCCGCCTACCTGCTTCTATGCCTTAATCCGCTCAAAATTATGCATCCAGTCCGCCTTGAAAAAATATAATAAGAATACGATATTGCTGGTACACCATGTCAGGGGATAAGCGCTGAACACCACCTCGATATGGGGATAAAAATGCAGCGCGGCCGTGATGTAAGTCACCCGCAGCACGCACCAGAAACCCAGCATGGTAAACATGGGCACCGTCGCCTTGCCTGCGCCCCTCATGACGCCCGCAATGCAGTGCGCAAGCGCCAGCATACAGTAAAAAAGAGATTCCACCCTGGCCTGCCGCACCCCGAAATCCAGCACTTCCGGAGAGTGGCTGAACAGCCCGATCAGGACCGGAGCCGCCAGCCAGAAGATGATGCCGATCACCTCCGCCGCCGACACGGAGCAGAGCAGCCCGAAACGCACACCCTTTTTCACCCTGCCGTAATTTTTTGCCCCCAGATTCTGTCCTACAAAGGTCGAAAGCGCCTGGGCAAAACAGGTAATCGGCAGAAAGGCAAAGCCCTCCACCTTAAAATATGCTCCGCAGCCTGCCATGGCATACTCCCCAAAACCGTTAATATTGGTCTGCACCACCAGATTCGCCAGCGCGATCACGGAATTCTGCACCCCGGAGGGCAGCCCGAAACGCACAATATTTTTAAGGCTATCCAGGTGAAATCCAATCTCCCTGATGCACAGCCTGTACTCCGTCCTGGCGCGCAAAAGCTGCAGGAAACAGAGCGCCGCGCTGATGCCCTGGGATATGGTAGTCGCCAGCGCCGCTGCGCCCACGCCCAGCCGCAGGCCCCCTACCAGCACCAGGTCCAGCACCACATTCACCAACGAAGAAAAGATCAGATAATACAGGGGATGCCTGCTGTCTCCCACCGCCTGTAAAATACCCACAAATATATTGTACATGACAGTGAAGACCGCACCATAGAAATAATAACGGAAATATTCCACCGACTGGGGCATCACATCCGCAGGCGTGTTCATCCACCGCAGGATCGTGGGAGTAAAGCAGACCCCCACAACCGTCAGCACAATGCCCGCCGACAGCCCAAACGCCACATCTGTGTGGATAGCCCGCCTCATGGACTGATAATTTTTCGCCCCATATTCCTTGGCGATGATCACCCCGGCCCCCATGGCCACCCCATTAAAGAAGCCCACCATCATAAAGATGAGGCTGCCCGAGGAACTGACTGCCGCCAGCGCCTGGTCCCCCAGGAATTTCCCCACGATCAGGGAATCAATGGTATTGTAAAGCTGTTGGAATACCTGTCCCAAAAAGATGGGCAGCGCGAAAAACAAAATTTTCTTCCAGATAGTTCCCTGCGTCAGATCATTTTTCTGTGTACTGTTATTTTTTAAAGCACTGTCGGTTTTTCCTGCATCACCCGCTTCCAGCGCATCCATGTCTTTTGTAATATTGCTGTTTTCAGTACTCAATTTTTCCGCCCCCATGTGCCGCTGATACGCCGCACATTTCATCCATTATAGTAAATTTCAAAAACAAACGCAAGCCCCACAACAAAAAAAAGCCCTTGCCTATCTTAAAATAGACATAAGCTGCTTTTAATCAAATCTCCCCTGCGTCCTCCGCCAAGAGCTTAGAGAAGCACACTTCCCAGAAAAAATATATTTCTTCGGAAGTTTACTTCCCCGGGCTTGTGGCTCAATGACCACAGAAACAAAAACGACCCAGATCGGACTCGAACCGACGACCTTCGCCGTGACAGGGCGACGC
>CAOKQK010000091.1 GCA_948470905.1 uncultured Lachnospiraceae bacterium | reverse complement strand
ATTTACCCTGGCAGCAATCGCGGTAAGGGTATCTCCCGCCACCACCTCGTAGATGCTGGGCATCTCCTGCTCCATGACCACCAGATTAATGGCATCTTCCAGGGAGGTCAGCTGATCCGCAGGCAGATAAGTCTCCACAGCCTCGATCTTCTCGGAGAAATCCATGGAGAGCGTGCCCAGATCGTAATCACTGAAATCTTTTTCCCGCTCTGTATCCTCCTCCCCGGATGCCTCGGAAAAAAGCGTCTGGATACCTGCATACATATAAGAGACGCTCCTTACCTCCTCTTTCTCCTCCTTATTGAACACATTCGTAGTAAGCACGCCGAATTCCCTGGCTGTATCATAGACCAGCTCCACGGCAAACTTACCCTCGCTGTCATACTTGTCGATGGCAGCCTGCAGAAGCTCCTGCACTTCCTCCACACTCGCCAGGTTCAGGATATTTTCATTTATCTTCACCGTGTAGGAACGGTGCAGGGAAGGCTGGATGCTGGCGCGCAGCGCGTTCTCCATATTCCGGATCACCGTTTCATCGTCATCCGCCCTGCCCCACAGGATCTCCTCTCCTGTGAGCTCCAGCTCCGCCTCCATAAAGATCAGCTCCTCGCTGGTCATGGCGATATTCCTGCGCGCCTGGATCAGCAGCTCCTCCGCCCGCTCCTTCCGCCATACAACGCCAACCTCCTGCCCGTTGACACTGACATGAAAGAGGTTGTCCCCCGTGGGCTCAAAGGGCGCATACCACTTAAAGAACAGCAGGCAGCAGAAGATCACGAACATCGTAATATTAATATATGTAAACTTTTGTTTTTTATGATATCTCTTTCCATTTTTCATCATTATACTCCTGTGTATCGCAAACCACGCCTACTCTGCACGCCAATCAAAAACCCCGCTGCAAGGCACAATGCATCCATGATGCATGGGTATCAGGCTTGCAACGCTGCTGAGCGCAATGCGTCCAGGGGACGCGGGTATAAAGTCTGAAAGGAATCCAAACTTCATCCTGCGGCCTATAGTCGAAATTACAGTTCCGGACCTGCGCGCAGGACGGAACTGTAACAATATCAATGGGTTATCTGTATCAGTAGTTTAAATATTCCCATATTGCGGAAAAAAATACATAAACAGGAAGTTTTAATTTTTCCGCACGCTGTAGCCAAAAGTCCCCAGCTGTTCCCCGCAGGCCAGATATGCCCCGTGGGAATACACGATCGGCTCCGCCTTCTCCAGATGGAACCGGCGTTTCTCATCCATATATTTCTTGTCTGCATGGACAGCGGCCACATCGGCAAGGAACATATCATGGGACCCCAGTGGCATAACCTGCCGCACCCGGCACTCTATATTCACCGGGCTCTCGCCTATCAGGGGCGCCCCGACCTCGCTGGCAGCAAGCGCCGTCAACCCCAGCTCCCTGAATTTGTCTATTTCCCTCCCACTCTTCACACCGCAGTAATCCGTGGCAAAGGCAAGCTCCCTGGTAGTCAGGTTGATGACAAATTCCCCTGTGTCCCGCAGGATCGAATAGGAATAACGCTCCGGACGCACAGATATACTCACCATCGGCGGGTTCGTACAGATTGTCCCTGCCCAGCCGATCGTGATGATATTATATTTCCCCGCCCTGTCTGCCACGCTGACCATCACCACCGGCAGCGGATACAGCATATTCCCGGGTTTCCAGATTTCTTTCGACATTTCGCCTGCCAAAACAGATTATCTCCCTGTAAGCCTTTGATCTACGGTAACATTAATTCATGCGCTGCCTGTCCATACCGCATGCAGACAGAGGGCAGCAGTCAAGTAACCTTTCTGAACCGCCGCCTCAACCGGCCATACGGCCTTTCTCAAGGAAGCTATATAATATTGAGTATTCCCAGGATCTGCATCACCATGCTCGCCAGGGACAGGATCACCGCCGCGGCAGAAAGCCCCAGGATCGCCCCCTGCCTTCCCTTCACGCCGTTCACGATAGAGACAGCCTCATTGAGCGAAGCACTCTGCTTCCCGCTCTCCTCCACCACTACCGCCTGAACGTTGCGGTATACCTTAACACACTCCTTATGTACATTTTCACTCACTGCATCAATGCCTTCCGCCAGCTGCTGTGAAGAACCATTCCTCACCTGCTCGCTGACAGACTGTCCCAGCACCTCCAGGCGCTCATCCATCGCCCTGCCCATGTCGTTAAGCTTTTCGTCCTGGCTTCGGCTCATATCTTCAAAGCGCTTATCCATGCTGTCAAGCTTACTGCCCATGGACCTGTCCATATCCCCGAACTTCTCATCCATGGCAGCGCCCATATCATGGAGCTTCTCCCCCAAAGCAGTGCCCATGCTGCCAAACTTTTCGTCCATGGCAGCACCCATATCACCAAACTTTTCGTCCATGGCAGCGCCCATATCACCAAACTTCCCGTCCATGGCAACGCCCATATTATGAAGCTTCTCATCCATGGACCTTCCCGCATCGTCAAGCTTCCCGCCCATGGCACTGATATCCATGGAGCTGATACTGCCCAGCTTTTCGTCCAATACAGCATCCATGCTGCCAAGCTTTTCATCCATGGACCTTTCCATACCGTCAAGCTTCTCGCCAATATGACCGTTTACTACCTGTGCCATGGCATTAAAGCGCTTCTCCATCGCCTTGTCCAACCCGGCGAACTGCCCGCCCATCGTCCGTCCCACTGCCATGAGACGACCTTCCATATTCTTATCTATACCGGCAATCTGATCCGCCACTGCCTTGTCCATATTGCACAGCTGATCCAGCATCGCCTTGTCAATACTGCTCAGCTGCTCCGTCAACTGCCTCTGCAGCTGCTCCAGGCTGCCGTTCTCCTGTTGGAAAGCCTTTATTTTGCTGATGCTTTCTTCCATCAAATATCGGATATCGCCGTTATCTATCTGGCGCGCACCTGCCAGCCGCATTTCACCTTCCCTGATCAGCTTCTGCAGCCTGTCCAGGCAATCATTATAAACCCCAATCTGATTCCTCAGATTTTTCAGTTCCTCCGTCTCTGCTTCCGTGTTCGCCTTAATGATATCCTGTGCTGTCAGCTTCTGCGGCAGCCTTTCCATGAACATATCCATCTGCTCTCCTCCCAAACCGTTCCACAACTGTAAACTGCTGTTCTCTTGTAACCGCTTCTTAAAATTTATCGTTATCCACCTTAAATTACTTACTTATATCATTATCTCTCAGATACATTTTCATGATCCGAGATTTTCATTACAAATATATTAACATCTTTTTTCCCACTTTACAACAAAAAACATTTTTACTTAACATAATTGAAACATAACCGATATCTGCTCACCCCGTTCACCGCAAAATCCCCCTGCAGCCGGCTGCGCCACTCCCATGAAAGCCAGAGGGCTGTGGAATACACACACAGAAACAAACTGCGGGAAAGACATCCGCAAAGAAATGTTCCAAGGACAAAGAAACGCGCAAAAACATCTCTTGTACAAATTATATATTTTAAAAGGCTGATGAAAGTCGTTATGTAACATTCATCAGCTTTTTACATCATGTTCATAATTTGTACATATTTAAATGTTATAATAATTTTGCTGGTAAATAAAAATTTTTGTTTAATTGTTACAGCAAGCCAGATTTTTTCATAATAGCCCAGGTGCCGAAAGGTGTCTGGGCACTCCTCGTTTTATAACCAATTTTTCCCCTGGAACGCCAAAACAGGGAGCCTTTCACCGCTCCCTGCTGATCGACAATACCTTATCATTGAGCAACAGCATCCTGGCGTCCAGATCCGACACCATCTTGGCGCATTCCACCAGCTCATCCTTTATGTATTCCGGGGCATCGCCTTCAAACTTATAGTGGATCTTGTGCTCCAGGCTTGCCCAGAAATCCATTGCCACTGTGCGGATCTGGATCTCCACTTTGGTGTCCACGGTCCGATCTGACAGGTACACCGGCACTGTCACGATCATATGATAGCTCTTATAACCGCTTGCTTTGGGGAACGTAATGTAATCCTTCACAGCTATGACCTCAATGTCCCGCTGCTTCCGGATCATCTCCGCAATCCTGTAGATATCTGAAGTAAAAGAACATATGATACGGATACCCGCGATATCATTTATGTGCTTTATCATATTGTCTATGGTAGACTCATATCCTCCTCTTTTCAGCTTCTTTACAATGCTTTCCGGCGTCTTAATGCGGGCCTTAATGTGTTCGATGGGATTGTATTGGTGGACATGCTGAAACTCATCATTCAAAATCTCCATTTTAGTCTCAACCTGCCTCAGCGCCGCATTATAAATCAATGTAACTTCCTTCCAGCTGTCAATGCCGTCTCCTTTAACTGACCGTAGTTCCATGTCTGCTCCTTTGTCGTATTTCATACCAATTATTTCATTGTTAGTATAACATAAATATTGATGCAAATGTATAATATTCACAAAAAATTAATCCTTTTTTATAAAAAATTAGAAAGAACTTCCATCTTATATGGAAAGTCATACCTTACATATATATGAAGTATCCGGGAAAAATATGCTTCCTATTTACTTTTTCCTTGCACTTTCGCACAAAATCAATTACCATAAATCTTATAGGTCCGCATAGAGACGTAAATACCTTCGCAGCATTGCCTGAGTTCCGGTAATGTCTGCCTATGGGCTGATTTCTAAGGGGATAAGCGATATAAAACCATAAGATCAGAATCCAGAAAGGACACAAAATGTTTCGTTTATGGGCAAGAACCTTTAAAGACAATCGTATGCTTCATGACACCTGCATTGAAGACTCCGGCACGGACACCCGCACCCACAAAATCTTCCATGCCCTGGATGAAGCCTGCCGCCAGTTTGACTTGGGGAACCCCGTCTGGCTGGACAAAAACATTGCTGACTTCAAAAGAAACAGCAAAACACGCTTTACACAGGACAATTTTATCGAGAATATTGATTTTGATTACCTGGAACTTCAGATCATAGAAGAAGATGGATATTGGGTGTAAGAACAGACGCCCCGTCGGAGGCAGCGCAGAAGCAGGCTCCAAACACAAAAGGCTGGAAATCAGACGCCAGAAGCCCCGGGGCATTTTGCCTGCAGGCATTACGCCGCCAGGCTTCCGACTTTCCTTTTTACATCTCCCATGGGGCTGTCGCACTGAATAATCAGTGCGCACCCCCACTAATTTCAATGATTTATGGCAATATAATCCTTACAGGGATTATATCATGGGAAGCTTACATCCAAACTTAAGCCTCATACCCGTTGGGATTATTCTTCTGCCATCTCCATGAATCCTCACACATCTCTTTAATGCCGTACTGCGCTTCCCAGCCCAGCTCCTCTTTCGCCAGGGAAGCATCGGCATAACATGCGGCGATATCCCCTGCCCGCCTCTCCTTGATGACGTAGGGAATCTTCACGCCGGTAGCTTCTTCAAAATTCTTCACAATGTCAAGCACACTGTAGCCCACGCCCGTGCCCAGATTATAGATTTTCAGCCCCGCCTTCTCCTGAACTTTTTTCAAAGCCTTCACATGCCCGACCGCAAGGTCAACCACATGGATATAATCCCTCACGCCGGTTCCGTCAGGCGTATCATAATCGTTGCCGAACACACTCAGCTGAGGCAGCTTGCCCACCGCCACCTGAGTAATATACGGCATCAGGTTGTTGGGAACGCCATTGGGATTCTCACCCATAGTACCGCTCTTATGGGCTCCAATAGGATTAAAATATCGAAGCAGGATCACATTCCACTGGGGATCCGCATGCTGCACATCCGACAAAATCTGCTCCAGCATGGATTTTGTCCAGCCATAAGGGTTGGTACACTGACCCTTGGGGCACTGCTCCGTGATGGGGATCACAGCCGGGTCGCCGTAAACCGTCGCGCTGGAAGAAAAGATGATATTTTTCACATTATGCTTTCTCATCACATCGATCAGGGTCAGCGTGCCGGCAATATTATTCTCATAGTACTCCCAAGGCTTCTGAACGGATTCCCCCACAGCCTTCAGACCCGCGAAATGAATGACCGCATCCACCTTCTCTTTGGCGGAAAAAATATCCTCCAACATTCCGCGGTCCAGGATATCCCCCTTGTAAAAATTCACTTTCTTTCCAGTGATCGCCTCCGCCCGCCTTAACGACTCCTCACTGGAATTGCACAGATTGTCAAGCACTGCAACCGTATGCCCTGCCTGCAGCAGCTCCACCACAGTATGACTGCCGATAAAGCCGGCGCCGCCTGTCACCAAAATATTCATAGCCTCCTCCTTTTCCGCGCAGTATCTGCCCCGCGCCTGCATTATTTATCCTCTCATCCGGGTATGTGTCCCCTCCCGGATCCGATCTGCCCCGCGCCTGCATGGTTTTATCCCGCATATACCGTATTTTTGATTTCCACAGGCAATGAGCCGTAAGCCCAAAGAAATAAACTTCCCGCGGAACCTGCTTCTCTGAAGCCTCCCCTACAGCTCCACCCCGTTCTTCTGAAGCAGCTTTCTTGCGCTCTCCACGGAGTCGATACCGGTCATGTTCTTGATGGGGGCAAACTCCCGCTCCCTCACTACCTCAAAGGGCAGGCAGCTGGACATCTGATGGATCATATCCAGCACAAGGTTTTCATACTTGAACCCGTTGGGTTCCTCCGGCTTTACCGGATTCCCCTCCCCGTCCAGGCAGGGAATCTTTCTCTCCACAAGATGCAGGGGCAGATTTTTCTCCGAAATCCGCAGCAGCTCATCTGTGCTGAACAGATAATTCAGGATCAGCCCAAAATAATACGCGGGGTCGCCGTTCTCATCCCTGGCATTCATAAGCTCATCTGTCAGCTCATAATACTCCACCACGGAAGGCCTGCCGTCCTCCAGACAGATCACACCCACCCTTTCATCGGGCGCACTCTTCCTGACCACTTTCGCCCCCGCCACACAGCCTCTCTGGATAGTGGCGCCGATAAAGCAGGGATCTGCGATCTTCTGCAGCACATTGTCCACCGCAAACACATTCAGCCATTGGATCCCCTGCTGCTGCAGGAATGTGATCAGCCCTGCCCTTTTCATGGAGACGAACCAGCCGCCGTTCCCATTAGGCGAAGTGGACATTTTACACCTTTCCTCCAGATAAATCTTTCCCTGGAAATCTGTCGCCGCCGACATCTCCTGCTTGAAGAAATGCACATATTCCTCCCGATATCCAAAGAACCCGTGCTCCTTCAGGAACTTTATGGTCACGTCATGATTCTTATCGCTGGTCATCACAAAAAGATGAATATAATTGCCCGCCTGACACACCACATCCATCAGATTGTTCATCAGACATTCAAAAATATACAGCTCTCTGGTGAGTCCTACATTATACATCCCCTTGGGATCCTCTGACCCAAGGCGGGTCCCCATGCCTCCGGCAAGCAGCACGGCGCCAACCCTGCCCTCCCGTATCGCCTCAATGCCCGTGTCCGTAAAGGAAGCCCGGTTCTCCTCGATCTCGGCAAGCTGCATCACCGAAAGGGGCGTAATCACCCCTCTGCGGGTCAGTTCTTCCCTGTGCCCGCAAGCCTTCAGGATCTCCATATCCGTGGCATCAATCTGGGCAAGCAATGCTTCCCTTTCCTCCTCCGACAGTGTCTCATAATACTTTAAAACATGCTCCTGCCCATACTTTTCCAGCTTTTCCCTGGCCTGTGATAATGTCATTACCATACCTCCCTGCGCCCCGGAATGCACAAACGCCCTTTCCTCAAAAAGGCCCTGGCAATCCACTGGCAACGCTCTCAAATCGTTTTCCTAAGTATAACAGATTTTCCCCCGCACTTCAAGACTGCTGCGCAAGGCTGCTTCTCCAAATGGCGTGTGAATGTAACAGTTCAGCGACCTGTCTGAACTGTTATGTGTGAATCCGTCCCTACAGCTCCAGCCCCGCAAAGAAATCCCCCACTCCCAGCTTTTCTTCTTTATAGCGCAGGAAAAACGCCCTCATCTCCGGATACTCCTCCCCGATATCGGCAAGGCTTACGTCAAAATTTTCTTCCGTAATACAGCCAAGCTCCGCATATAGACTGTAGTACGCCCTGTCATTGCCATGTTCCCCCAAAATAACCTGCCATGTCTCCTCCCCCCGGGCGCTGCCCTTGGCGTACCCCTGCAGATAAGCCTCCAGCGCCGCCCTGTTGTCCCCTGACAAGGCATCCGGAAACAACAGCCTCAACAGGGCAAGCCTGATCTTATGCTTCCTCCTGCCGCTGATGTATGCCGCCAGGTCCGTGCTCCCGTAGTCCTCCTCGCCGCAGAGCACCTGCCTGGAATACCCTTCTGTCTCCGACGCCTGCATGACCGTCATAAGCCTATTGTCCCACTTTGCCAGCCATTCCCTGCTGCCCGCCGCCTGCAGGTCCAACAGATAATAAGCGTCAAGAGCCACGGCTGCCGCCGCCAGAAGCTCACCCTGCGCACGGGTACCCGTCAGCCTCTCCAGGCTGCCGCACTCCATAAATACAGCCCTGCCAAAGCGTATCTCCCCACAGGGCATCACCACCTCCCTCAAGCCCCCGCAATAGGCAAAAGCCCAATCTCCTATCTCCTCCACGCTGTCCGGGAGGAACACCCGCCGCAGATTTTTCCTGCTCAAAAAAGCCTTCCTGCCAATGCATGCCACAGGCATGTCCTCTATCCGCTCCGGCAGACGCACCTCGGCGGCGCTCCCCTGAAACCTCGTTATGACAGCCTTTCCATTCTCTATCCCATAGTACAGGCTGCCGCCTGCAGCTGCCAGCTCCTTCTCCTGCATGTTCACTCACCTGCCCCCGTTTTCTTTTGCCGCAAACGCTCCCGGCTCCTCTGAAATCCCCATATGCGCCATCATTTACACCTTCGGAAGCTGCCTCCCTGCTTCCTTAGTCCAGCTTCAGCTCTGCAATCTGCGCCCTGATGTCATCGCTTCGCTCGGTAAGCATTAACTCCTCATTGTGCCTTTTGTAATCAGGACTGCCAAACGTGGCTATAAATCCTGCGCAGGCACTGTCTACAGTAAGCTCCGTCACCAATATCAGCATCTCGTTGCCGGACGCCCCGCCGCTTCCCCCAAAGGCCTCCTCCGCAAAGACAAACAGGGCATGCAGCTCGTCCTGCGCCTTCGCCGTCTCCTGCTTCATCCTCGCCACCAGCGCGGTATACTTTTCCTTTAAGAATCCGTAGGCGTCAGCCCCTGTGGCGCTCTCTCCCACCAACAGCTCCCTGCGCCTTTCTTCCAGGAAACCTATTACCCTGCGATGCTTTTTTCTGTCTGAATCCGACAGGGAACCCGCACTCAGCAGATTTTCCATAAGCTTCTTCCGCCCCTCCGCCTGCTTCTCCAGCTGTGCAATGACCTGCCCCGCAGTGACACTCCCCGGCTGTGCCGACGGAACCTCTCCCGCACGTCCTGCGGAAGCATTCCCTGACGGGTCTGTGGAAGCACTCCCCGGCTGTGCTGCCTGCACCATCGCCCCAATGCCTTTTAATGGATTCTTCAGATCCGACAAAAACGCCGCTTCCTCCATGACATCCTTCATATCTGCCTTCACCCGGTCAAGCAGCATCCCCAGCAGGGATAGCCTCTCGTCAAAAGCCGCCTCCCTGGCACGGGCGATCGCATGCACGGACGGCCTGCCGCTTAGGATGTCCTCAATACGGTAATCCTTTTTGTATTTGTTATACAGGTCATAATAAGCGGTAAACTCCTTCACCACCTTCTCGTTTCTCAAATACTGCCCCACCAGCGTCTCATCCACAGCCAGCTGCTCCTCCTCATAGAGCTCCAGCATCTTTGCCAGATCCTCCCAGCCCCGCGCCGTCACGTAGCTGCGCCCTTTCACGGTCATCTCCATACAGTAAAAATGCTCCTTTTTCAGGTCGAGATAACTGATGACCGCGTTGTGCAGCTGCCTCTCTGCCGCATAGGCTTTCCAGATGCGGAAATCCGGTTCCACCTCCAGTACTTTAAGCCTGTCCAAAGTCACCACATCGAACTCCCTGACCGACTTGTTGTACTCCGGCGGATTCCCCGCGGTCACGATGATCCAGCCCTCCGGCACCCTGTGCCGCCCAAATACCTTGTACTGCAGAAATTGCAGCATAGAGGGCGCCAGAGTCTCCGACACACAGTTGATCTCGTCCAGGAATAAGATACCCTCCTTTATGCCGCTGGCTTCCATAGTGTCATAGACGGAGGCTATGATCTCGCTCATGGTATATTCCGAGACGCTGAAGCTCTCACCGCCATAGCTTTTCTGTGTGATAAAGGGCAGCCCCAGAGCCGACTGCCTCGTGTGATGCGTCATGGAATAAGCCACCAGCGCGATTCCCATTTCCTGGGCGATTTGCTCCATGATAGCCGTCTTGCCGATTCCCGGCGCCCCCAACAGAAAAATCGGGCGCTGCCGCACCACCGGCACCCTGTACTCCCCGAATTCATCCTTTTTCAGATACAAATTAACCGAATTTTTAATATACTCCTTAGCCTGTCTGATATTCATTACCAGCCTCCTCCAACCCGTCTTCCTCCAGCACCACCTTCATGCTCCAGGGCGGCACCGGCGAGCGGTTCTCATCCTCGTCCAAAAAAGCGAAGATAACCTTATAATCCGGCATACGCTCCGGATAAATGCCATAACCGTCCGTAAAATAGATCAGCCCCTTCAGATCCTCGAATTCCTTCTGTTCCCTCAGGCTCTCAACATACGCAAAGACCGGACGGAAATCCGTAGCCCCGAAGCCCGTCAGTTTCCCATACTGCATGAATTTTTCAAAATCCTCGTCGCTGGTGATCTTTGTGTCGCTGCGCACCTCATTGTCACACTGGATAATATGCACATTGACCTTGTGAAAGAAATTCTCGCTGTCCTTTAAAATAGAATACGTCTTCCGCAGGAAAGCCCTGACCACCGTCCCCCGGCAGGACGCGGAAGTGTCTATGGCAATCACAAACTCCCTGACCTTATTGATCTCCCGATACTCCAGGGGCTCTATCAGAGGCAGATTCCCGTAATGCTCCAGGCCATAGGTATAATAAATATAGTCGAACTCGTCCTCATTCACAGTGATATCTTCTCCCGCCACTGCAAACTTCCGCAGAATTTCGCTGTAATCATAACGGTCCCTGGTAGTCTCCTCCAGATTTTTCTCCAGCGCCTCCGTCCCGCTTTTGTTTTTGGTGAAAGACTTCAGGTCTGCCTTGATTCGCTCACTGATCTTCTTCCACTGCTCCTGCGTAATCTCCAGCTGCTCCGCCGGTTTCCACAGCGAATGCACATCCCTTGCAAACAGCCTCCGCAGCTTTTGTTCCTCCGCTGCGGACAAAGGATTCAGCCGGAAGTAACGATATATCCGTTCCGCCGTCAGCGCGCCGATATCCTCTCCCAGGCCCCCAAGCTTCCTCTCCGCCTCCACGTCCGCCTCCAGCGAAGCGCCCGAAAGCCCCAGCTCCAGAATCACCTTCTCCACGGCGATATCCGCTGCCAGGTCCCACTTCTCCCCGTCCAGCTTATCATACCGGAAGCCATGGAAAAAAATACAGTGCAGCAGCATGTGCAGATAAGCCCGAGTGACAAGCCTTGGCTCCTCCTGATAACATTTCAGCACATACACCGGGTCATAATAACATAATTGCCCGTCCGTCGCCAGACAGCCTATGCCTTTGCGCTCCTTCACCTCAAGCTGCGCCAGCGCCCTGTCAAAGAACCGCAGATGCATCAATATATCATCATGCGTAAGCCCCATGATCTGTGACGCAAGAGCTGAAATTTTCGCCTGCGACGCTTCTGTGCCCATCTCCCGCGAGGCACTGCTCACCTTGTCCGCTGACATTGCATTCCTCCGTTTCCCTTTTCAATAGCCCACCGCTGCCATTTGAATTACTCGTCACATTTATTTTATATCCAGATCCCGGAATTGTAAACCAAAAAAGCACCCTGCCTTCTCCACAAAGTGCTTTTTTGTATATTATTCCATTTTATGCTGGTGCGCATATTTTTCCTTTGTAGCAAGCCCTCCCCGAATGTGGCGCTCGGATTTGTTTACATCCAATACCTTCCTTGCCTCCGTGGCAAGCGCCGGATTGACCTGAACAAGACGTTCGGTCACGTCCTTATGTACTGTGCTCTTGCTCACCCCATAGGCCTTTGCAGTCTGCCGCACCGTGGCATTGTTATCAATAATATAGTTGGCGATACCAATAGCCCGTTCCTCAATATAATCCTTCAAAGGAATACCCCTCAAGAATCTTTTTTACAATGTATGAAAGATTCCCTCGCGGTATGACTGTTTCTATCCTGTTTTTTCCCGCAAAGCCCTCCCTTGTAACCCTGATGCCTCCGCCGGAATATAATAAAAAAAGACTCCTTACCGGAGGCGGCCATGGCGATCACAACTTCTGACATCCTGAACCTTTCACATGCCCTCAAGGACATATGCGAAGTGGACTGCGGCACCTCGGAATGCCTTTCTCAGTCATTGAAAATCCTGCTGCAGTACAACCTGATCCAGGCCAATGCACAATTTATGCTCGCGAACCAAAATGCCTGCCCACGGCCTGAAAGCCATCTGCCGCGGCAGGATGGAAAAGGCGGGCATGACATTAATTTTCTTCCGCACAAATAGAGCCGCGCTTCCCGCTGTCCGCTTTTTAAACGATAACCTCCTCCTGTACCATTTTACTGTATTTATCGTATTCATCCTGCCACATTTTTCGGAGCCCGTCAGTGATATTCGTTCCTTTACCCTTTTCCAGCATTATCTTCTCCCGTTCCTGCGGCGTTCTTTTGGAAGCTTCTTTTACAGGCTCACTTCTGCATAAGGCAATAAATGACGTAAAGGAATCCGAAACAGGCTCCATTTCCCTGTTCTTCTCATGATCTGCAAAATATACCCCTGTGCCTTTCGTTATGTCGAGCATAAAGAGATTGCCATAGGAGTCTGCCGCTATCGGCAGCAGCACCTTCCCGTCTTTGTCCATGGCTGCTGCCTCATCCAGGGAATATGGCACACTGCCGATACCATAAAAGGCACGGACATCGGAGGATACCTTCCCTGCCTTCAGGAATGTATTCGGGGTTTCTCCGCCATTGTACTTTACCAGGAAGCTTTTGTAATCCTCCGGCAGCTGATAACCTTTGTTTTTGATAAATGTTTCTAAAGCAGATGGATTTCCCGTATTCTTTGAAATCAACATGATTCGTCCTCCCTGAATTTGCTGTGACCGCCGGCATGGGTGAATTCCTTATGATATTCTTCTTTTACAAGCTGCATTGTACCATTTTGGGAATCATGATGCAACACATAGCCGTCCGGAATCTCTGTAAGGCCGTATTCATCTTCCAATATTTCCAGATAAAGCTTCCTGTCCTCTTTTCTGTCACCCGTAAATACTCCAATGCTGATATCTCCAATATCAGGATGCTTTGTTTCGGGAGGAAAGACCGGATAGCCGTCAATATATTTAACGGCTATGCCCTCCGAATTAATGTACGTCCATACGCGTTTTCCGTCCTGCTCAGAGACTGCGATCTTCCCGCCGCTTTCAAACCACTTTACCACATTAGGAGAGTTCTTGGGTTTGCTCTCTTTAATCTCCTTATAGCTCTCCCCCAGCTTTTCCTTCATCCCGGCAAGGTCTGAAAACGTGCTGCCCTCCTTTATATCTATCCTGGCAGGGATTCCCTGCGACAGGCCAGCCGCCTCCTTATGGTCTTCGGCTCCCTCCTTATAGCTTCCAATCCCTTCAAACATCTTATTCCAAAACTCACGGCATTCTGTCACAGACATTGCGCCGGAGGATTCTATTTTCTGATACCCTTCCGTCTGTTTCAGTGACTGCCCTATATTTGTGATTTCGTTTACAATACCATGACGCACTATTTGACACCTCCTCTGACGACCGAGCTGTACGATTCATAAATTTTTCTATAAGACCCGTCACGACTATATAGCTCATATATCAGCAGCCCTGCTGCCAGGTCAACCTGTTCCTTCGTATAGCCGCTCAATGATGGATTTACATTTTCCACCAGCTTATTGACCCAATTTTCCAGCTTGTCCTCCTTATCTGCCTTCGGGCTTTTGTCAGCGGTAGTCAGTCGCATTCTGGACATAGGTATTTTATAGACCTCCGGCCTAACACCCCCGGCCACCTCTGGCTCGGTTTTGCTTTA
>CAOKQK010000090.1 GCA_948470905.1 uncultured Lachnospiraceae bacterium | reverse complement strand
CCCCAGCAAGTCACAGCTCCACCAGCGCGGCAAGCTGTTTCAGCAAATCAGACAGTGGCCCCCACAAATCGGAGTAGTCCCGTTGCAGGGCCTTAATTTCCTCGGGGTAGATGCCCCCGTAGGTGTTGGCATGGACAGCCACTTGATTGAGATTGTTTGAGCACCGCCGCTGGAGGGACACCAGCTCCCGGACGGGGGCAAGGTCAACCTGGAGCACATAGCCGCACAGAGCCATCCGGCGCATATAGGCCCCCATGTTGCGGATCCGGATAGACTGCACCTATCGCTTCCTTAAATCCTGCAAGCCCGTCCACACAGAAGAACAGCACATTCCTCACAGCTTATTCAATCTCCTGGGGTATCAAACGGACATGTACAAGGACAGTCCAACTTATGGCGGCGCTTGTAAAGTTGGAGGAAAAAGGCATAAAGAGCGTCCATAGATGTCAGGAAAACCATGATATAGATTAAAGGTTCTTTGCTACAAAGACCTCCAAAAGACAGAGCTGTGCCATGTATGTTTTTGCCAGAAAAGGGTAATGATAAAAAGGAAAAACTGCTTAAAAACAGCAGAGACAAAGAGCTTGGCAATGGAGGCAGAGATGGCAGTGACGGAAATAATGAGTGGAAAGCAGGACGGATTTGAGGATAACAGTCAGAGAGACAGCGGCCAGGAAAACAGCAGCCAGAGAGGCAGCAGTCACGAAAACAGCGGTCAGAGAGGCAGCAGTCGCGAAAGCGGCAGTCAAGGGGACAGCACACAGAAAAGCAATAATCAGAAGAATTCCAGCCGGGGAAGCAGCAGTCAGGGAAATGATGATCAGAAGATAGAAAAAGAAAAACACAGGGATGAGAGGATAGAGCAGACCGGGCAGGTGTCCCTGGATGAGAATGCCAAAATGGAAAATATCCATCTGATATCTATCATCGGTGAGATTGAGGGGCATGAGAATCTATCCAACAATTCCAAGACTACAAAGTATGAGCATATTCTGCCCAGTCTTGCGGCGATAGAGGACAGCAAGGATATACAGGGCGTGCTGGTGCTGCTTAATACCATGGGGGGAGATGTGGAAGCGGGGCTTGCCATAGCAGAGATGCTTGCTTCCCTGAGCAAGCCTACTGTGTCCCTTGTGCTGGGGGGCAGCCATTCCATCGGCGTCCCTATCGCGGTGAGCACGGATTATTCTTATATCGTACCTACAGGCACCATGGTGATCCATCCGGTGCGCATGAGCGGCATGGTTATCGGCGTACCTCAGACCTTTGAATATTTCAAGCTGATTCAGGATCGGATCACGGGCTTTGTGTGCAGGCACTGCAGCATCAACAAGAGCACGCTGGAAGAACTGATGACGGAGACAGGTATCCTCACCAAGGATGTGGGGACCATATTGGTGGGAGAAGAAGCTGTCAAATATGGCATTATCGACGAGGTAGGCGGTATTGACAAGGCGATAGCGAAACTGCATTCCATGATACAGAAGTGAGAGGCAGCAGATGCGGCAGGAATCGCCTACAGCCGAAGGAAGTATTGGTATATCCCAGCCGCATGTCTGGTGTCCTCCTGTCTATAAGTATCATTATAGAACAACATAGAACAACGCGGAATGCCAAATTTGTAATCAAAAAGAGGTTTTAATTCCCCGCAGCTTGCCGCGGGGAGTTTCATTTTGACAAAAAATAAAGTCATTACTGGCTTTTGGAACTGTTGCAAGGAGAGAAGGTGTCAAACTCCCGAGTCTTTTCATGCCTGTATGAAATATTAGACTGAACAGGCTGGCGTGTGAGGGGTAGCATATTTTCGGGCGTCAAAATTTACAGATGACAATTCAAAGTAAAAATGCTATAATGATAAAACGTATTAAGGAATAAGCGAGGTTATCAGGATGGCAGCTTCCAACGGAAGAAAAAAAACATCTTCAAATAAAAGCACAGGCAGGGGAACGAAAAAAAGTACAGCGGGATCTTCCGGCAGGTCAAAAAAGGTTGACGCTGTCCGCCGTGAGCAGGACAGCGCCCTGTTTCATGAAATAGGGCTGATCGTGCTCTTTGTGGCAATGGTCATTTTATTTTGCTGCAATTTCGGTATTATAGGACCGGTGGGCGACAGCATCAGCGGCGTTTTGTTCGGGGTATTCGGGCTGACCGCATATGTGCTCCCGGTGCTGCTGTTTCTTGCCGCGGCGTTTTGGTTTGCCAATCAGGGAAATCCCAATGCGGTGAGAAAGCTTATATCGGGGATTGTACTGTTTCTTATGATGGGCATTGTCTGCGACCTGCTCACAAAGAATTCGTCAGCTATGGAGCAGTATAACTTTAAGCATCTGTATGAGAGCTGCCGCGTGGGCAAGACCGGAGGCGGTATCCTGGCAGGCAGTGTGAGCTTTTTTTTGCATCATTACCTGGAGACCATCGGAACGGTGCTGGTAGTTCTTCTTTGCTCCGTGGTCAGCCTGATTCTGTTGACAGAGAAATCTCTGATCAGCAGTATGAAAAACAGCGGGAGCAGGATGCGGGAGAGGAGCCGTGAAGATGCCGAGCGCCGCAGGGAGTACAACAGGCAGCGCCTTGAGGAGCAGGAGAGGAAACGGGCGGAAAGAGAAGAAGAACGTCTCAGGAGGGCAGAAGAACAGGCCCAGGAGGAAGAAGAACGGATCAGGAGGAAAGAGGAGAGGCTCAGGGGAGCGGAAGAAGATCGAAGCAGGAGGAAAGAGGAGGAAGGACAGCGTTCGGGAAGAAAAGTGGAGTGGTCTGAAGAGGAAGAACAGCGGTCAGGGAGAAGAGAAGGACGCTCCAAAGGAGAAGGGGAACGGTCGAAGAGGGAAGAAGAACGATTACGGCGTGAGGAAGAACGCAGGCTCCGGGCGGAGGAAAAGGAGAACGAGAAGATCCTGCGCATGGAAAAGAAGGTGTCCGGTGTCATGCTTGACACGGCGCTGGCGAGACCGGAGGAAACCAGGCATCGGGATGACATACATGAGATTGTGCTGCCGGAGGACCTTGCGGGTGAGGAGATGATGACGGATGAGATGCCGGAAGTGTCGGCGCCTGTCTTTGAGTTTGAAAAACTGAAGATACGTGATACCCATCAGGTGGTGTTGGAACGGGAGGAGCCGGAATGGGAAATGGCAGGACAGGAAGCACCGGAATGGGAGACGCCGAGGCAGGAAGCACCAGAACAGAAAGCTACGGAGCAGGAAATACTGGAACGGGGGGCGATGGGAAGCACTGTGACAGAAGCAGTGCCGGAGGAAAGCTTTGGCGAAATCCGCATACATAAAGAGGAGGTAAAAGAGATCGTGCCGGAGGAACCCCGGGATGTGGCAGAGAGGTCGAAGCCTGTGGCAAAGCCGGGGGCAGGCGCAGGGCTTACTGGTATGGAGGCTCAGGTGGCAAAGGATGTGGCAGGCGGGGAAAAAAATGTGCCGAAAAAGTATATGTTCCCGCCGCTCTCCAGGCTGCAGAAGGGGGTTGCAGTCACTGCTGATACCACAAGGGAGCTGAAGGAGACGGCAATGCACCTGCAGCAGACCCTGCAGACCTTTGGAGTGAAGGTGACGATCACGGACATCAGCCAGGGTCCCAGCGTTACGCGTTATGAGCTGCAGCCGGAGCAGGGCGTCAAGGTGTCGAAGATAGTGGGTCTTTCGGACGATATTAAGCTGAACCTCGCGGCCACGGATATCCGTATCGAGGCTCCGATCCCCGGTAAGGCGGCTATCGGTATTGAGGTACCCAATAAGGAGAATATGCCCGTGGCGCTGAGGGATCTGCTGGAGACAAAGGAATTCCGGGAATTCCCGTCCAACCTTGCCTTTGCGGTGGGAAAGGATATCGGCGGCAAGGTTGTGGTGTCAGACATTGCAAAGATGCCTCATATGCTGATTGCGGGAGCCACCGGCTCGGGAAAGTCAGTCTGCATCAACACGCTGATCATGAGTATTTTGTACAAGGCGCACCCGGACGATGTAAAGCTCATCATGGTGGATCCCAAGGTGGTGGAGCTGAGCGTGTACAATGGGATACCGCACCTGCTGATTCCGGTGGTGACAGATCCTAAAAAGGCGTCGGCGGCGCTTCACTGGGGTGTCTCGGAGATGGAGGACAGATATCGCAAATTTGCCGATTTCAATGTCAGGGATCTGAAGGGCTACAACAAGAAACTGGAGTCCAGGCGGGAGAGCGGTGAGGAGAATGTGCCGGCGAAGCTTCCGCAGATCGTTATCATCGTGGACGAGCTTGCCGACCTGATGATGGTGTGTCCCGGGGAGGTGGAGGAGTCCATCTGCCGTCTGGCACAGCTTGCCCGGGCGGCGGGCATTCATTTGATCATTGCCACCCAGCGCCCAAGCGTGGATGTTATCACGGGTCTGATCAAGGCGAACATGCCCAGCCGTGTGGCATTTTCCGTGTCCAGCGGCGTGGATTCCCGCACGATTCTGGATATGAACGGCGCAGAGAGGCTTCTGGGCAAGGGGGACATGCTCTTTTATCCCCAGGGTTATTCCAAGCCGGCGCGTGTCCAGGGAGCTTTTGTATCGGACAGGGAAGTGTCGGATGTGGTTGATTTCCTGAAGAACCAGATGCTGGGCAATACATATGCGGAAGATATTGAAAATAAGATTATGAGCATGGGCTCCGGTGCTGCAGGGGGCAGCGGCTCCTCCGGTGGGGGAAGTGACCTGGACGAGCTGTTTGAGAAGGCAGGGCGCCTGATCATAGAACAGGACAAGGCATCCATAGGTATGCTGCAGAGAGCCTTCCGCATCGGATTTAACAGGGCGGCGCGGATCATGGACCAGCTCTGCCAGTACAGCGTCGTGGGCGATGAGGAGGGCACAAAGCCCAGAAAGATATTGATGAGCCCGGAACAGTTTGAACAGCTTCTGGAGGAAATTTAAAACAGTCTCGAAACGAAGGACGCCCCGGAAGGAAATTACAGCTGGGTTCTAAGCAGATGGAATTTCCTTCCGGACAATGCAGAGAGGGGAACAAATACCCGCGGGCGGTAATAAACTGCCGCAGGCGGAACAAGCTCCCACAGGTGGGAAAGTTCCCGTTTGCGGGAACTGGAGAATAGGAGAGGTATGAATGAAAACAGATATTGAGATCGCACAGGAAGCAGTGATGGAACCCATCTGCGAAGTTGCCGCAAGGCTGGGGATTTCGGAGGACGATCTGGAATACTATGGAAAATATAAGGCGAAGCTTTCAAGCGGATATCTGGACAGTCTGAAAGATAAAAAAGACGGCAGGCTGATCCTTGTGACAGCTATCAATCCCACGCCTGCCGGCGAGGGCAAGACTACTACCAGCGTAGGGCTTGGACAGGCGTTTGGCAGGCTGGGGAAAAGAGCGGTCATTGCGCTGCGCGAGCCATCCCTGGGTCCCTGTTTTGGGATTAAGGGCGGCGCTGCGGGCGGAGGCATGTCACAGGTGGTGCCCATGGAGGATATCAATCTTCATTTTACCGGGGATTTCCATGCCATCACCTCGGCAAACAACCTGTTAGCTGCCCTTCTCGACAATCACATCCAGCAGGGAAACGAGCTGCAGATCGACACCAGGCAGATTGTTTGGAAGCGGTGCGTGGATATGAATGACAGGGTCCTGCGCAACACGGTGGTGGGCATGGGAAGCAGGATGGACGGCTTTGTGCGCGAGGATCATTTTGTGATCACGGTGGCAAGCGAGATCATGGCGATCCTTTGTCTTGCGGAGGACATGAAGGATCTGAAGGATCGTCTGTCCCGTATTATCGTCGCCTATAATTATGCGGGAGAGCCTGTCACGGCGGGAGATCTGCAGGCGGTGGGCGCCATGGCAGCGCTGCTTAAGGATGCCCTCAAGCCCAATCTGGTCCAGACTCTGGAGCATACGCCAGCGTTGGTACATGGGGGCCCTTTCGCAAACATTGCCCATGGCTGCAATTCTGTGACAGCCACGAGAGCGGCGCTGAAAATGGCTGACTACTGCATTACTGAGGCAGGCTTTGGAGCAGATTTGGGTGCGGAGAAATTTTTTGACATCAAGTGCCGCATAGCGGGGCTGGAGCCGGATGCGGTGGTGCTTGTTGCCACAGTCCGGGCGCTTAAATATAATGGAGGTGTGCAAATGGAAGGAAAGCCTTCCATGGAGGATTTAAGCCGGGAGAACCTGGATGCTTTGAAAAAGGGCATTGTAAATCTGGAAAAACACATTGAGAATCTGCAGAAATACGGCGTTCCCGTTGTGGTAGCGCTGAATTCCTTTGTCACTGATACAGAGGCAGAGATTGCTTTTGTAAAGGAGTTCTGTGAAGCACGCAATTGTGAATTTGCTCTCTCTGAGGTGTGGGAAAAGGGAGGAGAGGGTGGTATTGCCCTTGCAGAAAAGCTGTTGGAGATTTTAGACTCAGAAGAAGGGGAGACAGCGCAGCGCAGCGGTCGTTTTCGGCTGTTGTACGAGGATGGGCTGTCCCTGGAAGAAAAGATACGGACTGTGGCAAGGGAGATTTATGGCGCAGGCAGCGTGAATTTTTCCGCCGCTGCCAGGAAACAGCTGCAGAGGCTTACGGATCTGGGCTTTGGCACCCTGCCAGTCTGTATGGCAAAGAACCAATACTCTCTTTCGGATAATCCCAAGCTTCTTGGACGTCCCCGGGACTTTGAAATGACCATTCGGGAGGCTTATGTGTCTGCGGGGGCAGGGTTTGTGGTTGTACTCACAGGCGATGTTGTCACCATGCCGGGTTTGCCGAAGAAGCCAGCCGCACATAAGATAGATGTAAATGAAAGTGGTGTTATTACAGGATTGTTTTAAAATGAGGACTACAGCAGGCAGAATGCGCCTGCAGGGCATTATGGTATGTCCATTAGGACATGTGACCCCCGAGGCATTTGCCAGGGCTTCAAAGGAGTAAGCTTTTCGGGAAGATTCCTTTCGGAAAGTTTGCTTTCTTGAGCCTGCGGCTCATTGCCCGCGGGTATAAATGAGGTAACGCAGTATGAAATGTCCCAAATGCGGAGAGGAAATGCCAGAGGGGAGCTTATATTGTGAACACTGCGGCGAAGATATTCACATAGTACCTGATTTTGAACCTGAGTTAGAGCGCAGCATAGAACAGAATATCAGCAATATGCTGGAAGAACTGTATGATGAGGACGAGAAAGAACCCGGACAGGAAAGCTTTATGAAGGAAGCTCCCTCTAAGACTTTCACCCAAAAGCCCTTTCATATACGAAAGTGGAAGCTGGCACTTATACTTGGGGGCATTTTTGCAGCTGCGCTGATAGCTGCATGGAGCCTTTACAGCTACAACTCTGAGGAATATCAGGCAGACAGGGGAGCATATTATGCGAAGGCGGGAAAATACGACAAAGCGATTTCCTGCTATAGTCGTGCGCTGGAGCTTGACAGCGACAATATAGACCTTATGTTCAGCCTTGCGGAGGTCTATCTGTTAAAAAATAACAAAATTGAATATGAGTTTCTTCTGCGGGATATCGTCAGGGATTCAGCGGCGTCTACAGAACAGCTGGAGAGTGCTTACAGCAAGCTGATCACCATATATCGTGCCAGGGAGGATTATCAGACAATCAATGATCTGCTGTTTTCCTGCGAAAGCGAGCTGATTCTTTCAATCTACCAGAATTATATAGCAAGGGCACCGGAATTCAGCATTAAAGAAGGAGACTATGCCAGCATTCAGCCCTTAAATCTGACGGCGTTTGGCACCGGGAAAATATATTATACAATGGATGGCACGGAACCCACAGAGGATAGCACGGTCTATACGGCGCCCATTATACTGGAAAAGGGAGACTATGTGATCTCGGCATATTTTGTGAATGACAAGGGAATTTCCAGCGATATTGTTACCAGGGAATATCATATTGAGATCGATGAGATACCGGCGCCGGATGTCAGTGTGCCCAGCGGGGAATACAGTTTCCCTGTCAATATAGAGGTAAAGGGTGAGGAAGGCGAGATTTATTATACGACAGATGGGTCAGACCCCACCTATTCCTCCAGCCCATACAAGGGACCGATTCCCATGCCGCTTGGCAGGTCCTCTTATAAGTTTGCACAGATTGTCAACGGTGTTACAGGGCTTATTACGGAGAGAACATATCAACTGGAGATGAATACGGATTATACTCCCGGACAGGCAGTGGCTGCCATCCTGGAATATTCCCTGGACATTGGGAAGATTTATGACGAGGCAGGGCACTTTGACGAGTCCGGGGCGGCATACCAATATCAGTATCAGTGTGTGATGAACATCAATGATATAAGCGATTTCTATGTAGTGGCGGAAATTCAGCGTTCCTCTGACGGGACGACCGCCAGGACAGGCAGCAATTATGCGGTCAACGCCTATACGGGAGAATTTTTCAGGCTGGAACGGGATAAATATGGAAATTACAGCCTGATCATAATCGAGAAAAGTGCGTCGCAGGCGGAAGGAACGGTTGTTCAACAATCAAAAACCCCGCAGCAAGCTGCGGGGTTTTTGACCCTCGCGGTATTCGTCAAGGTCCCAGAGAAGTAAACTTCTCGGAAGTTTACTTCCTTGGACTTATGACTCATTGCCCGCGGGAATAAAGACAGAAAATTATTATAAAAATTCCTTTAAAGAGGGATAGAGAGGTGGATTATGTACAAAATTGTTAAAAAGTCTGAGCTTACTACAAACATTTATCTTATGGATGTAGAGGCGGGCAGAGTTGCCAGATCATGCCAGCCCGGTCAGTTCGTCATTGTGAGGATGGATGCGGAGGGCGAGAGAATCCCCCTGACGATCTGCGATTATGACAGGAAGAAGGGAACCGTGACCATCGTATTCCAGTGTGTTGGCGCAGGTACAAAAATGATGGCAGGATTAGAGGAGGGGGATTCCTTCCATGATTTTGTAGGACCTCTGGGCTGCCCTTCCGAGCTTGTAAAGGAAGCACCCGAGGAACTTAAGAAAAAGAGGATTCTTTTTGTTGCCGGCGGTGTTGGCGCGGCGCCTGTTTATCCTCAGGTAAAATGGCTCCATGAGAATGGCGTGGCGGCGGATGTCATCGTGGGAAGCAAGACGAAGGATCTGCTGATCCTGGAGAAAGAGATGGAGGCGGTTGCGGGAAATCTCTATATCACTACCGACGACGGCTCCTATGGGAGGAGCGGCATGGTGACACAGACCATCAAGGACCTGGTGGCGGAGGGAAAAGAGTATGATCTGTGCGTGGCAATCGGGCCTATGATCATGATGAAATTTGTCTGCCTTTTGACCAAAGAACTGAACATTCCCACTGTTGTCAGCCTTAATCCCATTATGGTGGACGGCACGGGGATGTGCGGTGCCTGCCGCGTCACTGTGGGCGGGCAGGTAAAATTTGCCTGTGTGGATGGACCGGAGTTCGACGGGCACGCGGTAAATTTTGACGAGGCCATGAGGCGTCAGCAGATTTATAAGACCCAGGAGGGAAGGGCTATGCTGAAGCTGGAGGAGGGCGATACCCATCACGGCGGGTGTGGGAACTGCTAAATGTGAGGCTGCAATATGCGCAAGTGAATTGAGGAAGACTGGGGATTTGTAATAGTGGTAAGCGGGGAGGCAGTGCAGTGCAGGATTCTGCCCAAAGACCATGCCCATATTGTATACGCTTTGTGAGATTATCCGGTTCAATTTCATCTGGTGGCAAAATATATTGGAAGATAAGTTTAATGGCATTATTGGTATTATATGAAAAAATGGAGGAAAGCAATAAATGGATGTTTTGACAAAGGTTCCTGTGAGAGAGCAGGATGCAAAAGAACGTGCCGCCAATTTTGCGGAGGTGTGCCTGGGATATAATAAAGAAGAAGCGATGAACGAGGCGGTAAGGTGCATCAATTGCAAGAATGCACAGTGCATCAAGGGCTGCCCGGTGGCGATCAATATACCAGGCTTCATTGAGAAGGTAAAAGAGGGGAAGATTGAGGAGGCATATCAGATTATCAGCCAGTCCAGCGCGCTTCCCGCAGTATGCGGACGTGTATGCCCTCAGGAGAGCCAGTGTGAGGGAAAGTGTATCCGCGGTATTAAGGGAGATCCCATCTCCATCGGAAAGCTGGAGCGTTTTGTGGCGGACTGGGCGCGGGAAAACAATATAAAGCCTGCAGGAGCCACAGAAAAGAAGGGTAAGAGCGTGGCAGTGATCGGCTCCGGCCCGGCAGGGCTGACCTGTGCGGGCGATCTGGCAAAGATGGGCTACGATGTGACGATCTTTGAGGCACTCCATGAGCCGGGAGGCGTGTTGGTGTACGGCATTCCGGAGTTCCGCCTGCCCAAGCAGGAGGTCGTGGCAAAGGAGATCGACAATGTAAAGGCACTGGGCGTAAAGATTGAGACCAATGTAGTAGTAGGCAAGTCTGTCACCATTGATGAGCTGATCGGCGAAGAAGGTTTTGATGCGGTGTTTATCGGCTCCGGTGCGGGGCTGCCCAAGTTTATGGGCATTCCCGGGGAAAATTCAAACGGCGTGTTTTCCGCAAACGAATATCTGACCAGAAGCAACCTGATGAAAGCCTTTGACGGGAATTCCAACACACCTATCATGCAGAGCAGGAAGGTTGCCGTGGTGGGTGGCGGAAACGTGGCGATGGATGCGGCCAGGACGGCGCTTCGCCTGGGAGCGGAGGTTCACATCGTATACCGCAGGAGCGAGGAAGAACTTCCCGCCAGAGTGGAGGAAGTCCACCACGCAAAAGAGGAGGGCATCATTTTCGACCTGCTCACCAATCCCGTGGAAATCTTTGCGGATGAAAAGGGCTGGGTGACTGGTATGAAATGTATCAAAATGGAGCTGGGAGAGCCGGATGCCTCCGGACGCCGCAGGCCGGTGGAAGTCCCCGGTTCCGAATTTGTCATGGAGCTTGACACGGTGATCATGTCCTTGGGAACCTCCCCCAATCCTCTCATATCTTCCACCACAGAGGGTCTGGAGACTAACAAGTGGAAGTGCATCGTAGCCGCAGAGGAGAACGGTCAGACCAGCAAGGAGGGTGTCTATGCCGGCGGCGATGCCGTAACAGGAGCCGCCACAGTAATCCTGGCTATGGGCGCAGGCAAGGCGGCAGCGAAAGGGATAGACGAGTATTTGAGCAGCAAATGACTCTGCGCCCATAGCCTGCAGTGGGCGCAGGCAAGGCGGCAGCGAGAGGGATAGACGAGTATTTAAGTTGCAAATGACTTGTGATGGACCCCGCAGCATTCCTCTTTTGGCGGAACGCTGCGGGAGTGTTGATTTATGGTTGGAGGTTTTAGGATGATAAGGCATATTGTATTATGGAATTATGTGGAAACTCTTACAGAGTCTGAAAGGAAAGAAGCAGGCCGAAAGATGAAATCCCTGCTGGAACCCATAAAGGAGCTTGTTCCGGGAGCAGTGGAGATACAGGTGATCACGGAGGGACTTGCGTCCGGCAACCGTGATGTGGCTCTGATCTCCACATTTGAGACTGAGGAGGCGCTGGAAACCTATCAAAACCATCCGGCCCATGTGGAGGCGGGAAAGTACGTGAGAAGCGTCACCTGTAACAGGGCGTGTATGGATTATGAGGCTTTTGTGTTGTCGTAGGATAGGTTTAAGGGAGCCATAAGTCAGGGAAATCCAAGTCGGGAGGAGTTCCTTATCGTTTTGCGGTGAGGTGGAAACAGTATCTGAAAGCAGGGAAACAGTGAAGATAACAGTCGTATGTGTCGGTAAAATAAAAGAAAACTTCTACAGAGAGGCTGTGGCAGAATATCAGAAACGTCTGGGCAAGTACTGCCGGATAGAGCTTGTGGAGGTGGCGGACGAAAAGACGCCGGATGGCGCGGGTGCTCTTGTGGAAGACCAGATTAAAGAAAAAGAGGCAAAGAGGATACTGGACGTCCTGTCTGCTTATAAAGCGCTGCCTCATGGCCAGACCTCAAAATCATTGGGGATAAATCGTGAAAATACGAAGGTCTGTACACTGGAGATTGCAGGAAAACGCCTTTCCTCCCAGGGAATGGCGCAGTGGATGCAGAAATTGACCATAAGCGGCGCCAGCCATATTGTCTTTGTGATCGGCGGCTCCCTGGGGCTGCATGATTCTGTGCTTCAGCTTTCCGACATGCCGCTGAGTTTTTCGGACATGACTTTCCCCCATCAGCTGATGAGGGTTATTTTGCTGGAGCAGATTTACCGCTCGTTCCGCATTATCAATGGAGAGCCGTATCATAAGTAAGTGCGAAACCGGAAGGATGTTCTTGTGAATGAAGAAAAATAAACATTGTATTTGTAGATGATGTCATACATTGATATAATGAGACAGACAAACCGGAAGCTGTGGAGGTAAATAGAATGATTCATTTGGAAAAGATAAATGGCGAAAATATCTGGGATATTCTAAAGTTAAATGTCTCAGATAGTCAGAGAAGTTTTGTCGCCGGCAATGATATCAGCATTATTGAAGCGTATACCGTTATTACATCCAACGGATATGCTTTTCCGTTTGGGATTTTTGAAGATAATAATCCAGTGGGCTTTGTAATGATTGGTTATGACAAGGATGATTACTGGAAAGATGCACCTGCCATAGCAGAAGGAAATTATAACCTGTGGAGATTGATGATAGATAAGAACTATCAAAACAGGGGATATGGGAAGCAGGCGGTAGAACTTGCGTTAAGCTTTATCAGAACATTTCCCTGTGGTAAAGCCGATTTCTGCTGGCTGTCATATGAGCCGGAAAACGCGGTTGCCAAATCGCTGTATGCCGCTTTTGGATTTATAGAGACCGGAGAAAAAGACGGAGAAGAACAGATTGCCGTATTAAAACTCTGAGACAATCGGGATATGGAAAAGAATAGCGATTGGAATAGTACCTGTTGTGGCTCCGCCAGAGTTATGTGATAATGAGTTATGGGAAGATAGAACAAGGTTTCTTTGCAATAGACAAGCTGTGCATATAGTAATTAAGATGGATTTTGAATGTCATTATAAAGCTGATGGCTTTGGAAAAGTGGAGCAGACAAAAGAAATGGTTTTAACTGCGGTAAAACCAATAAAATTTGAGATAAAATTAAGAGAATGTAGAACAGCGAAAAGATAAGATGCCTGTATTAGTTACGAAACTGGAAGCAGATATTTGGTTTGGTGAAATTAAAATACTCAGGGATCATGGTGAGGAATGAAATGGATGTAAAGATAAAGGAATACATGGAAGTAACCTGTAGGTATTATTCTAAATGGTTAGGAAAAGAAGGACTATTACTTAATGATTTTGACGGTATCCAATATGTATACTCCGACCAAAGAAATATAGCTCAATATGGGTATGGAAAACCATTTGATATCTATGTGCTGTGCCGGGACAATCGAACAGTGATTTCCTACGGTAATACGGCAGTAAACAGACTGGAGGCAATGAAGAATGCTATTGGCAGCACAATGTCAGTAAAGGAGATAGGGCAGACTTTAGAGCGGATTTTTCATTGCAAGGCAAGTTATAACATAAAATATGTTTTTAAGACAATGCCGGATGCTGCTTCGGAAGCAAGAGTTTTAACGGGTGAGGACTATAGGGAATATGAAGCTTTTTTTCTGAAATGCCATACCAGTCAGAATATAGGGTGGCTAAGAGGGTATTTTGAGGAAATGGTGCAGGAGCGCATGTGCATTGGGATATTTGCTGATGGTGAATTAGTGAGCTGTACGGATGCACCGGGGATGCCTTACATGACGGAAGATGTTCAGGAGATTGGGGTTAATACGCTGTATGAATATAGGGGAAGAGGATATGCGGCATCGGCATGTTCAAGATGTATTCAGGAAATACGAAACAATAACAAGGTGCCTATGTGGTCAACATCAATTGATAATATTGCATCTCGTAAGTTAGCGGAAAAAATAGGATTTGAGGTGTTTGCCAGAGTGATTCACATTATGCTTTGAGTGTCCGTTATGTGCAGGATAGCAAAAACATTGCTGATAACATATGCGGATGGAGTGCTTTGAGCGTACAGGTCAGACTAATGATGCAGACAGGTTCAAGCCTTATTGTAATTTGCCGGATGGCTGTGTATAATAGAAATCGATAATTGACAAGGGACGGCATTACCGGAACCATGGATGATGTGAGCGATGACTTAAAAGCATTTCTGGATTATGTAGCAGGGCAGAAGCCCGGGGATTCTTTTGTAGAGAGACTGGAAGAAGCAGGGAAAGAAGCTAAGAAGAACAGGGAATGGGGGCATGAGTATATGACATTGTTGATGAGAGACCAGGAGAATGTGGAAAAAGGCAGAGAAGATGGGATTTTTGGTATGATATCAGCTTTAAGAGATCTGAATATCCCTGACAGTACGATATTACAAAAGTTACAGGAGAAGTTTTTGCTGACGAAAGAAGAATCACAAAAGTATTTAAGTCATTGATTGATAAGCGGGACATAATATCAATAATCATGTTGACAACACAAATTGCTGCTGATAGAATTGTAGGAAATAAAGGAAGGACAGGCTCATGATAAAATTATCAATTAGCATGAATGGAATGAACCAGCAGCAACAGCAGCTTATTGTTAAAATTGACAATGGGCTTTTTGTGTCGTGTTCATGACAAGTGTCTTATCCTGGTTAATCTGAACCAAGCGGTCGAAAGCTCAAGGCGAGTCTTTTGGCCGTTTTTTTATTCCCGCGAGCAATGAGGAAAATATCCATGCTTGCATGGATATTTGACGAATGCCGCGAGGGTCACAATGTCCTAAAGGACATGACCATAGCGTCCCTTGGACGCATTG
>CAOKQK010000089.1 GCA_948470905.1 uncultured Lachnospiraceae bacterium | reverse complement strand
AGGTTTATTTTCCAGTTTTTTCTTTATCTTATCCAATTTTTTCACATTAACACTGTCACCGAGATATAATCTTGGGTGATATTTCAGGGATATTGACATGAAAACTCCTTTCGCGGACCGCCATGGCACCGCATTGCAATCATTTTATCACATATTTTCAGATTTGTAATTATAAAAGGTTGACTTTTCTTAAGAAAATTTTTATACTTAGATAGGTAGTCGAAAGAAGGGGGCCCATTATGAAATCTGTCGCAAGAATCGAACTCGTGCCAGGAATGATCCTGGGCGAAGATATTGTATTGCAGGGGGAAGTCCTATATCCCAAAGATACTGTGCTGAATCCTACTATCCTTGAAAGGCTGAAACGCTATTCCATCATGTGCGCTTCCATCAAAGAGGATGTGGATTTTGCCAAAACCCATAAGGAAAAACTCCATTTCAATGAAGATTTTCTCAATTTTGAAAAAAAGCACGCTGAAAACTTACAGCGGTACAAAAAGCTGATGTTGGATTTCCTCAACAACGGAACTCCGATTCCGGAAGATGAGCTGTTTGCCATCTATGATGACATGGAATCTACCTATACATACAGCTCCGAGCTTTTGGATTTTCTGTACAACCTCACCCCAAACGAAGAAGAACTTACCTATAACCACTGCCTGAACTCTGCACTTCTTGCCGGAGTCTTTGGCACATGGGTCAGGATGCCCGAGGAAGAACGAAGGACACTTATACTCTGTGGTTTCTACTATGATATCGGCAAATTCAAACTTCCATATGAAGTTCTCTGGAAACCGGACAAGCTCACCGACGAGGAGTATGCCCTCGTGAAAAAGCACCCCGTGATTGGCTATGCGATGGTGCGGAACCTGCCCATCGACGAACACATTAAAAATGCTGTCATCATGCACCACGAGCGTATGGACGGGACCGGTTATCCTTATCACATGAAAACAACCAAAATTGATTCCTATGCCCGCTATATTGCCATGATTGACACTTATATCGCCATGGCGTCGCCACGCTCTTACCGCAGCGCTTTTACGCCCCTGCAGATACTGGGCAATTTTGAGGGCAGCCTGTTCAAGTATGATATGGAACTTCTTATCCCGTTGATGAAGCACATCGGAGACGCCCAGATTGGGTCCACCGTAGAGCTCAACGACGGCTCTGTCTGGGAAGTGTTTATCATAAACACAACCACCTATGCCCGTCCGCTGTTAAAGAATGATAAGACAGAATTCCTGAATCTGGCGGATCATATGGAGCTGAAGATTGTCAAAAACCTGTAATTCTCTGCAGGGCAGAAATTATCATTCAGGCAGGGAGGATTTTCTCCCTGCCTGCACTGTCCGCATGCCGCAGCAGCAAACTTCCATGTGCGGGGATGTGTACCGCAAGGCGCACGGAAAGAAGCCGAAAATACTTAAAAGTATTTTCGGCTTTCCCATAAATTACTCTTTTTTAATTCCAGGTATTCACTGTATCCCCTCTCCAAAATCTGCTTTTCATTGGAAAATTTCAACAGATGATATGCCTCATGGTATTTGTAAAACCCGGAATCAACAAAATACTCCTCTCTTTGTGGTTTGCTGTAATAACTGTCCGCCATCATCAGATACCAGTGTACTTCCTTTTCCACCGTATCCTCAGGTACAGTGAACGAATATTCACTTTTCCCGATATATTTTATGATGGTAGCTTTCGCTCCCGATTCTTCAAGCACCTCCCTCAGGGCAGTCTCCTTAAATTCCTCTCCCTGCTCCACAGTGCCCTTAGGCAAAACCCAGCCCTCATACTTATTCTTGTAATTTTTGTACAAAAGAAGGATTTTTCCACGAAAAATTACCACACCACCACAGCTAGTTGCTTCAATCATTGCAATTCCTCCTGACTGGGTGTGTCATACATACCTGAAAATAGTATAGCCCAAACTCATGGGATTCGCAACTTATTTTTTATGAAAGTTTTGGATTTTCACTCAACTCCCCGCTTCTCATGCCCGGTGGTATACTCCTGGAACGGGAATGATTCTCCTTTCAGAAATGCTTTCAGTACACTCCTCATCTCCTCCGGCGTCTCTAAGGTAAAGTCCAGCCTTTTGGACAGCCCCTTCCACTTGCCATGCTCCTGATGCAGAGAAAGCGGGACGCTGTTGTATATAATATTCATACAATGGAGGCAATTCCTGAAAACGGGGAATTTTTTCCGATACCTGTCTGTCAGTGCCAAAGTCTCCAAACTGCCCTTCCTGCATTTGTCCGTTGTACGCAGGACACAGTTTGCGGTGATCATCATCGGGATCCGGCTGTAAACAATCTTTTCAAAACAAAAACCCGCCCTGCCTCCGCAAGCCCGCAAAAGCTCTCTCTGCTCACCGCCCTTCAGTTCATAGGGCATGCAAAAAGCCCCTATCCCCAGGCTGAAAAGCTCACAAAGCGCCTCCCTGTTCCATGTGTACAGGCCTGCGTTGGCGCGGTATTTCACCCCCGTCCCAGACGCCCCTTTTTCCCTGGAAAGCTTTAAAAAGCCAATCTCATCCAGGGAACGCACCAAAAAGCCCTCAAAACAGCCGCTCTGTGACATAATCTCCTGTAGCTGTTCCATATATGGCACCTCCTGCTCCCTGAAAATATAGGGAAGGGTTATCCAAAGGCTGCGATGCTGTGCAAGCCTCCCGCAGATCTCAAGCACTCTTTCCCTGTCCTGCAGGAACAGATCCCCCTCTATGTAAATCCGGCGGATATCCTTCCAACTCTCTATTTCGCAAAGCTGTTCCAAGGTCTGCAGGGAAACTGCCCATTCTGTCCCGGCCTTGTAGTCGTTTTCGCTTACTACCTGAACCTGACATTTATGCTCATTCTTTTCCAAACAAGAGGCTTCTGTGTTATTATGAAATACAACTTCATTATGCTGCAAAGCTTCTTCATGCTGCAAAGCTTCGTTATGCTGCCGCGCTCCATCATACTGCAAATCGTCATGCTGCCGTGCTTCCTCTATCATCCGCTCCAGCTGTGCAAGCGCCTCCCGTCTCAATTCATTTATCTGTTTCAGAGAATAAAAACAGCCGTCAGAGACTGTTACCTGTATGTCCTCCGCCGAAAAACAGCTGTCGCCAAGCTTTCCCAGCTGCTTTTTAATATTCTCCTCCGTAATGGGCTGGTTCTTTGCAGGCTCCACCACTGCTCCTGTAACATGTGCCTGCAGCTCTTTCCACCGAAAACTGACAACCGCCGGCTCACCCGTTTGAAACCGGGCACTGATGGAGACGGGCTGCCTTAAAGGAGCGTCAAGATACCTTGCTGCAATATCAGCCAGCATCCCATCGTCACTGCCGCTGTAGGCAGGGCTGTCCAATGTCACCATTTCCCTGCCGTTTCGCTTGAAATAATAGCCATCCTGAAGCCCGCATCTGATATAGAGCGAAGAAAGCCGCCTCAGATCCTCTTTCTCCACATGGTATGCCGCAGCCGCTTCCTCCGATGGCATTTTCTGCCGCAGCTCATAATATCTGTCAATATATTTCCGATAGACCGCTGTAACCCCTGCCGCATATTCCGGCTTCTTCATGCGCCCCTCTATCTTAAAGGAATCAATCCCTGCCTCTATGAGCCTGGGGATATGCTCTATGGTACACATATCCTTCAGGCTCAAAGGATAGCATTCCCCGCTGGTCCTGCCTCCTGCCGTCACGGAATAAGGCAGGCGGCAGGGCTGTGCGCAGCGTCCCCTGTTACCGCTCCTGCCGCCCAGAATGCTGCTGAAAAGACATTGTCCCGAATAACAGTAGCACATGGCGCCATGAATAAAAACCTCAATCTCCATGGAATGCCCTTCTTCCATGGAATGCCCTTCTTCCATATCATTAGTTGAAGCTCCCTTACCCTGTGGGAATGCACGATCCCCCCGGAGTGCCATAAGCTCCTCCAGGCAAAGCTCCCTTGCAGGCACAATGCGTTTTACCCCCATCTTGCTTAAAAGCGCCGCCCCATAACCACTACAGAGAGTCATCTGTGTACTGGCATGAAGCTCCAGCCCGGGGAAATGTTCCCTTAAGAACCGGAGCACCCCCAGATCCTGCACAATGACCGCATCCAGCCCTGCCTCATAAAAAGGCGCAAGATAATCGTAAAGCTCCGCAAGCTCCTGCTCCTTAAACAGGGTATTCACAGCCAGATAAACCCTGCGCCCAAACAAATGCGCATACCGTATACACCCAATCAGGCTTTCCGATGTGAAATTTTCAGCATATGCCCTGGCTCCGAAGCGGTCCCCTGCCAGGTAAACCGCGTCTGCTCCCGCCTTGACTGCGCCGTAAAAAGCTGCTGCACTTCCAGCAGGCGCCAACAGCTCAACCTTTTTCTGATTTTCCATGGAATACTCCTTTTCCACATAGAAAAGCTGTCCTCATTCGGACAGCTTTCCTTATTTTTTCTTCAATTCTGTTTCAAGCCGCACTATCTTCTTGGCATTGTCATTTTGTTCATTCGTCAGGTTCTTTACCTGTTCCTCGGCGCTCTCCAGCTTGATCTGGTAAGAAATCAACTCATGCTTCAAGTCATAAAGCTCCTTCTCCTTCGCCTGCAGCTCCTCCTCCAGTACGGAAATCTGCTTTTTTGCCTTGAAATAATCGTCCGCAATATTTAACTGCAGCAGCACGCCCTGGGTATCCAGCGGCTGCCTTCTAAAACTGTCAACCTTGCCGTATTCTATGACCTTATTGTTAATGTAGGACGCTACCTTCTGGAGATAGTCCTCACTCTCATACCCGCTCAAGGTAAAAACCTTGCCGCCGATGATCACTTCTGTATCTGTTTTGGAAGACATACTTTTCCTCCCTGTACCTGGAGCGTGTCTGAAAAAACATTCCCGGCTGCACGCCCTGCTTTGCATGATATTTACGCCAAATTCAGCCGGCACAGCCCCCTGCGGCTCCTTCCTTTGGCAAATTATCTGTAAGATAATTTAATCTCCCATCAATTGTAACGCACACTTGGCAGAAAGCATCTTTCAGACACACTCCAGAGAATCAGTTCCCCCGCTATCCATAAAGATAATAATAGCCCCGCTGAAACCTTAAAAGCGTTTACTCCATTATATATCATAACATGTTTACAGGCAAGTAAAAATTGTACTTTGCTTCTAACCGGCTTATCTCCGTCAGTCCTCATCCTGATACTGTTCCAGCAGGCTTTCAAATTCTTCCCTTACTTCCCTAAACGCCGTCAGCAATTTAGACGAAAAAGCCCCGCTGTGACCGTTGACGATCATCTGATATGCCTTGTTCTTGTCATATGCTATCTTGTACACACGCTTTGATGTGAGCGCATCATATACATCCACCAGCGAAACAATCTGTGCTGCAATGCTGATTTCGTCTCCCTTAAGCCCGTCAGGATAACCTTTTCCATCATACTTTTCGTGATGATGTCTGGCAATATCATAGGCATAATCATACATTGACTTATCAATCAGGCTGACCCTCTGCTGAATGATCTCCGCTCCCTTGGTGGTATGGGACTTTATGAGCTCAAATTCGGCATCTGTCAGCTTGCCGGGTTTCAAAATAATACTGTCCGGAATGGCAATTTTCCCGATATCATGCAGGGAAGACGCCCACGCAATCTGTACCAGCTTTTCGTGTGTAAGCTCATATTCCGGGTAAAGCCTCATTATGCTGTTTCCCAGGCAAATGGTATATTCCCTGATCCTCTTTATATGCTGCTTTGATTCCAGATTCCTGAATTCCACAATATTGCTCAGCGAATCGATAATGACCTCGTTGACCTGGCTGAGCTCCTCTGTCTGCTTCTTTAAGATGTCATTCTGCTTATGAATATTCTGGTTCTGCTTCCTGACCATGGCCTCCAGCTGCATCTTATAATGGAACCATCCTACCGCATTGCTCACCACCTGTTTTACCACCTCAGGCTGGTAGGGCTTCTTGATATAACTTACGATTCCGTACTCATAGCCCTTTTTCTCCATTTGGGGAGAATTTTCCCCTGTTACCATGATAAACGGTATCTTGTTCAAAATGTTTTTCCCTTTAAGCCACTCAAGGACCTCAAATCCGCCCATCACCGGCATGACATTATCCAGCAGTACGACTGCTATGGAAGAAAAATTTTTGCTCAGCAGCACTATTCCTTCCTTTCCGTTGGCAGCCTCCAGAATTTTGTACTCCGACTGAAATAATTCAGTAAGAATTGCACGTTCTATGGCATTATCTTCAAAAATCAAAATTGTATCACGCTTCATGGTTTTCCAACGCTTTCTTATTTTACTAAACTACAAAGTCCTCATCACTACTTTTTTGTTCCTAAGCTTGAACGCTACTCTGTCCACTTGACCCGGCAATGCGTATTTTATACCGTTAATAACAATGACACTGCCTTCATACGCCCTGCCCCTGACGCAGACGGAATCCAGTATTGCCTGTTCCGTTATATTGACCAGTTTGGAAGCTTCCGCATCCATCTCCGCCAGTTCCTGGTTTTTGGCCTCCAGCGTGGCATAGACCTTCCAACTCAAATTTTCCGGTATCTTTTCTTTTGCAACAGGGGATTGGAGTATCTTTTCCCACTCTCCCCTTAGCGAAGTTATATCACCTAAAAGCTTCTCCCTGCTCTCGGCATATTCCGTCATTTTCTTTGCGTAGAGCTCTGTCTGCCCCACCTCCAGGAGCGTCCTGAGATGATTCTTGTTGCCCAGATTATACGTATCCACCCCCCTCACTGCACAGGTACGGCCCCCGAGAAGCATCCCCTTGCTCCCCGAGACAATGACCTTGCCCATGGTATTGATATTGCTTTTCATAATGTAGTTCGCCTTCACATTGCCTCCCGCAGTGATATTCGCGGCTTCAAAAAAGCTTCCCGAGACCTCACCTCCGGCTTCGATGAAACAGTCCTCCTTGGAACAGCTGCCTCTCTTTATCATGACATTTCCCCCGGCAACCAGCCTTGCCGCCTCTACATTATATTCGATAATAATATCTCCGCTGGCCTTTATATACCCGCCGGAATAAATACTTCCCACCACATATACGGAACCGTCCACCTCCAGCTTGCCGGTGACAGCAGTCACATCTTCGCGGACCACCAACATATTGGTAATAATGATGCGGCCTCCGATATACTCAAACTTGCCGTTCATCCTGGAAATATAAGTGACTCCGTCCTCCGCAATGTAAAAGCCCTCTCCGCGCAGCTGCTTCTGGTCGGTTCCGCTCTCGCCATGGATGGTCTCACCGTAGATATTCTTCCCGTCCACGCCTTCCTCCGCTGGATGATAAACAGCTATCTTCTCATTCTCGTCAACCATTTCAAAGGCTTCAATATTCACATAATCCACACCGCCATCCGGCAGAGGTGCCGGGATACGGGGCAGATCAAGCCTCACAAAAAATTCAAACCAGCCATCCCTGCCCTTCATGGCCGGAATCCCCTCTGCGATCACAATCTTCTTGTTCATTCTTCTCTTATCAATCAGGTCAGCAATGGCCTCGTCCTTGATCCCGAATACAATACCGCGCCTCTCCAGATCATAATAGATATCTTCTTTTGTGACCTCATTCCCGGGAATCCATGGTATATAAGCATATGCAAGATTTCCGTTGTCCTCTATGGAAATCACAAACTCCTTTTTATGATACGGGTCAACGACTGTCTTTTTATCCTCCTTTGTCCCAGGTCCTGCCTTCGGCATCTCTGCCGCCGTGCCGTCCAACAGCTTTTGGCGCATTACCTTCATATCCGTGGCAGAATAAACCAGCCTGCAATAGGAAGACACATCCAGCCCTGCCTCCAGCCCCAGGCGGATCTCCCTCATCTGAAAATGGCTGTACAGATGATTGGCGTACAAAGACACATTCAGCTTCTTTTCCAGTCCCAGGCGAATCTCCTGCATTTGCATCCAATTATATTTGGGATCGGCGTAGACGGAGACATCCATCTGCTCACACAGCCCAATCCTGATCTCCCGGATCTGGGGCGCGCACATGCCATTAACCAGCCATTGATCCAAGGGAAGCCTGCTCTGCAGCGCAGACCGGATTTCTTCCAGGTCATCATCCACAAATCCCTTCTCAACATAAGGCAAAATATCCAAGGCGGCATAGAGGGACAGCCTGATCTGCCTCATTGTCTCATAGCTGTAAGCCGGATTTGCATATACGGACACATCCACTTTATCCTTGAGCCCCACGCGCATCTGCTCCATCTGCAGCCAGTTATATTCCGGCTTTGAATATATGGAGACGTCCAGCCCTTCTTCCTGCCCCAGCCTGATCTCCCTGTTCTGCGCACTCTGGTATTCTGCGTTTTCCATCATGGGGAAATTCAATTCCAGCTGCTGTCTTTTATTAGTATCTGTGTTGTCCATATTTGTAACCATACTTTCTTTATAAATAATTCATAGCAAGTAGCTGTGTATTTGTGTATCAAAAACATACCCAGAATGTACTGAAAACAACTGGTCTATCCTGCCCGAAATTTTATCGTATATCTCACTCTGTTATTTACTCCCGCAGGCAATGATCCAAAATCCGGAAAATTGGCTTCTCTGGAATCCTGACCAATGCCGAGAGTCAAAATGTCCTAAAGAACATGACCATAGCGTCCCCTGGACGCCTTGTGCTCTGCAGCACTGCAGTCTTGATACTCCGTTGCTTGCAGCAGGATATTAGATTTTCTAAAAAAATGGGAATAAGGATGCCCTCATGAAAATGCAGGCAGAATCCGTCAATTGCTGACCAGCCTGCATCTCCATTATAGCAAGTTCAGAAAGAAAAGTCTACTGTTTTTTCGGAAGCGGAAAATTTAAATGCAGTAAACACAAGCTTTTCGGCAGGTTGAACAAAGATGCATATGCAATATTAAGCACAATGCCAAACGAAAATATAAAGGCGAGTCTTTGGCAGCAGCCCTCTGCCGTTCCTGCCCTCCGGGTCATAGAAAGCGCAAATTTTGAGATACGACTGTAAAACACTGCCCTCAGACTCCAAGCCCCAAATGATGATAGGCAAGCTCCGTCACCACTCTGCCCCGGGGCGTACGATTGATAAAACCATTTTTGATCAGGTACGGCTCATAGACATCCTCTATGGTTCCGGCATCCTCTCCGATGGCTGCGGCAAGGGTGTCCAGCCCTACCGGTCCCCCGTCAAACTTCTGGATCATGGTGACGAGCATATTTCTGTCAATATGATCCAGCCCCAGCTTGTCCACATCCATCAGGTCCAGCGCCGTACGCGCCACGTCTTCCGTTATGATCCCGTCATATTTGACCTGTGCAAAATCCCGGACCCTCTTTAAGATCCTGTTGGCAAGCCTGGGGGTCCCGCGGCTCCTGCGAGCCATCTCCATTGCTCCTCCCGGCTCAATGTCCACTCCCAGCACCTTTGCTGAATGCATGATAATCACCTGCAGCTCCTCCACTGTGTAAAATTCCAGATGATGTATCATGCCGAACCGGTCGCGCAGAGGAGCCGTCAGCAATCCTGCACGCGTGGTGGCGCCTACCAGGGTAAACTTTGGCAGATCCAGGCGGACGGAACGCGCCGTGGAACCCTTGCCGATCATAATGTCGATACAGTAATCCTCCATGGCGGGATAAAGCACTTCTTCCACCTGACGGTTCAGGCGGTGGATCTCATCCACAAAGAGCAGGTCCCCCTCCTCCAGATTGTTGAGGATTGCCGCCATCTCCCCCGGCTTCTCTATGGCGGGACCGCTGGTGACTTTCAGATGGACTCCCATCTCATTGGCAATAATGCCCGCAAGGGTGGTTTTCCCAAGTCCGGGCGGTCCGTAAAACAGCACATGGTCCAGCGCGTCTCCACGCTGCTTTGCCGCTGTAATATAGACCTTCAGATTTTCCTTCACCTTCGATTGACCAATATAGTCATCCAGTGTCTGAGGCCTCAGAGACCCCTCTATTTTGACATCTTCCTCTGTGATATTTGTCTCAATCATTCTTCTGGGCATATTGTCGATTCCTTAATACTCAAGTATGAAAGTATACTTTCATGATTATTTGTGCCGGAGTGTGGCATGGCAACAGTTTGTCTGATACGAAATTGTCTTAAAACAGCTTCTTCAGCGCTGCCTTTAAGACAGCTCCCGAATCCATGTCCTCGATTCCCTCTATAGCATTGACTGCCTTCAGGCTCTCCGCCTGTCCGTAGCCCAAAGCCACAAGAGCCGCCACTGCCTCTTTCTTCTGGCCGCTGTCCGCCTCGGCAGCCCTGGAAGCATCATAGCTGTCGATTTCCCGGCTGATCATGGTATCATCTATCTTGATCTTGTCCTTTAATTCCAGGATCAACCGCTCCGCAGTCCTAGCGCCGATACCCGGCGCCCTGGAGATTGCCTTGGCATCCCCGGACATGATTGCAAAGCGCAGGGAATCTGCATCCAACACAGAAAGAATAGACAACGCTCCCTTGGGTCCGATGCCGTTTACCGTGATACACTTCTTAAAAATTTCCAGATCGTTTTTGGACAGAAAGCCGAAAAGCTGAAAAGCATCTTCCTTCACGTTTGTGTAAGTGTACAGCTTCACCGGTTCCCCGACTCCCGGCAGCCTCGCCGCCGTGTCGGCGGATATCTTCACATTGTAGCCGATACCGCCCACATCAACCACGGTATTTTCTTCCGTGATATCATCTATGATGCCGTTTACATACGCTATCATCCTGTTTCTCCTGATCTCCTGACCTTACTCCTCATCATACTCATAGTCTTCTTCATTGACCAGCCCACGAATGAATTCCTCAAAGTTATCCGCCAGCGGCGTGATCTCATAGTCGGACTCCTGGTCGATATGTACTACCTTCGGCTCTCCCTGCGGGCCGCACTCCCGATAATCCAGAAAAATCATGTCGTGCCCCGCCGACGGACAGTCACAAATGGCAACGCCGATAGCAGGATACTCCCACTCATCGATCATGAACTGACTGCCCAGTTCGCCGCACAGAGAATAGTTTTTATCCCTTCCAATGCCGAAGATACCTGTGATCGCCACATGATCCTCCGCCCAGCTGGTGGGAGTATCGGTTGGGAAGCAGGTATTCACCGGAATCCCCCCATTGTGCTGCTTCATCAGCCAGATATAGGACGCGGGCAGCTTGTATCCCAGCTCCTTCTCAATATCAGCGATCAGCTCCTCCGACGGCGGGTCGCTTACATATTCCTCCCGTGCATACTCTCCATCATCCCAAAAGCCTGTAAAATCAAATCCCTCAAACATCGTCTATATCCCTTTCATGATTGGTATTCTTTTCAAATATGTTTCTCTGCGGCTCAGGTCCCGGATCCTGCAACTCATGCCCTGGGGTCTGCGGCTTATGTCCGGGTTCTGCGGCACATGCCCGGGTCCTGCAACTCATGCCCTGGGAACTGTGGCTCATACCCGGCTCCTGCAACTCATACCCCGGGTTCTGCGGCTTATTCCCCGGGACCTTCCCGCATAAATATCCGCACTGTCAGCCCCCCGCAACCTCCTTCCAACACCGCTGTCAAGTCAGCCCGGTTCAGCCATTCCAACTTTCCGCTGTCCGTAGTGATCACCGGCTTCCAGTCCCTTCCTCCCCATTGGTTCACCACCTGCAGGCGGCATCTTTCGCCGTCTCCGTCTATGCCGTCAAACGTGTATTCCGCCCTGACAGACTTGACAATACCGTTTTCGCTCACCTGATGGTCAACGCCCTCCTGCATGACAGTCCCCCTGAAATGGGGACTGTCACAATATCCCGTAAAGTAGATATCGGAATGCTTTTCGCTTCCCTGACAGGACACCTCTGTGTGGGTGCAGACAATCTGAAAAGCCAGGACCTCTTTTCTGCCTGCCAGGAACTGCCGCATCGACGCGATGACAGAAGCCCTCTGTGCTTCGTCGGACCCATGCCCCATACCTCTGAAAATCTGCAGGGCACACTGCCCTTCTCCATAACAATCCCTTGCCCTTATAGAGTAGGAATACTCCACAACCCTGTCCCGGGAACCGTGAATGATGAGCACTGGTCCCTTATATTTTGACAACTCCAGGAATGCATCCATGCCGCATACATCCTCATGAAATTTTCTGCTGATAACCGTCTTTGCGCATTTTATCTCCTCCGGTACATTTGCCGCATCATAGCGTGCGCCGCCGAGGCATCCCCTTCTGGCATGATCAGGGATGCACAGCGCCGGGTACAGCATGATCAGCTTCCGGACGCTTCCCTGATACCGTGCCGCTGCCAGCCCCGATACAAATCCCCCCTGACTTGCACCCATCAATACGATCTGATCCCTGTCTATATGGTCAAGTGACCTTACATAATCTATAACTGCACAGAGGTCCTTGACTTCCGAGGAAATATTCATATCCCTGGAATCGCCGTCACTGTGGACCTCCGGCGGCTCGCCCATACTGCCTCCTCCACAGAAGCTGAAGCAAAAAGCTGCATAACCCTCCCTGCAGAGCGCCTCACAGTAAACCTCCATGCCGGAATAATTATCTGTGAACCCATGACTGACGATGAGGGCAGGATATTTGTGCCCCTCCTCATAACTGTACAGATACTGCACACCCTTTATTGTCAGATTCTCCCGCTTACACGTAAATTTCTTAACCTGCGGCTGAGGTTCGTTATGAAACTGAGCTACGTCATGCAATGGAACTACGTCACAAAGCTCAGCGCCGTCATGAAAGTGAGCTTCCTTATGAAGCTTAGCTTCATTTATGTCACTCATATCCAGTCCATCCCTTTCCCTATATGAGAATAATCTGCCTCGAGAATGAGCCGCCTCGCTGCCGGTCCACGCCGTCCGTACATGCTCCATGCACTATGGAGTATTTTTTCGTCTTCCATTTTCCCACCCATCCAGGCTGAGTCCATTTCTGCATCAACACCCCCTGGGCAAGCTGACGGGATATCAGCCTTACAACGCAGCAAGCTGAACGCGCCCATTTAAATAACCTGAAATCATCATACCATATCCGAACATATGTTTCAAGCTTTTTTTGCAAGCAATCTCCGATACACCACACCAAAACACAGAAGATGCACCAAAAAGGTCAATGCCCAGCTTATGGGATAAGATATATACAGGCATTCCAAGGTATGATATTCCTGGAAAACCGTATAGATCCACACAATCCTGAACAAACAGGCACCGGTCAGCGACACCAGCATGGGCATGATCGCATAGCCCATTCCCCTCAGGACGCCCACTGCCACATCCATCATGCCGCAGAGAAAATAAGGGACACAGATATATCCCATCCGCAAAATGCCATAGCTGATGACCTCCGGGTCCGGGGAGTAAAGCTTCAAAAGCGTCCCGGAAAAGAAATAGGCGGCATTTCCCAGGATCAGTCCCACAACCACCACAAGGGACTCGCAGATGAGAAGCACCTTTCCCACTCTCCTGTACTGCCTTGCGCCGTAGTTCTGCCCCGTAAAGCTGATGGCAGACTGATGCAGGGCATTCATGGATGTGTAGACAAAGCCTTCCAGATTGCTGCCCGCCGTATTTCCCGCCATGGCAATGGAGCCAAAGCTGTTGACGGAGGACTGGATCAGCACGTTGGAGATGGAGAACAGAGCCCCCTGCAGCCCTGCGGGGATTCCGATCTTTACCATGCGGATCAGCTTGTCCGGCACTATCCTGATATCTTTCAGGACAAGCTGATATACCGCATCCGTCTTGATCAGACAGCGCAGCACCAGCACCGCGGAGATTGCCTGCGACACAACCGTCGCCGTGGCTACGCCCGCAACCCCCATGGAAAAGCCGATCACAAACAATAAATTTAACAGCACATTGACAACCCCCGCAATCAGCAGGAAATAAAGCGGCCTCTTGGTATCCCCCACCGCCCTCAGCACCGCGCTGCCGAAGTTATAAGACATCATAAAAGGCATCCCGGCAAAATAAATCCGCATATACAGCACCGACTGATTGATAACGTCCTCCGGCGTATCCATCAGGGTCAGCGCCGGCCTTGACACAAAAAAACCTACAAAGATCAGGAGGATGCCGCCCAAAACTGAAGTCGCCACCGCTGTCTGCACCATGCTCTTGAGTTCTTCCTTCTGCCCTGCCCCGTAATACCGCGCCACCAGGACGTTTGCGCCCACAGACAGACCGATGAACAGGTTCACGATCAGGTTGGTCAATGAGCTGGTAGAGCCCACTGCCGCCAGCGCATCATTTCCCGCAAACCTCCCCGCCACGGCGATATCCGCCGCATTGAACAGAAGCTGCAGGATCCCTGACAGCATCAAGGGAATGTAAAAAATCAAAATCTTGCTCAGAAGCGGTCCATTACACATATCTATCTCATATTTTTTTGAATTTTCTGAATTCATCTCTGCCCCCATCTGTCCGCCTCTGCGGGCACACTGACCAATAAGGTTGAAGCTCTCCTTCCGCCCGCTTCTGCGGGCAGTCGGAACAGGACGGCTGAAACGTATTTCCTTCGACCCCTGTCCCTTCGCCCGCTGAAGCGGGCAATCTCATGACTGTTTACAAAAGATTAACAGCAGGCAGCCCTGCCATAACGCATAGCTGCCCACTGTTATTATGTTTGATAAATATGCCCCGGCTTCCTGTTTCAGGAGCCGTTTGGCTCCAGCTGATCGAGAAGCGATCTGCGGGAACTGGCAAAAATTTTTTTAACGCTTCCTTACTGCCTGCTGTTAATGTAATTTATCAACCCTTCCGAAGCAATAATCTTCTGCATGAACTCCGGGAATGCCTGCCCCTGGAAAGTGGTTCCCCTGGTAACATTGGTGATGACTCCCGTGTCAAAGTTTACCTCAACCTCGTCCCCTGCCTCAATGCCCCGGCTGGCCTCCGGACACTCCACAATGGGCAGCCCGATATTGATGGCATTGCGGTAAAAGATCCTGGCAAAGGTCTCCGCAATGACGCAGCTGACGCCCGCCGCCTTGATGGCAATGGGTGCATGCTCCCTGGAGGAGCCGCAGCCGAAATTCTTTTCCGCCACGATAATATCGCCCTTGTTCACCTTCTTGATAAAATCCCTGTCAATGTCCTCCATACAGTGCGCCGCCAGCTCTGCGGGGTCGGAAGAATTCAGGTATCTTGCCGGGATAATGACATCTGTGTCCACATTATCGCCATATTTAAAAACCGTGCCTTTTGCATTCATTTTTACGCCTCCTATTCCGGTTTGGTAGTGTCAAATCTGACACTCCTTTTTGGCTACAAAATCTTTATTTTCCGG
>CAOKQK010000088.1 GCA_948470905.1 uncultured Lachnospiraceae bacterium | reverse complement strand
CAAATGATGGTAACTATAAATCGGTTTGTCTGTCTGAAACACAATACTCCACAATGACGATGGGTATACCCGTTTTCTTCAATAAATAATAGCTGTTGTTTGCCTTCACCTGTCGTTTGTTTTCCGGGTCAACCTTGTCAACCAGCTGCGCCTGGATGATCTCCGCCAGCTTTTGCCCCTGGGAGCTTCCGCTGTAGAAGAAAACCTGAGCCCCATGCACATATTCCTCGGGATAGCTGTTCTGGTGAATGCTCACCGTTATCATGGGATCCACCTCATCAATCAGCTCAATACGGCGTTTCATGTCCTGGACCTTCTTGTTGGAAGCATCCGCGTTATAGAGCCCATCGTCGGATTCCCTTGTCATCACCACCTCAACGCCCTCCGCTTCAAGATACTTTTTCAATGCTTCCGCAATTTTCAAGTTGACATCCTTCTCCAGTGCCCCGTTGATCCCTACCTTTCCGGGATCCATCCCTCCGTGTCCTGCGTCAACCACCACACGGAACCTTTCTCCTTCCTCCACATTCTTCCCCATCACATGCGCTGCTGCCTCACGCCCCATATAGCATACGCACGCAAGGAGCAGCAGCGCAGCAGCGCCATACAGAATTTTAAGCCGGAGCTTATCCATAAGTCTTAATCCCTTTCCTGGTTTTTCTATGCTATAAAATTATATTCTGTTTCATTGTCACATTCGTACAAATCGACATAAATTCTTTGTTCTTTTTTATCTCCAAAGGGATTTTAACCGGATGAAAAGATTTTTTTAATAAAAAAAACATTCTTCTTAATTTTTCTTTATAACCGCCAAAACAGTTGCATTTTATTTGCTTTTAAGATAATATGTAATTGTTCGGAGGTGATATTACATGAAGTGAAACAAAAGCTCAGTACACTGTCTGCCTGTCAGAGAGTAAGCAGCTGATTAAATGTAATAGTCAACATCCCTTATGCGGGCAACGGTGCATTAAGCCTGCGGCGCTGCAGGGCAGAGGGGTATTTGACTCTCGCGGCATTGGCCAATGCCCTATATGCCTTGGCTCCCTGTACGCGGGAATAAAATAAAAAAGGAGGATTTTTAAGTATGAAAAGAATCAAAACATTTGTTACCATGTTTGCGGCAGCTGCAGCATTGATTCTGCTGCCGGATATCTCCACGCTCAAGGCGTCAGCCGCAGCACCTACCCCAGCACCCACCACCTTTTATATTGACTACGATCCGGATTTTTATATTGATGAGTATCCGAACCAGCGCGGATGGTATGTCCTGGTAGAGGCTGATATGGAAGACAAGGAAAACGCGGAGCAGAAATTACTGCAGGTCTACTACAACCTCGTCAAGGATGGAGATATCGTAGTGGTGTCCAATTTCCATGAAAAGGCTCCCTTGCTTGACTTGGGCGATGTCCGCCTCAGCAATGTAACGGTGCTTCAGAATTCCCAATTCTTCATGTTTGAGGCAAGTCAGATCGAAGACTTTTTTGCGCTGAGCGGAAGCGCCTGCTCTGTTACCGCTCCCATCACAAACGCCTACGTTTACGACCCGACCCTCACCAACTTCAACGGTGATGTGCAGAATATCCATTTAAACGTGGACGGAGGAGAGGCAACCTCAACCATGGGATGCGGCGGTACGGTTGGCAGCCTGACGGTTCATTTTACCCAGAGCAATACTTCCTACTCCCTGTATGATTTCAAAAAGGACACCTTTGCTTTTGAGGAGGGATATGTTACAACGAATCCGTACTTTTTCAGCACATCCCCCCGTCCCATTATACCCACCACGCCTACTGTTCCCACGGTCATTCCCACGCTGAAGGATCTGTTCGATGAACACTACTATGCAGACAAATATCCTGATCTCAAGGCTATTTATGGCTATAACAGAGAGGCTCTCTGGACGCATTACATTACCAGCGGCATCAATGAATTCCGCAGCATGAACAGCCTGCTCAACGTAGCAAATTACAGATATCAGTATCCTGACCTGAGTAAGGTTTACGGTGACAACTGGGACGCTTATGTGGCACATTATGTCACTTCCGGAGCGCTGGAAGGCAGAGATCCGGGAACGGAATTCAACGCTGTAGGTTATGCCAACAAATATGCTGACTTAAGGGCAATTTTCGGATATGATGTCATGGCGCTGTGGCAGCATTACAAAACCGCAGGGATTGCGGAAGGCCGTACATCTTCATAACACACAGGGCATGAAAAAGCGTTCGCCCGCCGGGCGCGCTTAAGAGAGGAGGGTGTGACCGATTTCGGTCACACCCCTCTTTTCTTACAGACTATCTGTTTTCTGACAACCCGTTTTATTTTTATAAAGAACTATTGCCGGGCAAAGGCTGTCACAAGCGCCCACGCCGCTGGAGTCCCATAGCCGATACGCCATACTGCCACGCCGCCAATCCCCTTGCTGTTCATCACATTCAGTTTTACTTTAATGGATTCTTCATCCTCAATCCAGATCTGATACCTGGCGCTGCCGTTCTGCCACTCTGCATAATTCTGGCATGTTACCTCATCCCACACGGGCGACTGGCTCAGATGGCTTACAAAGTCTTCCCTATTCGCCATAGTGATATACTGGTCTGTCACCTGCGTGCCTTCTGTCTTCCAAAGGATCATATAAAACGGCAGTGCATTGACCACCTTCTCAGCAGGCACCTGTTCCAGGGTCTTGTCCAATCCGTTTGAAACATAGCTGATGCTTGCCACGCTTCCCGGATCCCCGCTGCCATGCCAGTGTTCGTCATAACCCATAATGATCACATAATCCAGAATCCTGCCCTGAATGTCCAGCCTGTAATGGGAATTAAAGGGAAAAGGCACCGGATTGTCTGTGGACAGGATCAGCTTTTCCCTCCGGCACAGCACGGACAGCTCCCTCAGAAACTGCACATAATGTTCTCCGCAATCCACGGTGATTCCCTCAAAGTCAATATTGATCCCGTCCAGCCCCAGGCTTACCGCAGCTTCCACTATATTCTGTGCCAGCCGCTGCCTCCTGGACGTAGACGAGAGGACTTCATAACTGCTGACCGGGACAGACGTTTCCAGCTCGTAGTTGAAATTGTCCAGAACGCCCCAGACCTGGACTCCCGCGCTGTGCGCCCTGTCCACATACTCCTGTGACGCAAAGGAACGGAAATTGCCCTCATTGTCCGTCAGGCTGAACCACGTGGGCGCGATCACATTTATGCCCCTGCTCTCGGCAAGCATATTATCCAGCGTATCATTGCCTCCGGGCCCTCCGACAGAATGCCAGCCCAGGCATACCTTCCCGTCCATTGCCATGCTGGTAAATTCCTCCTCATGCCCCGTCACCGGCACTTCTGACTCTGTTCCATAGCTTTTAAGGTACTTGTTCTCCACATAGCCGATCATGGCATCCGAAGTCTTCACCCCGCTCCATGTCTCCATCTCCTCCAGGATTTCCACCGTTTCGCCCTGGACCAGCTCCCTCAGGATGGGGCTCTTAATCCCGCCCCTGACACGCAGCTGTGTACCCTTTGCAATCTCCGCTGTTACCTTCTCTCCCCACTCCGTATAGACCTGCATATGCCGGTCAAACACCTCATAAGAATAATCCGTGAACTTCTTCACATATTCCGCCGCAATATAGACCCTGTCCTCCTGCTGGAAACAGATCTCATATCCCGCCCCATGTACCCCGTCCATGTCAGAATAATCCTGTGCTCCCAGAGACGCAGTGACAATGTCTGTCGCCATGGTGTATAGAAGCTTTCCTGCATTGCTGTCCAGATAAAAGCCGTCATTTAAATAGTTCTTCACTGTATCGTAATCAAAGTAGACGTCCGTTCCCGCCAGCACCGCCTTCTCCGAAATCCTGTCATCCTGGAGGATAATGGCAAGCTGCCCTTCCGTCACCCCGTAATATTCATCCAAATCTGCCTTTTCTTTACTGTATGAATACTTATCCCACATTATCTTGCCGACATACCCCACACCTATGAGCACGATCAGCACAAGCGCAACTATAACCGGTATTGCTTTCTTCATCTCTTACCCCAAACCTTTCCCTGGCATGTAACTGCCCACAACAAAAATGTGGACAGTTACATCATACCACACTTATTGTCCTGCGTCATTATCATTTTTCAGATTATTGCTCCGTCACAGCACGAGAGGCAATCCCATTTTCACAGACGGAGCCATACACAGGCAGCGGTTCCCTGCCGCATGCGGCAGCGTTGCAGCCCGGGGCGCAGCCATCTATTTCCTGGTCACTTTGTCAAAACGGACCTGCTCAATAGCACCGTTTTCCCCCAGCACATAATCCGCCATATACGCACTGCCTTCACAGACAGCCTTGGCGGCAATTTCCCCGGGCAGCGCGGCCTCCCCGTCCACAAATAGTTTAACCCCTTTCTGCCGCATCTGTTCCAGAAGGTCCTGCATTTTATTTCTGGCAGCAATTATCTCCATTGCCGTCGCTGCTTCCCTTTTTACCTTCTGCGTTCTGTCTTTTTCTACCCTTACTCTTGTCTTATCCACATTTTTTCCTGCCACCTTCTCTTCCCCTGCTTTATCTTTTGTAGTTTTTCTGTCTGCCATTTTTTCTTTTGTCGTCGTCCCTTTGATGACTTTTTCTTCAGTTGCTTTTTCATCAGCTGTTTTCTCTTTTGTCACGTTGCTCATCACTCCACCACTTTCATTGTGTAAAATAGGCTTCTCCTGACCCTATGGGCTTCCGTCCAAAAGGATCTGTGATGAATCATTCTCCGGAAGTCCCTGTATAGTCCTGTATAATCGCCACAAATGAAAATAGGTGCCTTCAGCAGTACTTTTATGGCAAAAATTGCCACCATCCCCCGTGTTTAAAATGAATTATGTTTGTGAAAAATTTAGTTGAAATACTATGATCAAGCAGCTGCGTAAAATCAGCACGTTTGCTTGCAAGACATCCTTAAAGACTATGTCAGTTTTTATTTACTGTCATATAATGTGATATACACACCTAAAATAATACAAGGATGAACCGGGACGAATTGTCCCAAAATCTGCTAAATCAACTTGAGGATCAGACTGCTGCCCCCTTCCCCGTACCGAGTACCGAAGGCACCTATGAACATATCATACTCCAGTCTTCTTGATTTGGCAAGACAAAATTTTTAAAATTTATTAAAAAATATTAAACTTAATTTCTGCTATTGACTTCAAACACTCGAAAGTATATGATAAGGTAGCTTTATTATATAAGAATAAGGCACACGAACCGCCAGAGGTTCGGGAATCCTGATAACAGTTTAGACAAGTCAGGGAACTGTTACAAATCATAGTACAACAGAGAACCATGCAGGAAGGAAGGGTTGTCGTATGAAGATAGAAAAAGTAAATGAGAACCAGATTCGCTGCACTTTGACGCGGGAGGATTTAGCCAGCCGGGAGCTTAAGATCAGCGAACTGGCATATGGGACGGAAAAGGCAAAGAACCTGTTCCGTGATATGATGAGACAGGCAAATTTTGAGTTTGGATTTGAGGCAGAGGATATCCCTCTCATGATAGAGGCAATTCCGTTAAATGCAGAATGCATTGTTCTGATCATCACCAAGGTGGAGGATCCGGAAGAGCTGGACACGCGCTTCTCCAGATTTGCTCCCTCCGTCACCGAAGACGGCGATGTTGAAGATATATTTGGGGAATATGCGGATGGCGCGTCGGATGACGTCCTTGACCTGTTCCGCAGGATTCAGACGGACGAATCCCCGGAAGGCGGCCAGGATCCGCAGGCAGACGGCGAAGACAGCGAACGCACAAGAGTCTTTATGATGCCTTCCCTGCAGCAGATTATAAGTGCGGCCTCCGTCATCGCGGGGCACTACAACGGTTTAAGCTGTCTTTACAAGGATGAGCGCACAGGCAATTATCTCCTGCTGCTGACCCAGGGCCAGGAGAACAGCGCCGATTTCGACCGCACCTGCAACATTGTCTCCGAGTACGGTGCCATCCAGCGTATGTCCTCGGCAAGCAACACCTTCCTTGCCGAGCATTATGAGGCACTGATCCCAAGAGACGCCGTCCAGGCGCTGGGCCGCATATAACAGCCGGTCCGCAGAAGGATGCCCCCAATGCGTCTTCATGAAATCAGGAAGCGCCCCTGGCCGCTTGTATTATGGAATGCAGGCACCAGGGACGCTTTCTTCATTATCAGACGCAGGATCCTTACAGCTCCTCGATGGCTTTCATCAGTGCGTCAATATCGATTCCATGTACCATTGCCGCCTCCTCCAGGGATTCCCCCTGCGCGGAAGGGCACCCCAGGCAGTGCATGCCCGCCTCCATCAAAAGCGGCGCCACATCGGGATTTGCGCTGAGTATTTCCCCTATGGTCATTTCTTTCGTGATTCCCTGCATGTCAATTCTCCCTTCAGATTTTTAAAGTTTTATTTCAGCTTTATTATAAGACTTTCCCCAAAATATGACAAGTTATACGCGGCAACATTTTACAATTTTTGCAAAATGCCGCTAAACTGCATTGAAACACAATTGCTGCTTTCCATAAGGGGCAGTTTGAACTGTTACTTGGCGACACCGGCTTTTGTTCCGGCAGAGATTTTATTCCGGCAGGCAAAAAATATATTGACAAATCCCTCAGAACCCACTACAATATACTCATCTGAAGTAATCAAATTGAACCGTGCATGCCGCACATTCAGGCGCTTCTGCCATTTTACTCAGAGCAACTGCAAAATTAAAGTAACTACCAAAACAAAAAAGGCAGGAGCATTCCATGTGGACCTCCTGCAAAAGGAGACAGCATCATGAAAACAACCTCAAAAGAAACTTTTCCCGGATCACCGGAAAACCAGGCGTCAGCCGCCTTCTTCCCCACAGCCACACACCAGGGCATCACAGGCTGCCTGTTCACGGAAATATCCGTATACTTAAAGGCAAGGGAACCTCAGTGCCATGTAATGGCAACCCCTTTTACCGTAATTTTCAAAAATCCGCTAAGGACCTGCCTGCAGCCGGATATCACGGTAGTGCGGGATGAAGGGAAGCTGGACGAAGAAGGCTGCCACGGCGCGCCGGACTGGGTGATCGAGGTCGTCTCGCCTGCAAGCCGCGGGCAGGACTACGGACAAAAACTTGGCATCTATATTAATGCCGGAGTCAGGGAATACTGGATCGTGGATTCCGATAAAAAAATAATCGTCACTTATTGCCTTGAACATCCCGATGTCCCTGGTATCTACCATTTTGGCGATATTGTAAAATCGGATATCTACCCTGATCTGGTCATAGATTCTTCCCAGCTGGACCATATCCAATACAAAAAGGCTGCAGGCACCTGTGACAACCAGGAGGAAGATCTGGTCGCCTCCCTGGTATCCGCTGTAAAAAGGGCGCTGTCACAGACAGACGTCTGCACCTCTGAGCCGTCTGTGTTACCGGATGGCCTGGTCGAGAGCATTGTGGCAGGCGAACTTATAAAAACAGGCAGAGACCCCGGCTCGCCGGCGTCCTTGAACCAAAACCTGCAGTCCGGCACCCAGGCGCCCCAGTACCAAGACTGCCCCGCAGCGATGGCTACAGCGGAGACGCCCGTCGATGGCACAGCCTGTGGGGCAGCTCCCGAGACGATGGCTGACCCGGCGGAGGTGAAAGCTTTTATCCTGGAACACTTTGCCGGCCTGGCCGCTGCCAGAAACAAAGCACAGCTCATGAAAGCCGCAATGAGCGTATTAAAGGGCAGGGCTGAGAGCAGGCTTGTCAATGAAGCCGTTGTCGAATTATGTAAATAAAAATTTTTTAAAGGAAATCTAAAACTTCTTGAAATCGCCCTGTGTACACAAAAAAGTACACCACTACGCCTTGACTGTCCCTGTCATTTTTCTTATAATAGAATCAAGGATTAGGGGAACAATCAAACTTTTATTCTAATTCAAATTTATACAGGAGGTATTTCAAAATGAAACCAATTGAGACAGATTTCGTGCGGGGCAAATGGGACAAGGAAGTCAACGTGCGTGACTTCATTCAGAGGAACTATCATCCCTATGACGGCGACGAAGCTTTCCTTGCCGCGCCTACGCAGAACACAAAGGACCTGTGGACAATGGTGCTCGACCTTCAGAAGAAGGAGAGAGAGGCAGGCGGCGTCCTTGACATGGACACCAAGGTTGTCTCCACCATCACTTCCCATGGCCCTGGATACCTTGACAAGAGCAAGGAGACCATCGTGGGCTTCCAGACCGACAAGCCTTTCAAGCGTTCCCTGCAGCCCTACGGCGGCATCCGTATGGCAGAGAAGGCATGCTCTGACAATGGCTACGAGGTAGATCCCGAGATTTCCGAGTTCTTCTCCACCCACAGAAAGACACACAACGCAGGCTGCTTTGACGCTTACAATCCCGAGATGAGAGCCTGCCGTTCCTCCCATATCATCACCGGTCTTCCCGACGCTTATGGCCGCGGACGTATCATCGGCGACTACAGACGTGTTGCCCTGTACGGAATTGACAGACTGATCGAGGACAAGGAGGCTCAGAAGGCTTCCACAGGCCGCGTTATGACAGATGAAGTCATCCGCCTGCGCGAGGAGATTTCCGAGCAGATCACCGCTCTGAAGCTCATGAAGGAAATGGCTGCTTCCTACGGCTGCGATATTTCCAATCCTGCAACCAATGTTCAGGAAGCTATCCAGGCAGTGTACTTCGGATATCTCTGCTCTGTAAAGGAGCAGAACGGTGCAGCCATGTCCCTTGGACGTACCTCCACCTTCCTTGACATCTACGCAGAGAGAGACTTAAAGAACGGCACATTTACCGAGGAGCAGATCCAGGAGTTTGTAGACCACTTCATCATGAAACTGCGCTGCGTGAAGTTTGCCCGTACTCCCGAGTACAACCAGATCTTCGCAGGCGATCCCGTGTGGGTTACGGAATCTCTTGGCGGTGTAGGCGTTGACGGCAGACCCATGGTTACAAAGATGAGCTTCCGTTACCTGCACACTCTGGAGAACCTGGGGCCTTCTCCTGAGCCTAACCTGACCGTACTCTGGTCCACCAGGCTTCCTGAGAACTGGAAGAGATACTGCGCAAAGATGTCCATCCAGACTTCTTCCATCCAGTACGAGAACGATGACCTGATGAGAGTTACTCATGGCGATGACTACGGTATCGCATGTTGCGTATCCTCCATGGTAATCGGTAAGGAAATGCAGTTCTTCGGCGCACGCGCAAACGTTGCCAAGTGCCTGCTGTACGCTTTGAACGGCGGTGTGGACGAAGTTACCAAGAAGCAGGTTGGTCCCAAGTACCGCCCTGTTGTCGGCGACGTGCTTAACTATGATGATGTTATCAGCAAGTTTGTGGATATGATGGAGTGGCAGGCAGACGTATATGTCAACACCCTGAACATTATCCACTATATGCATGACAAATACTGCTATGAGAGAGCAGAGATGGCTCTCCATGACAGAGATGTCAAGAGATATTTCGCTACCGGCGTTGCAGGGCTCTCCATCGTGGCAGACTCCCTCTCCGCTATCAAGTATGCAAAAGTGGAAGTAGTCCGTGACGAGGACGGCATCATTGTCGACTTCAAGACCACCGGCGACTTCCCTAAGTACGGCAACGATGACGACCGTGTTGACGAGATCGCACAGTGGGTTGTGCATACCTTCATGACTGCTATCAGAAGACATCACACCTACAGAAACGGCGTTCCTACTACCTCTATCCTGACCATTACCTCTAACGTTACCTATGGTAAGGCTACGGGCAATACACCTGACGGCCGCAGAAAGGGTCAGCCTTTCGCTCCCGGTGCCAACCCCATGCATGGTCGCGATACCAAGGGTGCTGTAGCGTCCCTGTCTTCCGTATCCAAGCTTCCTTTCAATGATGCACAGGATGGTATCTCCAATACCTTTACCATCATTCCCGGAGCTCTGGGCAAAGAGGACCAGGTATTTGCAGGCGATCTTGAACTGGACCTGAAATAAGGAATTATGGATTATAACAGCCCGGCACCGGTTCCCGGCAAACAGGCATTCCTATACCTGAGCCGCCGGCTCCGGGCTGCATAGAAGCACCGCCAGGAAGGAGACACTATGGACGAGAAACAAATGATTGATGACCTTATAAAAATGCTGGATTCCGGCATGGAAAGCGGTGTCGGGCATATCAATGTGGATACCGATACAAAAGAGGAAGCATCAAAGAACGTTCAGACAATGGGCTGTACGGACTGTTCCAGGACACCGTTGGCCTGCAGTGTACCCACGCTTCATCAAGGCCTGGATGATTATCAATGACATTCAAAGTCCACGCGTAAATCTTCACTATGGGATTTGTTTGATTTGACGCTCTCATATCGAATGGAACACGCATGGTCCTGAACTTTTATCAATTAAAAATAGGGAGGAATCATAACTATGGCAGCAGCAAACGCACAGGTTGACAATCTTGTAAATTTATTGGATGGATATGCTACAAAGGGCGGTCATCACTTGAACGTAAACGTGTTGAACAGAGATACTCTGCTGGATGCACAGAAACATCCCGAGAATTATCCCCAGCTCACAATCCGCGTATCCGGGTATGCAGTGAACTTCATCAAGCTCACTCCCGAACAGCAGGCTGATGTTATTTCCCGTACTTTCCATGAGGCTATCTAACATAGTGAAAGCCTGATGTAATGTGCCGGGGGACACATTATGATAAAGAGCTGTGGACAGCTGGGAAAAAATTAAGCAGGGGAGATTCTTTTCCCCTACTCGGTCCGCATGCTGCATCAGCAGCAAACTTCCATATGCGGACCTGCGCATAAACAGGAGGCTGCAATCCGCATGGGTTGCAGCCTCTTTTCATAGTATTGTATCCGCCCTTACACTGTCTTACGATATTGTATTCACCTTCAATTCGGGTTCTCATCCAGATAAACCTGCACTCTGTTGCCAACGAGTACACATACTTCCTCCATATTTTTTACCCCGCTGAAATATGTCCGGGCTTCCTCATGAATGATATCCAAAATTGGCTGTGTCCGCGTAGGAATAAAGCGAGCATCCTCCAAGATTTCTCTGATTCCCTGAATCCTTCTCTCGTTCAAAAGATAAGTACCATTGTCTTTATAATATTTCTCATAATCTTCCACATAGCGCTCCTTAAGAAGTTCCTTCTCCATCAGAGCATCGAAAACTTTCCTTGACACAGGATATCCGGCGAAGTCATATTCTGCAGGCTGCCCTTCTTCCAGAAGGAATCTGATAAATTCCCAGGCGCCTTCCTTTTTGTCCGTATTGGCGTTGACCATTACCCTGCTGCCGGCCTCCGCATGCGCATGGCATCCGTCGTCAAACAAGATCCCTGCCCGTACCTTTCCCTTCTCCCGCAGCAGATCCTGATCCAAATACCGGTACAGATTGTAGGATTCTCTCTCCGCCAGAGGCTGTACATCATACTGCTCCTCCTCAAGCTTCTTAATGGCTTCCTCTATTGTCGCCCCGCCTCTCTGAGCACTGTCTTCAAGCCTTTTTGCCGCCTCCATGATTTTGCGGAACAGCTCCGTATTAAAATTACATGTACCAGTCTCCCAATCAACCATCCCCCACAGACTCTCCGATCCCTCCAGGAACAGGTCCAACAGGTCATCAGACTTTGCGCTCCGCAGGAAATACGCATCTTCCCCGCAGGCCAGCAGAGAATCCACCAGTGTTTCAATGTCAGGCTCTCCCTCCCCGCTAAGCACAGCGGCATCCATCACGATACTCCCGTGTCCATCCAGAGAAAAATCCATTTTGGGCATGACACTGTATATTTTTCCGCCATCCCGATAATATCCGAAAGCTGCCGGAAAGAAGTCCTCCTCCTTCATGCCGGATTCTCCCAGATAAGGAGCAAGATCGGCAAACCCTCCCTTTGTGAAGACGCCTGCCTCATAGCTTCCCAGGACATCCCCATACAGAATATCCGGCCCCTTCCCCGCCGCGATCTCTATGCTGGTCTGCATGGCATAGTCTTCCGGATCCGAATAAATCCCGCATTCCTCCAATGCCACATACCACTGGTCATTTCCCTGGTTGAACAACTGCACACATTCCTTAAGCCACTTATTATACGCAAAAGAGGTTCCCCGCAGGGTCAAGATTTTCTTCCCCTTTTCCACAGGCTCCTTCCGCAAAGCCTCCAGGATACCGTTTTCTCCTTTCTTACCCGCCCGCAAAAGCTCCAGGCTTCCGTCCTCCTTTACCTGGAAATCCCATACCGGATAACTTGTGGTCAGCCCCAGGATATAGGTCGTTCCTACAAAGGGCCACAGTTCCTCCACACGTCCCGCCTCCGCGTCCACCTTCTCCACACCCTGCTCCTTCAGGTAGCACAGCCCGTCTCCGCCTGACCCGATACTGGTGCTGGCAGACAGGCCGGAAATTGCATTGCTCACCTTGGTAATCTCTCCCGTTGCCGGATCCAGAATCCCCAGCTTGAATATTCCTCCCCCACTCTCCGTATACAATAGATAAATCCTGCCGTCAGACGGCTGGCAGATTCTGTTTATTGTTGAAATTTCAGCCTCGGACAGCCGCCTGCTGAAAAGACGCCTGCCGGAAGGATCTGTCCCGGAAATAGACTCATTGGTATTCCAATGATAATAATTTCCGTCCTTGTCTATGTATCCGTTTCCAAAATCATATCCATCCGGCGCACCTTCCAACAGAAGCTCCCTGCTCCCATCCATCTTGTACAGATAGATATTAATTTTTCCCGCCTCCCTGGCAGACCATATCTGCACCGGCTCTCCCTGATAAAACTGCATCCCCTGGAATTTGGCGCCCACAGCATTTGCGGCCACGTCAAAGAAGGACTGCTTTTCAGACGCCACCTCATAATACTGCGATTCCTCTCTGCCGCAGCCTGCAAACAGAAAACATAAAAGCACGGCCAAAATACCATATATCTTCTTCATAATACTCCACTCCCCTTTCATACCCGCCTTCCTCACTCACAAGACAGCTCCGCAAAGGAATCTAGCTGTGGACTCCGCAACAGCGATTTATTCTATATAGTATTTTATTTTTTTCTCATATAGTTGTCAATTATATTCCCTGTAATATTCCTTATACATCCTTCCCCACAACTCTCCCTTTCCTACTTTCTTCGTTTTATTCCCCAAACTGCTGGTTTTTTCCCCTGAAATTGTGTATACTGATTTTGAGCAGGCCTTCATGCCTTATCCCGCAAAGGTTGTAAGACCAATGCATCGGAACAGTATGGGCTCAATCTTCACCTGAACTGCTCCTGAAGGATACATTCAACTCTGCTGCGGGAATATGGGCTTAAGACAGGAAAGGGCTGAATGATTATAAATACATTATTAAGGAAAGAAGGATGATTATGCAAGGCAGAATTCACTCTCTGGAAAGCTTCGGAACCGTAGACGGTCCCGGAACGCGTTTTGTGGTATTTGTGCAGGGCTGTCCCATGCGCTGCGCTTACTGCCACAACCCCGACACGTGGGATTTAAAGGGCGGCACCCTCATGGAGCCCTCCTATATCATCGAACAGTATGAGCGGAACGAGGCATTTTATGTCAATGGCGGTGGCCTCACCGTGACCGGTGGAGAACCCCTGATGCAGGTAGATTTCCTGATCGAACTGTTCACCCTTGCAAAGGAACGGAATATCCATACCTGCATTGACAGCTCGGGCATCATGTTCAACCCCGACAATGCAGCCCTTATGGAAAAATTAGATAAGCTGATGCCCCTGACCAACCTGGTAATGCTGGACATCAAGCACATTGACCCCGACAAGCACAGGGAACTGACCTTGCAGCCCAACAAAAATATATTAAAATTCGCAGAATACCTCAATGAAAAGAATGTAGACATGTGGATCCGCCATGTAGTGGTTCCCGGTATCACGGACGATGAGAAATATCTTTTTGACCTGGGCTACTTTATCGGACAGTTCCATAATTTAAAAGCTCTGGATGTACTGCCCTACCACACCATGGGAGAGAAAAAGTACGCCGCCCTGGGCATAGACTATCGTTTGAAGGGCGTTCCTGCCATGGACAAAAAGAAGCTCCTGGACAAGAAAAAAGCCATCATCGACGGCATTAAGAAAAGACGGACAGAACAGGCTGATATAAATCCAACGGAGGAATGCCAGTCATAGAAAAATTTATTCCGGAAAACCAATTACAAATTGGATACCTGGTGTTAGCTATATCTAACCAATAATTTTTATTAAATAGGGCTTGTAATTGTTCCTCTTTTATATTAAAATATATTTGATTTTGATATGTTAATATCAGACTTGAAGGAGGATAAAATTATGGCATATAAGATTGGAGATGCATGTGTTTCCTGTGGCGCCTGTGAAGCTCAGTGCCCGGTTGGCGCTATCAGCATGGGGGACGGAAAGTTTGAAATTGATGCAGATAAGTGCATCGACTGCGGCTCCTGTGCAGGACAATGCCCGGTTGGCACCATCGAGCAGGACGACTAAACAAATTGGGCAGGAAAGATTTTCTTCCTACTCGCGCGCATGGTGTGCTGTAAAACAGCATTATACCTTGCCCACCCTGTGATAACAAGAAAAAGCGCTTTTATCAGAAGCGCTTTTTCTTATTCCGGTTCCAAAAACTTGTCTTATCGCTTTTCGTCTCCTCTTTATTTTCTTTTTTTGGCTGTTCTGTTTTTTCCGGCTTTTGCTTTTTTCCGTACTTGCTCCTGCTCCTGATCAGCTCGTCCATCTTTTTATAATGCTCCTCGTCCCGCTCGGCGAGCATCTTATCCCTTGCCTCCTCCCTCTCCTCCTGCATACGGAACTGATAATCCAGCTCCTTCACTACGCTCTCGCGGATTTCACGGCACAGGTCACTGTTATTTTCCTGCAAGGTCTCACGGATCAGCTGCTGCAGCAGCCACTGCAGCCTTTTCGCCTTACTCTCCTTGGTCTCCGGCTCCATTTCACAATCCCTGCTGTCCACGATGTCGATGGGCAGCCCCGGCTCCTGTCCACCCTCGCCTGCTACAGATCTGTCCGACATACCCACAGGCTTGTCCGACATTCCTGCAATCGCTGTCTGCCCGTTATCTTCGTTTGGAAGCACATCCAGCCTTCCGTCCTTCAAGATCATTTTGATTGCCTTCAATTGCAGTCCCCTCTCTTTCATTCCCTTAATCTGCTTAAAGCGCTCCACGTCCTCCTCTGTATAGTAACGGTGTCCCAGCTCGTTTCGTTTGATGGGGAGATGAAGCTCCTCCTCCCAATAACGAAGGACATGGCTTTCCACCTTTACCTCTTTTGCAGCATCTGAAATAAACAAGTAGTTTCCCATAAAAACTCCTTTCTCTGCGTCCCCAGGACGCTGCTATGACGATGAGCAGGAGAGTGAACCGATACCTC